>NZ_JBSGYT010000028.1:0-93766 GCF_053610645.1 Streptomyces sp. NPDC054883 | reverse complement strand
CTTGAGGCTACTTATCGCGCTGGGGGTGATGCTGCCATTGGACAGGGGGGGGCCGGAGGGGGGGGTCGGGGGGGGGGGGCGCCCCCCCCCCCCCGTCGCCGGGTTCCTGGCCCTGGCCACGGGCACCGAGGGCACCGTCGACCGAGTGGTCGCGGAGCGGGATCCGGGCCGGGACGTCCGTGAGTACGAGCGGCTCAAATCGCTCCTCGATTCCTTCGGGCAGGACATGCCACCGGAGAGCAGGAGGCAGCTGGAGGAGAAGGTCGGCTCCCTGGAGCCCGCGTGGGCCGCCCACCAGGAGCAGGGCGCGGGGGTGACCGTCCGGGTGCGCTTCGACAACGGATTCGTCCTCGACGGCGCACGCGACGACGTCTTCACCGCCGTCTGACCAGCGGGCCGGGTGCCCGAGGGGCGATGTCGCACCCCAGGCCGGTGCGCCGGGGTGATCCGCGCGAGCGCGGCCCGGCCATCAGTGTTGACCGTGCGCGACCCCCTATGTGCCCGCAGCGCACGGTCCGCGGTGCCCAGGAGCAAACCGAGGCGGCCAAACATACGATTGGCAGACCGGCCGAGGCACCTCGCCGAGGGCCGGTCCGGACCGCTCGGGGTTGGAGACGTATGGAACAGGCCGCCGACACGGCGCGGACCGTCATCCTGACCGTGGATGACGACCCGGGAGTGTCCCGTGCCATCGCCCGCGACCTGCGGCGCCGCTACGGCGCCGGGTACCGGATCGTACGCGCCGAGTCCGGCGAATCCGCGCTGGACGCCCTGCGCGAGCTGAAACTCCGGGGCGACCTGGTGGCGGTGATCCTGGCCGACTACCGCATGCCACAGATGAACGGCATCGAGTTCCTCGAACAGGCCATCAGCGTGTACCCGGGCGCGCGACGCGTGCTGCTGACCGCCTACGCCGACACCGACGCGGCGATCGACGCGATCAACGTCGTCGACCTCGACCACTACCTCCTCAAGCCGTGGGACCCGCCGGAGGAAAAGCTCTACCCGGTCCTGGACGACCTGCTGGCCGCCTGGCGCGCCAGGGACTACCGGCCGGTGCCCACCACCAAGGTGGTCGGACACCGCTGGTCGGCGCACTCCTCGGAGGTGAGGGAGTTCCTCGCCCGCAACCAGGTGCCCTACCGCTGGTACTCCTCCGACGAGCCCGAGGGCAAGCGTCTGCTGGAGGCGGCCGGGGCCGACGGAGCGCGACTGCCCCTGGTGATCACTCCGGAGGGCGCCGTCCTGATCGAGCCGGAGACGCCCGAGCTGGCCTCCCGCGTGGGGCTCGCGACGACGCCGGCCGCCGACTTCTACGACCTCGTCGTCATCGGCGGCGGCCCGGCCGGGCTGGGCGCGGCCGTGTACGGAGCCTCCGAGGGGCTGCGGACGGTACTGGTCGAGCGGTCGGCGACCGGCGGACAGGCCGGGCAGAGCTCCCGCATCGAGAACTACCTCGGCTTCCCGGACGGCGTGTCCGGCGCCCAGCTCACGGAACGTGCCCGCCGCCAGGCCGGCAGGTTCGGCGCCGAGATCCTCACCGCGCGCGAAGTCACGGGGCTGGAGGCCAACGGCGCGGCGCGCGTCGTCCGCTTCGCCGACGGCTCGGTGATCGCCGCTCACAGCGTCATCCTGGCGACCGGCGTGTCCTACCGGCAGCTGCGGGCACCGGGCTGCGAAGGCCTGACCGGCTGCGGGGTGTACTACGGCTCCTCGCTGACCGAGGCCGCCGCATGCCAGGGGCAGGACGTGTACATCGTGGGCGGCGCCAATTCCGCCGGCCAGGCGGCGATGTACCTGGCGCGGGGCGCCAAATCGGTGACGCTGCTGGTGCGCGGTGAGTCGTTGACGGCATCGATGTCGTACTACCTGATCCAGCAGATCGAGCAGACGCCGAACATCACGGTCCGGACCCGGACCGTCGTCGACGCGGCGCACGGCGACGGGCACCTGGAGCAGCTGACGCTGCGGGACACGGCGAGCGGCGCGACCGAACTCGTGGACGCGCAGTGGATGTTCGTCTTCATCGGCGCGGCCCCGCTGACCGACTGGCTGGACGGTACGGTGCTGCGCGACGACCGGGGCTTCATCCTGGCCGGCCCGGACCTCACGCCGGACGGGCGACCGCCGGCCGAGTGGGAACTGGACCGGCCCCCGTACCACCTGGAGACCAACGTTCCCGGCGTGTTCGTCGCGGGCGACGCCCGCGCCCAGTCCGCGAAGCGCGTCGCGTCCGCCGTCGGAGAGGGAGCCATGGCAGTGATGCTCGTCCACCGGTACTTGGAGCAATCATGAGCGGACAGGCCATGCCGTGCGGCCCGCAGGAGCTCGCCTCGCTGTTCCTGTTCGAGAAGCTCTCCCCGGAGCAGATCGGCCGGCTGTGCGTCGAGGGGCGGGTGGAGCGGTTCGAAGCCGGCCCGGTGTACGCCGAAGGCGACCCGGCCACCTGCTTCTACGTGATGATCGAGGGCACCGTCGTGCTGTACCGCCGGGTCGGTGGCGACGACGTGGAGGTGAGCCGCACCTCCCAGCGCGGGGTGTACGCGGGGGCCATGCAGGCCTACCTGGGTGACAGGGTGCCGCAGGTGTACACCAACTCCATGCGGGTGACCGAGCCGACCCGGTTCTTCGTGCTGCCCGCGCAGTCGTTCGCGGACGTCATGCAGGACTGGTTCCCGATGGCCGCGCACCTGCTGGAGGGGCTCTTCTTCGGTGCGAAGAACACCCAACGGGCGATCGGGCAGCGGGAGCGGCTACTGGCCCTCGGATCACTGTCCGCCGGGCTCACCCACGAGCTCAACAACCCGGCCGCGGCGGCCGTCCGGGCCACCGCTGCGCTGCGCGAGCGGGTGAGCAAGATGCGGCACAAGCTGGCCGTCATCGCCCAGGGCCCCTATTCGCGCGAGACGCTCGCCGACCTCATCGAGATTCAGGAGCGGACCGCCGAACGGGTCGCCAAAGCGACGGTGTTGAGCCCGCTGGAGGCATCCGACCGCGAGGACGAGCTCGCCGACTGGCTCGACGGCCACGGCATCGCGGAGGGGTGGCGGATCGCGCCCGTCTTCGTCCAGGCAGGCCTCGACACGGACTGGCTGGAGCAGGTCGCGGCGACCGTCGCCGAGGACATCCTGCCCGGCGCCATCGGCTGGCTCAACTACACCGTGGAGACCGAGCTGTTGATGGACGAGATCAACGACGCCACCACCCGCATCTCCCACCTCGTGGACGCGGCCAAGCAGTACTCGCAGCTCGACCGCGCCCCGCACCGGGTCGTCGATGTACACGAACTCCTCGACAGCACCCTGCTGATGCTGTCCGGAAAGATCGGTCCGCGCGTCCGGGTGGTCAAGGACTACGACCGCTCCCTGCCGGAGGTGCCCGCCTACCCGGCGGAGCTCAACCAGGTGTGGACCAACCTCATCGACAACGCCGTCTTCGCCATCGGGAGCACCGGCGGCGACGGCACGCTGACGCTCCGCACGGCACGGGAGGGGGACCGGCTGCTGGTGGAGTTCCGGGACACCGGACCCGGTGTCCCGGCGGACATCCGCAGCCGCATCTTCGATCCCTTCTTCACCACCAAGCCGGTCGGCGAGGGCACCGGTCTCGGCCTGGACATCTCCTGGCGCATCGTCGTGAACAAGCACCACGGCAGCCTCCAGGTCGAGTCCGCGCCGGGCGACACCCGCTTCCAGGTCCTGCTGCCGCTGACCGCCCCGCAATCCGAGACCGCCTCCCCAACCGAGACCGCCGAGGAGCCCGTATGACCGGCATCGAGGGCATCGACCCGAAAGCCCCGCCCAGCGGCACCGGCTGCGTCGAATGCGACGAAGCGGGCGGCTGGTGGTTCCACCTGCGGCGCTGCGCCCAGTGCGGCCACATCGGCTGCTGTGACTCCTCCCCGGCCCAACACGCCACCGCCCACTGGAGGTCGACCGGCCATCCCCTGGTGCAGAGCTTCGAGCCGGGCGAGGAGTGGTTCTGGGACTACCGGAGCGACGAGCTGTACGAGTCCGGGCCCGAGCTGGCGCCGCCGGACGGCCACCCGGCCGACCAGCCGACGCCGGGACCGGCCGACCGGGTTCCGCAGGACTGGACGCAGCTGCTGCACCGCTGAACGTGCCGCCGGCCGGCCCCCGCCCGGGGGTCGGAGCGCGCGGGGAAGACTCCGGCGCCCGGCGCGCCTCACACCGGGGCACCCGGACCGGCGGTGTCCGGCGATGCCGGTTCGGCTTTCGTGTAGAGGACGTCGCGGGCCTGCTCCGCGGCGCGGGTGATGCTCTCGGAGATGAAGTCGAGGTAGCGGGCGATGTTCTCCAGGCGGGTGGCGGCCGGGGTGCCGGGGCCGAGCACGGCGACGCCCTGCCTGGTGGTTTCGACGAGTTGGGCGGTGGAGCGGGCACTGGCCATCATGGACTGGTACCAGATGTCGTCATCGACGAAGTAGCGCTCGCGGCGGCGTTCGTCGCGCTCGCGGCGGACGAGGCCCTGGCTCTCCAGGAACGCGATCGCCTTGGAGATGGACGCCGGGCTGACCTGGAGGCGCTGGACGAGTTCGGACGCGGTGAGGCTGCCCGCGTCGGTGGTGTAGATGCAGGCCAGCACCCGGGACATCATCTTGGCCAGGCCCGATCCCATGAGGACGGTGGTGAACACCTCCTCGTACTCGCGCACGGCTTCGGGGTCGCGTCCGTGGGCATGCGGGGTCGTGTTCGACTGCCGGGGTGCGGCCTGGCCGCGGCGGTGGGCGCGGCGTTCGGTGGCCCGGTGGGCGAGGTCGGCGCGATACGTGGTGGGGCCGCCGTTGCGCATGACCTCGCGCGTGACGGTCGAGGTCGGGCGGTCGAGGCGCCTGGCGATCTCCGCGTAGGCGAGGCCGTCGGCCAGGCCCAGCGCGATCTGCTGGCGTTCCTGCTGGGTGAGTCGGCCTCCGGGCATCGCGGTCTCCTTCGGTGTCGTGAGCTTCCAGTATAGCGTTCACTCTCAGTTCATTGCAACGAAGGCAGTTGAAGTTGTTGCATTAGCCTTGAGAGCATTGCAACGAAATATAGGCCATCACCTGCGAGAACAGCATCGGCACGCAACGAAGGCGTTGGCAGATCAGTGAATGCAACGTAGCTTTTCATTCATCAGAAACGGCGCGCCGCAGCGGCGCCCGCCGGTGAAAAAGGAGAGCACGATGCAGAAGTTCGACGCCCCCGCCCCGGTCTCGGTCGTCCTGGACGTCCCCGCCGGCCGCATCCGGTTCATCGCCGCCGACCGGGCCGACACCACGGTCGAGGTGCTGCCCGCGGACGCCGCCAAGAGCCGCGACGTGAAGGCGGCGGAGCAGACCACGGTCGCGTACGGCGACGGCGTGCTGCGGATCGAGGTCCCGGAGGCGAAGAACCGGATCATCGGCGCCACCGGATCCGTGGAGGTGACCGTCCAGTTGCCCGCCGGCTCCCGCGTCGAGGCCAAGGCAGCCGCCGCCGAACTCCGGGGCGTCGGGCGGCTCGGCGACGTCGCCTTCGACGCCGCCCAGGGCTCGGTCAAGCTCGACGAGGCCGAAAGCGCCCGCCTCACCGTCCTCGCCGGTGACATCACGGTCGGCCGCCTGTGCGGATCCGCGCAGATCAGCACCCAGAAGGGCGACATCACCGTCTCCGAGGCCGTACGCGGCACGCTGGCGCTGCGCACCGAGTACGGCGGGATCTCGGTCGGCGCCGCCCGCGGCGTCTCCGCCTCCCTGGATGCCGGTACCTCCTACGGCCGGATCCACAACGCGCTCAAGAACGCCGACGGCGCCGCTGCCGGCCTCGACATCCACGCGACCACCGCCTACGGCGACGTCACCGCCCGCAGCCTGTAGTCCGCAGCCCCCGAAGGAGCTTCCCACATGAGCGAGTTGGCCATCGCCGCGCACGGGCTGCGCAAGTCCTACGGCGACAAGAGCGTCCTCGACGGCATCGACCTGGCAGTCCCCGAAGGAACGGTCTTCTCCCTGCTCGGCCCGAACGGCGCCGGCAAGACCACCGCCGTGAAGATCCTCTCCACCCTCGTCACCGCCGACGCGGGCGAGATCAACGTCGGCGGCCACGACCTCACCACCGCCCCGCAGGCCGTGCGCAGCGCGATAGGGGTCACCGGGCAGTTCTCGGCCGTCGACGGTCTGATCACCGGTGAGGAGAACATGCTCCTCATGGCGGACCTGAACCACCTGTCCAAGCGCGAGGGGCGGAGGGTCACCGCCGAACTGCTGGAGCGCTTCGACCTCACCGAAGCCGCCAAGAAGCCCGCGTCCACCTACTCCGGCGGCATGAGGCGCCGACTGGACATCGCCATGACCCTGGTCGGCAATCCGCGGATCATCTTCCTCGACGAGCCGACCACCGGCCTCGACCCGCGCTCCCGGCACAACATGTGGCAGATCATCCGCGAGCTCGTCGCGGACGGCGTCACCGTCTTCCTCACCACCCAGTACCTGGAGGAAGCCGACGAACTCGCCGACCGCATCGCCGTGCTCCACGACGGGAAGATCGCCGCCGAAGGTACCGCCGAGGAGCTCAAGCGGCTCGTCCCCGGCGGCCACGTGCGGCTGCGCTTCACCGACCCGGCCGCGTACCGGAGCGCAGTCACCGCACTGCCCGAGGCGTCCCGGGACGAGGAATCCCTCGCCCTGCGGGTCCCCAGCGACGGCAGCCAGCGCGAACTGCGTTCCTTGCTCGACCGGCTGGACGCGGGCGGCATCGAAGCCGACGAGCTCACCGTGCACACCCCCGACCTCGACGACGTGTTCTTCGCCCTGACCGGTGACGCCGCTGTCCCCGACCAGCCCAAGGAGGCTGTCCGATGAGCTCCCTCTCCCTCGCCGTACGCGACTCCTCCACGATGCTGCGCCGCAACCTGCTGCACGCCCGGCGCTATCCGTCCCTCACCCTGAACCTGCTGCTCACGCCGATCATGCTGCTGCTGCTCTTCGTCTACGTCTTCGGCGACACCATGAGCGCGGGCATCGGCGGCGGCGCACCGGACCGCTCCCGGTACATCGCCTACATCGTTCCGGGCCTGCTGCTGATGACCGTCGGCAGCACGGTGGTCGGCACCGCCGTCTCCGTCTCCAACGACATGACCGAGGGCATCATCGCCCGCTTCCGCACGATGGCGATCCACCGCGGTTCCGTGATCGTCGGTCATGTCATCGGCAGCGTGCTGCAGTCGGTCATCAGCGTGCTCCTCGTCGGCGCCGTCGCGGTGGCCATCGGCTTCCGCTCCACCAATGCCACCGCCCTGGAGTGGCTCGCGGCATTCGGACTGCTCGTGCTCTTCGCCACGGCGCTCACCTGGATCGCCGTCGGCATGGGCCTGGTCAGCCCGAACGCCGAAGCCGCCGCCAACAACGCCACGCCCCTGATCCTGCTGCCGCTCCTCTCCAGCGCCTTCGTGCCCATCGACGCCATGCCGGGCTGGTTCCAACCGGTCGCCGCGTACCAGCCGTTCACGCCGGCCATCGAAACCCTGCGCGGCCTGCTGCTCGGCACCGGGATCGGCAACAACGGATGGCTCGCCGTCGGCTGGTGCCTGGGCCTCGCGGTGCTCGGCTACCTCTGGTCGACCTCGAAGTTCAACCGCGATCCCAAGTAGCCGCCCTCACGCTGTGTAACGCCGTGACAGCCGAGGGTTGCTGCGGCAAATCTTCACACGGTGAGAGTGGAGTGGATGCCTCCCCTTGCGTGACGGGGCGGTATGCCGGAAATGCTAGAGGCAACTGCTCCCGGTATGGCCCTTATCTCCCTCCATGGCGCGGCGCTGCACAGATGTGTTACTCGATCTTGTGGGGAACGTGTGGCGATCTGCCGGACGAATCGAAAAACCTCCCCGCCCGCCGGATGTTCTGCCTGCTCACAGCCGTCAACACGGTTCGCTCCGTCACCCGTTGGCGTGCTTACATCGGCGCACCGCAGCGGTTTCGGAAACGGCTTCCACGCCGGCCGAGGCCCTCGCGCAGGTGGTCGGACCGCCCTGTCGCGGCCTGCCCACACCCCCCATCAAGAACACTTTCGAACGAACGAAGGGTGCGCTCCCATGCGTAACGACATCGAGACCCGCGAGATCGCCGACGACGAGCTGGACGCCGTTTCCGGCGGTGTCTCCATCGGCGGCGGCCTCCTCGGCGGCGTGACCGGCGACGTCCAGCACCTGCTTGGCACCGTCACCTCCCTCCAGACCGTGCACGGTGCGCTGGCCCTGCCCGGCCAGGTCGAGGGCATCGTCGGCGTCCGCGCGGGCGTCGCCGGTCTCTGAGCGGTCCCGCTCGACCAGTGAACCCCGGAACGCACCCGTTCCGGGGTTCATCCCGTCTGACATCCCGTGTGACGAAGGCAGCCGAAGGAAGAGTCCGAGTCCGTGCAGTTCCGTCAAAAGGCGCTCTCCAAGCTGCAGTCGCCCGAAGAGCTCGATCTCCCCGTGCGGTTCGCGCGCCCCCAGGGCCGGCTGGCCCTGGCCGTCACGGTCGTCGTCATGGCGGCCGCCGGATTCTGGGCCCTCACCGGTTCCGTGTCGTCCAAGCTGAGCGCGCCCGGCGTGCTCACCCGCGCCGAAGGGAGCTACCTGCTGCAGAGCCCCTTCGCCGGACAGGTCACCGCCGTCCTCGCCAAGGAGGGCCAACTGCTGGCCCCCGGCGCGCCGCTGCTCCAGCTCAGTACCGAGCACGGTGACCGGACCGTACGTGCCGTCGCCGCAGGCCGGGTCACCGCCCTGGTCGCACGGGTCGGAGCGGTCGTCACGACCGGCTCGGACGTGGCGACCGTGGAACGCGTGAAGGACCCCGACGACCCGCTGGTGGCCGTGCTGTACGTGCCCGCCGGCAGCGGCGCGGGCATCACCGTCGGCGCCGCCGTCGACCTCGCCGTCCCGTCGGTACCGCAGCAGCGCTACGGCGTGCTGCGCGGGCGCGTCACAGAGGTCGGCCGTACGCCCCAGACCCCGGCGCAGATCGCCGGGTTCCTCGGCGACGGCCGGCTCGCCGCCGACTTCGCCCGGCAGGGCAACCCCGTCCCGGTCCTCGTACAGCTCGAACGCACCCGCCGGACCAAGTCCGGCTACCGCTGGTCCTCCACCGACGGCCCCCCGTACCCCCTCGACTCCCCGACGCCGGTCACCGGCGCCGTCCACCTCTCCGTACAGCGTCCCGTCGATTGGCTGCTTCCGTGACCACCCCAGTGACCACGCCTGCGACGCACGGCGGCACCGGGCACCGCTCCTCCCGGCGCAGGCCCGCGCCCGCCCCCAAGGGCCGCACCCCCCGGCCCGTGCGCACCCCCACCGTGCTCCAGATGGAGGCGGTGGAGTGCGGCGCCGCCGCGCTGGCCATGGTGCTCGGCCACCACGGCCGCTTCGTCCCCCTGGAGGAACTGCGCATTGCCTGCGGAGTCTCCCGCGACGGCTCGCGCGCCGCCAACCTCCTGCGTGCGGCCCGTGGTTACGGGCTCCAGGCCAAGGGCATGCAGATGGACCTCGCCGCGCTCGCCGGGGTACGGCCCGCGGCCATCCTCTTCTGGGAGTTCAACCACTACGTCGTCTACGACGGCACGGGCCGCCGCTTCGGCCGCCGGGGCGTGTACGTCAACGACCCCGCCAAGGGGCGCCGGTTCGTGCCGATGGACGAGTTCGACACCAGTTTCACCGGCGTCGTGCTCACCTTCGAACCCGGTGCCGGCTTCCGCCGCTCCGGCCGCAAGCCCGGTGTCCTCGGCGCCCTGCCCGCCCGGCTGCGCGGCACGTCCGCCACGATGCTCGCCGCCGTCGTCTCCAGCCTCCTGCTGGTGGCCGTCGGCGCGACCGTGCCCGCGCTGAGCCGCACGTACATCGACATGTTCCTGATCGGGCAGCAGACCTCCCTGCTCGGAGTGCTGTTCGCCTCGATGGCGGTGACCCTCGTCCTCACGGCGGTGCTCACCTGGCTCCAGCAGGCCAATCTGCTGCGCGGACGCATCATTTCCTCGACCCTCGGCAGCGCCCGCTTCTTCCGCCACCTGCTCAGACTGCCGGTCACCTTCTTCTCCCAGCGCAACCCGGCCGACCTGGTCCAGCGCCTCCAGTCCAACGACGCGGTCGCCGAGACCCTCGCCCGCGACCTGGCCGCCGCCGGGGTCGACGCCGTGGTGGTCGTCCTGTACGCCGTACTGCTGTGGACGTACGATCCCCAACTCACCCTCGTCGGCGTGCTGATGGCGCTCCTGAACATCGCGGCCCTGCGCACCGTGGTCCGGCTGCGGGCCACCGGCACCCAGAAGCTGCGCGCCGAGAACGCCCGGCTCACCAACACCTCGTACAGCGGCCTCCAGCTCATCGAGACGATGAAGGCCACCGGCGGCGAGAACGGCTTCTTCCGCCGCTGGGCGGGCCAGCACGCCGTCACGCTCGACGTGCAGCAGCGGCTCGGGGTACCCAGTGCCTGGCTGGCGATCGTCGCGCCCACGCTCGCCGCGCTCAACAGCGCACTGATCCTGCTGATCGGCGGCCTGCGTGCGGTGGAGGGCCACCTCTCGGTCGGCCTGCTCGTCGCCTTCCAGGCACTGGTGACGAGCTTCACCGCACCCATCACCCGCCTGGGCGGCGTCGCCGGGCGGATCCAGGACTTCGCGGCCGATGTGGCCCGCCTCAAGGACGTCGAGAACTTCCCCGTCGATCCGCTGTACGCACGGCGCGAGCCGCCCGCCGCCACCCGCCGACTCAAGGGCCACGTCGAGCTGGAGCAGGTCACCTTCGGCTACAACCCGCTGGACGCGCCGCTGTTGAAGGACTTCTCCCTCTCCGTCGGGCCCGGACGGCAGGTCGCGCTCGTCGGCGGTTCCGGCAGCGGCAAGTCAACCGTCTCGCGGCTGATGTCCGGCCTGCACGCCCCCTGGGCGGGCGCCATCCGCATCGACGGGATGCGCCTGGAGGACATTCCCCGCGGGGCGCTCGCCGCCTCCGTCTCCTTCGTCGACCAGGACGTCTTCCTCTTCGAGGGCACCGTCCGCGACAACGTCGCCCTGTGGGACCCGTCCCTGCCGGACGAAGCCGTCATCGCCGCCCTCCGGGACGCCGCGGTGTACGACGTGGTCGCGCGCCGGGCCGGCGGCATCCACAGCCGGGTCGAGCAGGACGGGCGCAACTTCTCCGGAGGCCAGCGCCAGCGCCTGGAGATCGCCCGCGCCCTGGTGCGCCGCCCCAGCGTCCTGGTGCTGGACGAGGTGACCAGCGCCCTGGACGCGGTGACCGAACAGACCGTCATGGACAACCTGCGCCGCCGCGGCTGCGCCTGCGTGGTCATCGCCCACCGGCTGAGCACCGTGCGCGACAGCGACGAGATCGTGGTGCTCGACCGGGGGACCGTTGTCGAGCGCGGCCGGCACGAGGACCTGCTCGCCCGCCAGGGCGCGTACGCCGCACTGGTCAAGGAGCACTGAGTGAGCACCACGTGGCAGCCGCAGGCCGCACCGGATCCCGTCGTGGCCGCCCTCGCCGCCGCCGGCTCACCGGTCGACTGTACGGGCCTGCGCAGCCTCTCCCTGGAGGGCCCGCTCGTGCTGTGGCTCGTCGAGGACGGCGCGCTGGACCTGTTCGCCGTCGACGCCGCGCTGGAGGGGCACTGGCACTTCCTGGGCCGGCTGGCGGAGGGCTCCCTGCTGCTCGGCCCGGCCGACGGCTGCGCGCACACGCTGGTCGGCCGGCCCTTGCACGGCTGCCGGCTCCGCCGCATCGAGTTGCGCGAACTCTTCCGCCCCGACCCCGCGGTTGCCGGGACCCCGCAGGACGGCTCCTGGGGCTGGTACGCGGACCAGGCGGGTCACGGTATGTCCGGCGGGGCGCTGAGCCCCCTCGAAGAGGCGTTCGCGCTCGGCGTCGGCCGCGGGCTGCGCGTGCTCTACCAGGCACCGCTGGAGAGCAGGGTCAGCACCGGCCCGGGCCGCGACGACGACGTGCTGTGGATGCAGATCGCGCCGGGCAGCGTGCAGTACGGGGCGGCCTACGAGGGCCACGGCATGGCCGGCACCCTCCTCGTCGACGGGACGATGTGGCAGGGCATGGTCGACCAGCAGTACCGGCTGCTGTACGCCCTGGACCGGTGGATCGAGCAGTTGGAGCGCGCTCACGAGGACCGTGCGGCCGCCGGAATCGAGGCGGGCGAAGCGGCCCGCACCCAGGCGGACCGGGCCCTGCTGGCCTCCATCGGCCGCACCCGCCGGGGCGCCCGCCCCGCCCGCCCGGCCGGCGACGACGCGACCCTCGCCGCCTGCCGTGTGGTCGCCCGCGACGCCGGCATCACCTTGTCCGAACCCGGTGCGGCGGGCGCCGCCACCGAGGGGGCGGACCCCCTCGAACGCATCGCGCTCGCCTCGCGGATCCGGACCCGGCCCGTCCGGCTGGCCGGCCCCTGGTGGCGGGAGAACAGCGGGCCCCTGGTGGGCCGCCGCACCAAGGACCAGCAACCGGTCGCGCTGCTGTGGCGGCGCGGCGGGTACACGGCCGTCGACCCCGCCACCGGCTTGCGCGAACGCGTCGACAAGACCCGCGCGGCCGCCTTCGAACAGGGCGCCACGATGCTGTGCCGTCCGCTGCCCGACGGCAAGCCGGGCCTGCCCGCGCTGCTCCGCTTCAGCGTGCGCGGTACGGGCGGGGACCTGCGCAGCCTCGTCCTGGGCGGCCTCGTCGCGGTGGGTCTGGGGGCGTTCGTGCCCCTGGCCACCGGCCGGGTACTCGGCACGTACGTACCCCGGGCCGAGAGCGGCCTCATCGTGCAGAGCACCCTGGCGCTCATCGCGACGGGCATCGTGTCGGCCGCGTTCATGCTGCTGCAGAACATCAGCGTCCTGCGCATCGAGGGCCGTGTCGAGGCAACCTTGCAGCCCGCCGTGTGGGACCGGCTGCTGCGGCTGCCGGTCACCTTCTTCGCGGGCCGCTCCACCGGCGAACTGGCCGGCGCCGCCCTGGGGATCAGCTCCATCCGCCGGGCGGTATCCGGCATCGGGGCGGTTTCCATCCAGGCGGCGGCGGTCGCCGCGATGAACCTCGCCCTGTTGCTCCTGTACAGCGTGCCGCTGGCGCTGGTGGCCGTTGCCATGCTGCTCGTCGTCGCCGCGGTCTTCCTGGGCCTGGGCCTGTGGCAACTGCGCTACCAGCGGCGCCTCGTGAGACTCGGCAACAAGCTGAACAACCAGGCCTTCCAGACCCTGCGCGGCCTGCCCAAACTGCGCGTGGCCGCCGCCGAGAGCTTCGCCTACGCCGCCTGGGCCCGGGAGTTCGCCCGGACCCGCGAGCTCCAGCAACGGATCGGCCGGATCAAGAACGCCGTCACCGTCCTCAACACCGTCTGCCTGCCGGTGTGTTCGCTCGTCATGTTCGTGCTCCTCGCCGGACCGGCCCGGGGCAGCATGTCCGCGAGCGGGTTCCTCACCTTCAGCACCGCCGTGACGATGATGCTGTCCGCGGTGACGCAGCTGACCGGCGCGCTCCTGTCGGCCGCCGCCGTGCAACCGATGTTCGAGGAGGTCAAACCGATCCTGGAGGCGAGCCCCGAAGTGCGCGGCTCCGGCATCCGGCCGGGAACGCTCGGCGGCGCGGTCGAGGTACGGAACCTGTCCTACCGCTACGCCGACGACGGCCCGCTCGTCCTGGACGACGTGTCGCTCCAGGTGCGCCCGGGGGAGTTCGTCGCGATCGTCGGGGCCAGCGGCTGCGGAAAGTCGACCCTGCTGCGCCTGCTCATCGGCTTCGACGCCCCCGCCTCCGGCAGCGTGCTCTACGACGGCCAGGACCTCGCGGCGCTCGACCAGGCGGCGGTGCGCCGCCAGTGCGGCGTCGTGCTGCAGAACGCCCAGCCGCTGTCCGGCTCGATCCTCGACTGCATCGGCGGCGCCGAGTCGTGCTCGCTGGAGGAAGCGTGGGAGGCGGCCGCGCGGGCGGGCCTGGCCGAGGACATAAAGGCGATGCCCATGGGCATGCACACGGTGCTCTCCGACGGCGGCGGCACCGTCTCCGGCGGCCAGCGCCAACGGCTGATGATCGCCCAGGCCCTCATCCGCGAGCCGCGCATCCTGTTCCTGGACGAGGCCACCAGCGCGCTGGACAACGCGGCCCAGAAGGTGGTGATCGAATCCACCCGCGCCGAGCGCTGCACCCGCATCGTGATCGCCCACCGGCTGTCCACGATCATGGACGCCGACCGGGTGATCGTGATGTCGCAGGGGCGGATCGCCCAGCAGGGCACGCCGGCGGAACTGCTCGCCGAAGCGGACGGCCCCTTCCACGAGCTCGTCCGCCGCCAGGTCGGCTGACCGCTCAGGTCTGACACTGCTTCGTGGATGCGGCGGACCAGCCGCTCCAGGCAGCGCCGTCGGCCCGGGCGTGTACCCGGATCTCGACCTTCACGGGGCCGCACACCCGGGTCGTGCTGCCCACTTCGACGGGACCGATGGCCTCGCCTGCCCGGACGTAGGCGCGACCGCTGCCCACCTTCTCCCAGTGGCCACCGTTCACCACGCGGAAGAAGGCCTCGTACGACACGTTGAGGGCCTTCGTTCCCGTGTTGCGCGCCCTGACGTACGCCGTGACGTCCCGCGTGGGGAATCTGCCGACGGATCCCCGCTGGGCGCTGATGCAGCCGTTGACCGCCACCCGGCCCGTCGACGTACCTCCGCCACAGGCGATCGCCGCGGCGTGAGCGTCGGCCGGGACCGACAGCATGGTCAGCGCGGCCGCGCCCAGAACCGTTCCCGTACGCCTCAGATGCACTGCCCCGTCCCCTTCCGCCGGCCCGTCTTCTCCACAAGAGACCATGACGCGTACGAGGGCACGACGGACCGAATACGTCCGGTTCTTCACCCGAACGGGTCCGGACGGCGGCCGATGGGGCGGCCGCTCCGCCAAAGGGCACCAAGGCTGCTGCTGCACCGGCACTCCGACCGGCCGGACCCCGCCGGGAACGGCCGTAGGGCCCGGATCCTCGAAGGATCCGGGCCCTACGGCTTCAGTAGCGGGGACAGGATTTGAACCTGCGACCTCTGGGTTATGAGCCCAGCGAGCTACCGAGCTGCTCCACCCCGCGTCGGTGAACCCCACCTTACGGCACGGCCGGGGCATGGTCGAACGGCTTTCCCACCGGGGCGCCGTCCGGCCGGATTCCCCCGGCCGAGTCGTTAGCCTCATCCCTGCGCCGAGCCGCCGGGAGCACGGCCCGGCCTTGGGCGTTGGACCGTCGAATGGGAGCGATCCCGTTGGACAGACGTACTACCGGAGAGACGAGGAGGACCCGATGAGCGCGGCCGACGAGGGGCGCCAGTGGCCGGACGAGGTCAGCGTCGACAACGTGAGGACGACGCTGCTGCAGCTCCTCGCGCGGGCGGGCGTGCCGAGCGGTGACGCGCGGGAACTGCTCGGGCTCCTGGAGGCAGGGGCGCTCGCTCTCGCGCACGGGGAGCTGAGCGGCGGCGGGCGTGGTGTGCCCGGGGACAAGGGCGAGGGGTACGAGTCGGGCTGGCTCGACGGCGCCGGGTGCCTCCTGGAGGAGCTCGGCGCCGTGGCCGAACGGACCCTGCAACGGGTCGTGGGAGCGGACGGGCCGCCGGGCCCGGCGGGGGAGCGCCCGCGGGCCGGGCGGATGGAGGTGGAGCGGGCGCTGGTGGCGCTCACGCCGCTGTACCTGTCCTTCGCCGCGGTCTCCGAGCTGGATCCGGAGGTGACCGAGGAGGTGCTCACCGCCGTCCTCGGCACGATGAGCCCCCGGCAGCGGGCGGGGTACGCCGGCCGCCTGACGGAGTTCGCCGCGACCCACCGGGGCCGGCTGGAGCGGCTGTTCGCGGCGTTCGGACCGGGCAGCGCCATCACGGTGCACGGCCGCTATTCGCTCGTCCACTCCGCCACGAGCATCGCCGTGCTGGAACGGCTCGTCTCCGTCCCGCAGGCGCTGCGGGAGGAGTGGGACGCCGAGGAACTGCCGCCCGCGTGGCTGGACGGGCTGACCACCGCCTGGGACGCATCGGCCTGACGGGGCCCGCCGGACCGTGTACTCCCCCGGCCGCCGGCTCCGTTGCCGTCCGCGCCCCCGGACGGCCCGGGCCGGCCCTACCGCCCCCGCCTGTGCGGAAAATGCCGTGCCCGGGTGGGATCGGCTTCACTACACTCGCCGCACGCGCTGCCGACAGGGCACCGCGTGTCCCGACGCCGAGTGAAGAGAGGGGGAACCGGGCCGTGCGCACACGACGCACCATCGCCTTCGTTCCCCCGTCCCGGTACGACGTGATCCCGGTGTCCCGTGGGGCCCGGTGCCGGCTGCGCGGCCGCCACCGGATGCCCGTGACGCTGTCCTAGTTCCCCCGTTCCCCTCCGCCCCAGGCCGTCCCGGCCGGGGCGCGGCGGGGCCGGTGTGCCCTGTGCCGTTCCGGGAATCGCGCTGCCTGCCTCCGTACCACTCGAAAGGCCCCGGGCCATGCGCAGCAACCGGCGACCCCTCGCCAGCACTTCTCCCACCACCGTCCGCAACCTGGGCATCCTCGCCCACGTCGACGCGGGCAAGACCACCGTCACGGAACGCATCCTGTTCGCGACCGGCGCCATCCACAAACGCGGCGAGGTACACGACGGCACGACCGTCACCGACTTCGACACCCAGGAACGCGACCGCGGCATCACCATCTTCGCCGCGGCCGTGAGCTGCGCCTGGGGCGGCCACCGCGTCAACCTGATCGACACCCCCGGTCACGTCGACTTCGCCGACGAGGTCGAGCGGTCCCTGCGCGTCCTTGACGGCGCGATCGCGGTCTTCGACGCGGTTGCCGGGGTCGAGCCGCAGAGCGAGTCCGTGTGGCGGCAGGCCGACCGGCACGCGGTGCCGCGGATCGCGTTCGTCAACAAGCTCGACCGGGCGGGCGCCGACCTCGACACGGCCGTCGCCTCCATCCGCGAACGGCTGGGCGTGGTACCGCTCGTCGTCCAGCTGCCCATCGGCCGCGAGGACGGCTTCACCGGGGTCGTCGACCTGCTGGAGATGCGGGCGCTGCACTGGCACGCGGACGCGGACCCGGGCGACGCGTACGACAGCGGACCGGTGCCCGAGGAACTGCGCGAGGAGGCGCGGCGCCGCCGTCGGCTCCTGGAGGAGACGGTCGCCTCGTTGCACGCGGACGCGCTGGAGGAGTTCTGCGCGGCCTCGGCGCTGACCGCGCCGACCCTGGCCCGCGCGCTGCGCGAGCTGACGCTCGCCGGGGACGGCGTGGTCGTGCTGTGCGGGTCGGCGTACCGCAACCGCGGGATCGAGCCGCTGCTGGACGCGGTCCTCGCCTACCTGCCGTCGCCCGCCGACATGCCGCCGGTACGGGGTGCGGCGGGCAGCTCCGGCGCCGTCGACGTGGAGCGCGCACCCGACCCGGCCGGCCCCTTCGCGGCGCTCGCCTTCAAGGTGACGGCGACGCCGACCGGGCGGCTCACCTACGTACGGCTGTACTCGGGCACGCTGCGCAAGGGCGAGACCGTACTGGACGCCGCCACCGGGCGTACGGAGCGGGTCGGCCGGATCCTGCGGGTCCAGGCCGACCGGCACGAGGAACGGGAAGAGGCGGTGGCGGGTGACATCGTCGCCGTGATCGGGCTGAAGGCGGCCAGGGCCGGCACGACCCTGTCGGCCCCCGGGGCGCCGCTGGTCCTCGAACCGCCCTCGGTGGCCGAACCGGTGGTGTCGGTGGCGGTCGAGGCGGGCCGGGCGGCCGACACCGGACGGCTCTCGACGGCCCTGGCGCACCTCGTCGAGGAGGACCCCTCGCTGGCGGTGCGCCTCGACCCGGAGACCGGCCAGACGGTGCTGTCGGGGATGGGCGAACTCCACCTGGAGGTCGCGGTGGAGAAGATCCGCCGCGGTCACGGCGTGGAGGTGGTGGTCGGGCGCCCGCAGGTCTCCTACCGGGAGACCGTCGTACGCGGCGTGACCGGCTTCGTCCACCGGCACGTCAAACAGGACGGTGGCGCGGGCCAGTTCGCCCATGTCGTCATCGACGTCGAACCGCTGGAGGAGGCAGCGGGCTTCGAGTTCAGGTCCACGGTCGTCGGCGGCCGGGTGCCCCAGGAGTACGTGCGGGCCGTGGAGGCCGGCTGCCGGGACGCCCTCGCCGGAGGACCGCTCGGCGGATACCCGGTCACGGGGCTGCGGGTCACGCTCACCGACGGCGCCACCCACTCCAAGGACTCCTCGGAGCCGGCGTTCCGTGCGGCGGGCCGGTTCGCGCTGCGCGAGGCCCTGCGCGCGAGCACCGTGGAGCTGCTGGAACCCGTGGTGGAGGTCACGGTGACGGTGCCCGAGGACGGTGTCGGCGCGGTGCTCGGAGACCTCGCGGCGCGGCGCGGCCGGATCTCGGGCTCCACGTCCGGGTCCGGGACGGCGGTCGTCACGGCGGCCGTGCCGCTGGCCGAGCTGTTCGGCTACGCGTCCCGGCTGCGCGGACGGACCCAGGGCCGGGGCACCTTCACCGCCCGGCCCGCGGCCCTGGCAGCGGTACCGGCCCCGGTCGCGGCACTGGTGCTGGGCCGCTAGCCGGGCGCCCCGGCCGCCGCCCCCGTCCGCACGGGGCGGCGGCGGGGGCGGGGACCGGCCTCCGTGGCCGGATCGAGGGCTCGTGGGGCGGAGCGGCTGCGGCCATGATGGCCCGATGGACAGACGGGTGGAGTTACGACCGGCGCCGCCGCGGCACTGTGGCCGCCCCGGGTACCGGGGCCTGCCCGGGGAGCAGTCCGCTGAGGCGTACGCCGTTTCGGCCGAGTTCTACGACGTGCTGCACGCCCGCGCGTACCACCGGCACGCGCTCGCCCTGGCCGCTCCGGCGGCCGCCGCCCGGCTCGGGATCGTCGAGGTCGGTGCGGGTACGGGCCTGGTCACCGAGGTGCTGATCGGAGCTTCGACCGTACCCGTCCACGCGGTGGAGCCCTCGCCCGCGATGCGCACCGTACTGCTCTCCCGGCTGCACCCGCCGGCCGGCGGCCGCGCCGCGGACCGGGTCACGGTGCACGCCTGCTCCGCCCTCGAACTGTCGCCGGTCGGGCCGGCCGACCTGGCCGTCTGCCTGCGGATGGTGCCCTGCCTGCCGCCCGCCGAGCGCCGCGCGCTGTGGCGGGTGCTGGCCGGGCTGCTGGTTACCGGCGGCCTGCTCTTCTTGGACCGGCCGCCGTCGGGTCTGCCCGGACAGCCGGTCCGGCGGGGACTGGGACAGGTCCGGCTGGGCATCGACACCTACCACGGGATGCTCACCCAGTGCGCCGAGGACGGCCGGATCCGCTACGACTACTCCTATCTGGTGTGCCGTCAGGGCCGGGTCCTGCGCCATGCACGGGAGTCCTTCCTCCTGTGGCCGCTGCCGCGGCAGGTGCTCGGCCGGGAACTCGCGGCGGCCGGCTTCGTACTGGAGGACGACCTCGCGCCGGACGTGCTCCGGGCCCGCCGCACCGCCTGAACACCCCCGTTCCCCCCGGCCCGTACACACGCCGGACGGCATGGCCCCGTGGGGCCGCGGTCCTGTAGTTCGATGGGCGCCGGCGCCGGGCGGTGCCCTGCTCCGTCAAGGTCGTTCGACGGTCTCGGGACCTCCTGGGAACGGCTGTCCGCCTGAATCCGGCCGCTGCGGCCGCCCGCCGAGCCCGGCTCGTCAGCCGTACGTGCGGTGGCAGAGCCTGGTGACGGCGGGGCTGGTCACGTCGTGCGAGGCGCGGCACAGCTCTGCCAGGTCCGGGGCACCGTCCCCGGGGGCCGGACGTGCGGTGCGGTGCGGGGCGGCCGGCCTCGCCCGGGCCTTCGGCCTCGCCGCCGGGCGCGGGGCGGCGGCCCGGCGGTGCCCGTCCGGGCCGGCACCGTCAGGGCGGTGCGGCGGCGGCCCGGCCCGCGGTGGCCGGCCGGGGGCATCGTGGAGCGAAGGCGCCGCGGGGCCGGACCCGGCCGGGCGGGCCTGACCGGCGGCGGGATCCGTCGGCGGCGGCTCGGGCAGGGCTGAGAGCGGCAGCCCCGCCCCCGTTCCCCCGGCCGGGTCCGACGCCACGGGGAGGGGAGGGGAGCCGGCGGCACGGCCCGGGGCGGGGTGGACGGCGACACATCCGGAGGCCGCGCACAGGGCGGCGAGGAGCAGAGGCAGAGACCAGCGGCGCATGACGACAACCGTGCCGTACCCGGGCCCGCCCGCGCTCCGGAGCGGACCCGCGCGCCCCCGGACGGGTGACGGTCCGTCGGCGTGGCGCGAGACGGCCGATGCGCGGACCACGGTCAGTCGACGGGCCAGGTGTGCACCGGGGCGTTCATGTGCATGAACTCCATGTACTGCCGCGTCATCCGGCGCAGCGATTCGTGGCGGTGCAGGTTGTGGTCGAGGTGGTGGAACATCTCCGACTGCCAGGTCGCGCCGTTGCGTCCGGACACGCAGCGCTGCTCGATCACGCCCAGCAGCTGCTCGCGCCACACGTCGTCCATGCCGGTGGCCTCCAGCCCCCGGTGCGCGAGCGGCAGCAGCCGGCGCAGTACGAGTTCGGCGGCGGGCACCTCACCCATGCCGGGCCAGTAGAGGGAGGCGTCGATGCCGTACCGGGCGGCGAGGTGCAGGTTCTCCTCCGCGGCGGAGAAGGACATCCGGGACCACACCGGCCGCTCCTCGTCGACCAGCGCCCGGGTCAGGCCGTAGTAGAAGGCGCCGTTGGCGAGGACGTCGGCCACCGTCGGACCGGCCGGCAGCACCCGGTTCTCCACCCGCAGGTGCGGCTTGCCGTGGGCGACGGCGTACACCGGACGGTTCCAGCGGTAGACGGTTCCGTTGTGCAGCGTCAGCTCCGCGAGCTCGGGAACGCCCCCCGCCTCGAGGGTGGCGTGCGGATCCTCGTCCTCGCACAGGGGCAGCAGGGCGGGGAAGTAGCGCTGGTTCTCCTCGAAGAGGTCGAACACGCTGGTGATCCAGCGTTCCCCGAACCACACCCGGGGCCGGACCCCCTGGACCTTGATCTCCTCGGGCCGGGTGTCGGTGGCCTGCTCGAACAGCGGGATCCGGGTCTCGCGCCACAGCTCCTTGCCGAACAGGAAGGGCGAGTTGGCGGCGAGGGCCACCTGGACCCCGGCGACGGCCTGCGCCGCGTTCCAGTAGGCCGCGAAGTCCTCGGGTGCGACCTGGAGGTGGAACTGGACGCTGGTGCAGGCCGCCTCGGGGGTGATCGTGTCGGCGTACGCGCGCAGCCGCTCGACCCCGTCGAGCGCGATCCGCAGGTCCTCGCCGCGGGCCGCGAACACCTGCTCGTTCAGGAGGTGGTAGCGCGGGTTCTCCGAGAGGGCGTGTTCTCCCACGTCCTTCTGCTGGAGCGTCGGCAGGATGCCGACCATGACGAGGTGGGCGCCGACCATGGCGGCCCGTTCCTCGGCGTGGTTGAGCGCGTCACGGATCTCCCGCTCCCAGGCGTCGGGGCCGCCGCCCTCGGCCAGCCGCCGGGGCGGAAGGTTGACCTCCAGGTTGAAGCGGCCCAGCTCGGTCGACCAGGCGGGGTCGGCGATGGCGGCGAGGACGTCGGAGTTGCGCATGGCCGGCTCGCCGGAACCGTCGACCAGGTTGAGCTCGATCTCGAGGCCGACCTGGGGCCGGTCGTGGTCGAACCGGGCCTCGCGCAGCATGCGGGCGAGCGCGTCGAGGCAGGATTGCGTCTTGCTTCGGTATCGGCGCCGGTCGTCCCGGGTGAACCTCAGCGCCGGGACATCCCGTCCCATCGGACCTCCCGAGCCCCGGGCCGCCCGGGCCCTTGGGGGCTCGGCTCCGGGCGCTCGTGGGCGTTCTCCTTCCAGCGTCGCACGCCGTACGCCGCACCGCCCGCGGCGGCGGGGGGCGCGGGGACGGCGGGCTGATGGCGCCGCGTACGGGGCCCACTGCGCGTCTGCCCCCTGGGAGTCGGGGACGGACAGGAGGTGCTCGGCGCCGCCTGCGAGCAGCCGGGCCGTTTCCGTCGAGCGCGGGAGCATCGACTTCTCGTAGTCGCGCACGGCCTCGCCGAGGGCGGGGGAGCGGACGAGCGCGAGCGCGGGTTCGCAGGCGCGAAGAGCGGACGATCGACGCAGGCGCCGTCGTTGTCGGTGATCGTCCGCAGTGTCCGCGGTGACCAGGTCGCGTACTCACCCGGCAGATGTGCACGGATGCCCCCGGTGTCGTCGGGGCGGAGCCCGTTCGCCGCGATCCAGTCGGCAGGCACCCGGCGCATGAGGTGGACGCGCATGTGGCCGCCGCTGCTGTGCGTCTGTGCGACCTGCTGGTACACGGCGGGCGGGCACAGCGGGAGCCCGCCGAGCCGCGTCCCTGGCCCGCGCGGTGGCGGGCCCGCGAAGGGCGAGGGCCGGGGCGCGGGGGCCGGCCTACAGGTCCCCGTACCGCATGCGTCCCAGGGCCGTCATGGGCCGGTCGTGCGCGGCGACCGGCGCCGGCAGGGCGGTCGAGCCGGTCAGGTAGCGGTCCACCGCCGCTGCCGCCGACCGGCCCTCGGCGATGGCCCACACCACCAGCGACTGGCCCCGACCCGCGTCACCGGCGACGAACACCCCCGGGGCCCGCCCGCCGGCGGCGGCGAAGCCCGCGTCGCGGGCGAAGTTGCCGCGCTCGTCGAACTCCAGCCCCAGCTGTTCGCACAGGCCGCCCGCCCGCTCGGGTCCGGAGAACCCCAGGGCCAGCAGGACCAGCCCGGCCGGTACCACCCGCTCCGTGCCCGACAGGGGCTGCCGGGCCTCGGGCTCGACGGCGGTCAGGCGCAGCGCCCGTACCCGGCCGGAGGCGTCCCCCTCGAACCGCAAGGTGGCGCAGGAGAAGAGCCGCGGGTCGGTGCCGGCCCGTCCGCGCGCCTCCTCGTGCGCGTGGGAGATCCGGTACACCTTCGGGTACGTCGGCCAGGGGTCGCCGTCGCCGCGTCCGGGGCCCGGTTCCGGATTGATGTCGAGCTGCACCACCGAGAGCGCGCCCTGCCGCAGGGCCGTACCGAGGCAGTCCGAGCCGGTGTCGCCGCCGCCGACGATCACCACATGGCTGCCGTCGGCCGTCAGGGGGGACTCCGCGAGGTCGCCCTCGCGCACCCGGTTGGCGCAGGTCAGGTAGTCCATGGCCTGGTGGATGCCGCCCAGCCCGCGCCCCGGGACGGGGAGCTCCCGGCGCTCCCCGGCGCCGACGGCGACCACGACGGCGTCGTAGCGGGCGCGCAGTTCGTCGGCCCGTTCGGCGCCGCCGACGTCCGCGGCGGTCACGAAGGAGGTGCCCTCGGCCCGCATCTGCTCGATCCGGCGGTCGAGGTGGGCCTTCTCCATCTTGAACTCGGGGATGCCGTAGCGGAGCAGGCCGCCGATCCGGTCGGCCCGCTCGTGGACGACCACCGCGTGCCCGGCCCGGGTCAGCTGCTGCGCCGCGGCCAGCCCGGCCGGGCCGGAGCCGATCACGCCCACCGAACTCCCGCCGCGCCGTTCCGGCGGACGCGGGGTCATGTAGCCGCGCCGCAGCCCCTCGTCCGCGATCGTCTGCTCGACGTTCTTGATGGTCACCGGGTCCGCGTTGATCGCCAGGACGCAGGCGTCCTCGCAGGGCGCCGGGCAGAGCCGGCCGGTGAATTCGGGGAAGTTGTTGGTGGCGTGCAGCCGCTCGTACGCGGCGCCCCAGTCGGCGTGCGCGGCGTAGGCGTTCCACTCGGGTATCAGGTTCCCCAGCGGGCACCCGGTGTGGCAGAAGGGGATGCCGCAGTCCATGCAGCGGTCGGCCTGCTCGGAGACGAGCGGCAGCAGCGCCTGCCCCGCGTACACCTCGCGCCAGTCCCCGAGCCGCTCCGCGACGGGGCGCGCGGCGACGGGCCTGCGGGGGATCCTCAGGAAGCCGAAGGGATCGGTCACGCGCCGCCTCCCTGGCCCACGTGCGAGGGTACGAGGCGCGGTACGGCGCGCACGATGCGCGCCGTATGCAACCTTTCGACCAGATTACGCCATCCGGGCCATACGGCGCGGGCTTCTTTTCCGGCGGCGGTGGGCAGCCACGAAGCGGCCTGCGATCGGCCCGAGCCCCGAAGTCCCTCCGCGGGCCGGGCCGTGTCGACGGGGTCTGACGACCGGACCACCGCCTTGGTCGCGCGCCTCCCGGCTCCGGGTCCTATGCCGGCCCGCGCGGACCGGGGCGACGTGCCGGCGCCTCGACCACCCGGGTCAGCTGCCCGGAGGGGACGGAACGGGTCTCGGCGATCGCCGGGGCCGGTCCCGAGTGCCGGTCACTTCCGCCAGAAGAGGTGGTGCGTCACTCCGCTCGGGCTCGGTACGACCTCCAGGTGGAACCGGTCGAGCAGCTCGTCGGGGGACTCCCAGAGCCGGAGTCCGGTCCCGAACTCCACCGGCGAGACCGCCACATGAAGGGTGTCGACCAGGTCGGCGTCGAGGAACTGCCTGATGGTGCCGACCCCGCCACCGAGCCGGACGTCCTTGCCCTGCGCCGCCTCCCGCGCTCGCCCGAGGACGGTGGCGGGCTCGCCCCCGACGAAGTGGAACGTGGTGTCGGAGAGCGTGAACGAAGGACGCTCGTGGTGGGTCATGACGAACACCGGCGTGTGGAACGGGGGCTGGCCACCCCACCAGCCGCGCCACTCGAAATCCTGCCAGGGCCCACGCTGCGGCCCGAACTTGTTGCGGCCCATGATCTCGGCGCCGATGTTGCGGGCGTAGTCCCGCGCGAAGTAGTCATCGAGGCCCCGGCTGCCACCGGGATCGGTGCGCATCGGCCAGCTGGCCGTGGCGCCGGCCCAGGCGAACAGCCGCTCGGGGTTGGCGATGCCGAACGGGCACTCAAGGCTCTGGTCCGCACCGGCCGCGATGCCGTCACTCGAGACGTTGAAGTTCTGGACCCGCAAGAGCTGAGCCATGTGTTCCTCCTGGGATGGCGATGTCGGAGATGAGACTCTCCGGTCCCGCGGAACTCATCGCTGCAACGGCAGCCTGTCGAAGCTCGTGACGCCCCCGGTCCGGGCCCGGGCGGGACGCAGGCTCATGAGTGCGGCCCGGGGCCCTGGCCCCGGTCGGTGACGGTGGGGTAGGAGACCCCCCGGTAGACCTGGTTGAGGACCGTGGGCAGCAGGGCGTTCGCCGTCGTCTTCGCGTCGAGCGACACGGTGAGGTTCGTCCAGATGACGAGGGTGACGTCGTTCTCCGGATCGTGGCCGATGAAGGAGTTGAACCCGGGGAGTTCACCACCGTGGTAGTACATCGCGGCGTGCGGGGTGTAGCGCTGGTAGGCGATCCCGTACCCGTACTTGAGGCCTTCGGGAGCGGCCGGGTCTTCGGCTCGCGGGCTGTGCAGCCACTGCTGCTGGGTGGCGGCGTCCAGCACCTTGCCCGTGACGAGGGCCTTGATCCAGGTGGCCATGTCGTCCGCTGAGGAGATGGCGTTTCCGGCGGCGAAGGCGTAGGAGGGGTTCTGATGGGTGTAGTCCACCGGCTGGAGCTTCCCGGAGCGCGCCGCGGCCTGTACGCCGGCGGAATAGGGCTCGTCGGTCATCGCGTGCACCGAACCGCCGTACATGTAGCCGTGTGCGTAGGAGGCGGGCAGGGACACGTCGTGGACGCCCGGCAGGGAGGTTCCGGTGAGGCCGAGCGGGGTGAACAGCCGGTCGCGGAACTGCTGGGCCAGCGGCCGGCCGCCCGCCTTTTCGGCGACGAGGCCCAGGAGCACGTAGTTGGTGTTGCTGTACTCGAAGGTCGTACCGGGTGCGGCGTTCGGCGGGTGCCGGAAGGCGATGTCCAGCATCTCCTGCGGTGTCCGCGCCTTGCCAGGTCCGGCGTCCAGCGACGCGGAGAATTCGGGCGCGCTGGTGTAGTTGTACAGGCCGCTGCGCATCTCCAGCAGCTGGGCGATGGTGATGCCCGCGCCGCCGGGCACTCCGGGGACGAAGTCGGAGACCGGGTCGCCGAGCCGGAGCTTTCCGTCCTGGGCGAGCAGCATGATCAGCGTCGACGTCATGGTCTTGGTGTTGGAGGCGATCCTGAAGTGTTCGGCCGTGGTGGGAGGTCGGGCCGCGCCCAGCTCGGCTGTTCCGACGACCGTACGGAAGGTTCCCTGCGGGGTCCGGAGCAGGACCACCGCGCCCGGCACCATGAGCTTCTTCGCCGCCTGCTCGACAGCGGATCGCAGCGCGGCCGGATCGACGGGCTTCAGCGCCGGCGGAACGGACGGCGGCGAGGACGGCGACGGTGTGGGCGCCGCGTCGACCGGCGCGGCGACGGGTGCTGCCGCGGCGGCGGGGGCCGCCAGGGACGGACCGCAGACGAGCATCAGCAGAGCGGCGCCGGGGGCCAGCGCCGCGGCGCGGCGCCGGGTGTCTTCGGCGGTGCGGATGGACCTCATGCCGGCATCACGGCCCTCGGGCTCGGCGGTCGAGTGCCGCGGCGGGAGCGACCCGGGAATCGGACGGCAGGACCGCGCGGCACAACCGTGGAGGTGAGTCAGATCATGACAAAGCAGTCAATCCTATCATCGGCCTCTTCGTACTCCCGCGCCACGGTTCCCGCCCGCGCACCGCGGCCCCGGAGTTGCCCGCCCGATCGCCGGCGGGTCAGCGCGCACCGCGCGAGGCCCCGGCCGGCGCGGGGAGCCGGTGTCGACGGGGCTCCCCGGGCGCGGCCGGCGGATTTCAGCGAGTGGCGAGGAGGGTGAGGGTGTCGATCACGCGGTTCGAGAAGCCCCACTCGTTGTCATACCAGGCGACCACCTTGACGTGCCGGCCGTCGACCCGGGTGAGGGCCGAGTCGAAGATCGACGAGGCCGGGTTGCCCGTGATGTCGGAGGACACGAGCGGGTCCTCCGAGTACTCGAGGACGCCGGCCAGCGGCCCCTGCGCCGCCGTGCGGTAGGCGGCCAGCACCTCGTCGCGGGTCACGTCGCGGGCGACGCTCGTGTTGAGTTCGACGATCGAGCCGACCGGAACCGGCACGCGGATCGAGTCGCCCGACAGCTTGCCGTCCAGGTTCGGCAGCACCAGGCCGATCGCCTTGGCGGCGCCCGTCGTGGTCGGGACGATGTTGACGGCGGCGGCCCGGGCCCGGCGGGGGTCGCGGTGCGGCCCGTCCAGCAGGTTCTGCTCCTGCGTGTAGGCGTGCACCGTCGTCATGAACCCGTGCTCGATACCGGCGAGTTCGTCGAGTACCGAGGCCAGCGGCGCGAGGGCGTTGGTCGTGCACGAGGCGTTCGAGACGATCGTGTGCAGGTCCGGGTCGTACGCGTCGTGGTTGACCCCGTACGCGAGCGTGACGTCGGCGCCGTCCGACGGCGCGCTGACGAGGACCTTCTTCGCCCCCGCCTTGACGTGGGCGCGGGCCGCCCCGGCCGACGTGAAGCGGCCGGTCGCCTCCAGCACGATCTCGACACCGAGCTCGGCCCACGGCAGCTGCTCCGGCTCCCGCTCCGCGAGCACCGTGATGCGGCGGCCGTCGACGACCAGGACGTTCCCGTCGACGGTCACCGGGCGGCCGAGCCGGCCGGACGTGGTGTCGTACGCGAGCAGCCGCGCGAGCGCCGCGGGTTCCGTCAGGTCGTTGACGGCGACGACCTCGAGGTCGCTGTCGCGTTCGAGCAGTGCGCGCAGCACATTGCGTCCGATGCGGCCGAAACCGTTGATGGCGATACGAGTCATGAGCGGTGTCCCCTTCTCTGTTCGCCCTCAGGTTCGCCCCCGGCACCCGCCCGCGACAGCGGCGGGATTGCCACGGTTCAAAAGGATCCCGCCAAAAGGATCTCGCCGTAAGGATCTTTCCGAAGGGCCTCGGTCCCAACCCCGGCGGGCCTGCCGCTATCCGCCCCGGGTGAAGGTGCGCCGGTACTCGCTCGGGGTGGTGCCGAGGATGCGCTGGAAGTGCAGCCGCAGGTTGGCCCCGGTGCCGAGGCCGACGTCGGCGGCGATCTGCTCGACGCTCCGCTCCGAACGTTCGAGCAGCTCACGGGCCACGTCGAGCCGGGCGCGCATCACCCACTGCATCGGCGTGTAACCCGTGTCCTGGACGAAGCGTCGCGAAAAGGTGCGCGGCGACACCGCCGCGTGTCCGGCCAGTGCCTCCAGGGTGAGCGGCTCGCCGAGACGGTGCAGCGCCCACTCCCGGGTGGCGGCGAACCGCTCGCCGAGCGGCTCGGGCACACTGCGCGGCACGTACTGCGCTTGACCGCCGCTGCGGTACGGAGCCGCGACCAGGCGGCGCGCCGCGTGGTTGGACGCGGCGACCCCGAGGTCACGGCGCAGCATGTGCAGGCAGAGGTCGATGCCCGAGGCGGCGCCGGCCGAGGTCAGCACACTGCCCTCGTCGACGAACAGGACGTCCTCGTCGAGCCGGACCAGCGGATGCTTCGCCGCGAGGGCCCGCGCATAGTGCCAGTGGGTCGTGGCGCGCTTGCCGTCGAGCAGTCCCGTGGCGGCGAGCGCGAACGCGCCCGTCGAGATGGCGGCGAGCCGCGCGCCCCGGGCGTGGGCGGAGACCAGCGCGTCGATCACGGCCGGGGGCGGGTCGTCGCGGTCGGGGAACCGGTAGCCGGGGACGAAGACGATGTCCGCCCACGCCAGCGCGTCCAGTCCGTGCGAGACGGCGTACGACAGGCCGTCCCCACCGGTCACCAGCCCCGGGGCCGCGCCGCACACCCGCACCTCGTACGGCATGCTCGCGCGGGTCGTGAAGACCTGCGCGGGGATCCCGACGTCGAGGGGCTTGGCGCCCTCCAGCACGAGGACGGCGACGCGATGGAGGCGGGAGGCAGACACACGGAGAGCCTACGCGGCGCCCCGCCCGCACAGGGCGCCTGACCTGCGGGCCCGCCCACCGCCGCCCCCGCGGGGAGGGACGGGCGCGGCGGCGGTTCGGGGGCCCGGGCGGGTGTCAGAAGGCGAAGAGGGCGTTTCCGTTGAAGGTCGCGGACATCGCGCAGGTGTTGGAGAAGGTGTGCTTCCAGGAGACGCGGCGACCCTGCCACACCCCGTCCGCGGTCACCGTGACGGGGTCGTAGATCATCGGACAGACGCGGTTCGGGTCCGGGGCGGCCAGGAGCGTGTCGAGGGCGCCGGCGGTCCCGGCGAGTGCGGCGCAGGCGGCCTTGGGGTCGGGGTGCGTTCCCTGGGCGGTCGGAGCGCAGCTGAGGGTGGACGCCCGTACGACAGTGGCACCGTTCTCGCCCTGGCCCATGGTGAGGACCACGGCGGACGGGGCGTACAGGCTGTCCGGCTTGGCCTGGGCGATGCCGGTGGCGCCCGCCAGGGTCAGGAGGGCGGCGGCGGAGACGGCAGCGATGCGGTGACGCACGACGTGACTCTCTTTCAATTCAAAGGTCAGAGGCAGCGGTTGGCTGCGTTCTCTCGATCGGACGCTGCCGAGTCTGTCGGGTGTGAAGGGTGCATGCACATCCATGACCGATTTACAGACAACTCGTTCGATTATCGGCGACCGAACGGTCGTTCAGGCAGCTCAGGGGGCCGGAACGCACTGCGCGATCACGCGCGGACGCAGGGTGACAGTCGCCGGAACGGCCGAAGCAGGGCCGTTGACCTGCTCTAGGCTGGCCGCGGTTCATCGAAAGTCCACCCAGGCTGACCGGATAGCGCCGGTGGGGCGGGTGCCTGCTCAGTGCTGGAGCCGCGGGGTCGCCCTGCCGTCCGGGGGCGGCGCGGTCGGTGCGGCCGGCTCGACGGTCAGCGTGATGACCGTCGCCGTCACCACGCTGGCCAGGGCGAGCCCGGCGACGAGCCACCGGGGCCGGCGGGGCTTGCGGTGCCGACGGGCGGCCGTCCGGCCGGCCCGCCGGTGCGGCCCGGCGGACGGCAGCGGCGCGAGGTGCTCCGTCCCGCCCGGCTCGGCGGGGGCGGTGTGATCGGCGGGCTCCTGGGGTGCGGCGTACCGGCTCATCGGCGGATCGGGATCCTCAGTAGGTGAAGCACTCGGTGTGGATGCGAACGGCGGGGACGCCGGCCCTGATCAGTGCCGCCGTCGTCGCATCGGCCATGCCGGGCGGCCCGCAGAGGTAGACGTCACGGTCGGACAGGTCGGGAACGAGTGCACGCAGGGCCTGCGGGGCCAGCGGATCGTAGGCGGCGTCGGAGCGTCCCACCAGATAGTGCAGGGCGGCCCGGCGGTCGGCCGCGATGGCCTCCAGTTCGTCCCGCAGCACCAGTTGGCCGGCGTCACCCGCGCGGTAGAGCAGGGTGAGGTCGCCTGGGCCCGCCGGCAAGGACTCGAAGAGGGCGCGCATGGGAGTGATCCCGATGCCTCCCGCGATCAGCAGCACCTTGGTACGGGTGCGGCGCCGCTCGGTGAGCGCGCCGAACGGACCCGTCGCGAGGACCCTGGTCCCGGGCTGCAGCCCGCGGACCCGGCGGGAGTGCCCGCCGAGCGCCTTCACCGTGATCCGGAGGCGGTCGTCGCGCACGGGCGCGGAGAGCGAGAACGGCAGGGCCGTGTGCCACAGGCCTCGCCTCAGGAACCGCCAGCGGAAGAACTGGCCCGGCTCGGCCCGGAGTTCACCGAGCGCGCCCCCTCGGATGGTGACCGAGACCACGCCGGGGCCCTCACCTTCGACGGTCGCGACGCGCAGTCCGTGCCGTAGGGCCTGACGGACCGGAACGATCGCGCGGTACCAGCCGAGCAGCACGCCGACGGCGGTGTGCAGCAGGGCCCAGAACCAGGTGGTGAGGGTGGTGGCGCCGACGTCCGGGCCGACGAGCTGGTGGGCGAAGCCCAGCGCGGCGGCGAGGTAGGCGAGCAGGTGGATCCCGCGCCACGTCTCGTGCGGGACGCGACGGCGCACGGCCCGCGCCGAGCACAGGCCGACGGCCGCCAGCAGGGCGGCTCCCACGAACGCCGCCGCGACGGCCGGGTACCGGAACAGGGCTCCGGTGGCGGCGAGTACGTCGGTCCCCGTGCGCAGGGCGTACACGAGGACGGCGAACAGGCCGTGGGCGGCGCACAGCAGCAGGACCCACCGGCCGCCGAAGGCGTGCCAGCGCGCGAGGCGGTCGGCGCCCACTCCGTGCTCGACCGCCGGTACGCGCGCCATCAGGAAGAGCATGGCGAGGATCCCGTAGCCCGCGAGGAGCCCGGTCAGGTGCGCGGCGGCCCCGATGAGCTCGTCGGGCCGGGCCGACGGCTGCACCTGAGCCGCCCACAGCAGGGTGACGGCGACCGCTCCGGCGACCAGGCCGGCGCGCAGCCGCTCGGGCGCGGTCCTCATGCGCGGGGCGCCGCGCCGCGAGCGCGCGGTCTCTCGGGGCGCCCGTGGGTGTCACGCGTCGGGCGGGGTCGGCGAGTCATGCCAGGTCCGTTTCAGTCGCGGCAGTGATGACGGGCCGGTGGCCTGGCGGTGAGGGCGGCCACCGGAGGAGTAGCACTGGCAACTATGTGCAAACCCTCTCGCGCCGGGCAATGGCGCTGCACACAGGATGAGTTCCATCACGCAGGGACTTTGGCAACCTATGTCCGCATATGGAAAGCGCTGCCTGTCCCGCTTCGCCCGCAAGCGTTATCGTGCAATCGCCTTCCCTGCTTTGCGTTTTTGCGAAGAGGTCCGCCGGAATGGCCCGGCCGCCGCTCCCGGGTTCCGCGCTTGACCAACTCTTTACGCGGCGGGGGCGCTCGGGGAGCGGGCGCCGCGCACGATATTCGGTCGGCGCACACCGGCCCGTGGATATACCGTCTTCCGTCCGGGGCGCGCGGACGCCACGCCGAACGGCCCGCGCGGCGGCCCGGCTTTTCGGCAAGGGGAGAAGATGACCACGCAGACCCGTCCCGTCGACCATGAACTGGTCGGGGCCGCGGCCCACGCCGCCCGCACGCGTTGCCGGGGTGACAACCACACCATGGCGGCCGCGGCCCGCGCCCGGGACGGCCGGATCGTCACCGCGGTGAACGCGTACCACTTCACGGGCGGCCCCTGCGCCGAGCTGGTCCTGATCGGCGCGGCAGCCGCCCAGGGGGCCTACGAGCTGGACACCGTCGTCGCCGTGGGCGACCGCGACCGGGGGGTGGTTCCCCCGTGCGGCCGGTGCCGCCAGGTCCTCCTCGACTACTTCCCCGGCCTCCAGGTCATCGTCGGTGATGCGGAGCGCCTCCGTACGGTCCGCATCACCGACCTGCTGCCCGAGAGCTACGTCTGGGCCGACCACCAGCTCGACCCGCCCGCCGGTGACGGGGACTCGTCCGGCTGAGCCCGGGTGCGGAGCCGCCGGCCGGCCCCCGCGGCGGCCCCGCGCCCGGCCTCCGGCGGGTCAGGCCTCCAGGGGCCGCCAGGCGGGGCCGTCTCCGTCCCGCCGGACGTGTCCGAACACCACGTCGGCGAAGTGGACGCCGAAGCCGATCGTGCCGGGCTCCGCCAACTCGGCGACCAGGCGGCGGCGGTGGCCGGCCGTCCGGACGAGGTCGTGGTCGAAGGCCGAGGACCACTCGGGGTGGTCGATCTGGATCGGCGAGTGCACGGCGTCGCCGAAGGCGATCAGGCGCCGGCCGCCCCCGGTGATGACGTACTCGGCGTGCCCGACCGTGTGCCCGGGGGTGATCCGCACGTGGACGCCGGGGAAGACCTCCTGCCCGTCCTTGATCGTGCGTACGCTCGGTGCGAGGGCCGCGACCTGCTCGGTCATGCCCTGCGCTTCCAGGAGGTCGCGCCGGTCCCACTCGGGCTCGGAGATCAGGTAGTCGGCGTGGGCGAGCACGGGCCGGTCACCGCCGGGGGCGGTGTGGCAGGCCCAGCCGAGGTGGTCCACGTGGAGATGGGTGAAGGCGACCGCTTCGATGTCCTCGGGCCGACGGCCGAGTTCGGCCAGGCCGTCAGCGAGCGCGCCTCCCCGGATCACGCCGAGGGGGCCGTCCGGAGCCTCGAACGTCTGCGGGCCGAAGCCCGCGTCGATCAGCAGGGCGCGGTCCCCGTGCTCCACCAGCAGACCGCCGACGCTGCCCACGAGGCGGCCCGTCGCGTCGAGGTATTCCGGGTGTGCGGCCCACACCTCGGCGGTGGTGTCCGGCAGCAGTTCCAGCGGCCGCAGCCGTACGTCGCCGTCGGGTACGTACGACACCTTCGTCTCGCCCAGCCGTATCGAGCGGATTCCCGAGGGCCGGCGCAGTCGTACGTCGTGTTCCCGCGCGGTCAAGTCAGGCATGGGGTCTCTCCGGTGAGGTGTCGTCAGGCCGCCGTCGGGTCCCCGTGGCGACGACGCCCACCATAAACATCAAGTTCGAATCATTCAAGCTGTAAATGTTTGCGCTTGACGGATTTTGTTAGGGTGGTGGCATGACGACGTCCCCCGACTCGCAGGCCATCGCCGAGCGACAGCTGTGCGGTCTGGTGAACGGACTGGCCCAGCGGATCGCCGAGCACGTCCGGGAGCGCGCCGCCACCTTGGGCCTCACCGCGCCGCAGGCCACGGCGCTGCGGGAGATGAGCGGCCCGATGACCATGCGGGAGCTCGCCGAGCGCATGAGCTGCGAGCCCTCCAACACCACCTTCGTCGTCGACAAGCTGGAGAAGCAGGGCCTGGTCGAGCGGCACCCGCACCCCACCGACCGCCGCGCCAAGCGCCTCGTCCTCACCACGGAGGGCACCGCGCTGCGCGAACGTCTCCTCGCGGTCCTCTCCCAGGACGGCCCGCTGGCCGGCCTCACCCGGCAGGACCAGCGCGTCCTCCACGGCCTGCTGGAGCAGGCCATCACCGGTCGCTGAGCACCGGGCGCCGAGGCGGTGCAGCGCTCACCGCTCGGGCGCTGCCGAGCGCCGGGCCAGCTCGGGATCCGGGCGAGTGGTGAGGCGCCCCCGGGCCGCGCGGCGGGTGAGGCGGCGCTGTTCCCGGGCCGCCCAGCGTCGTACCCGCTCGGGGTCGAGCGCCGTGCCGTGGCCCACGTGGAGCCGGGTGGGGTTGAGGGCGAGCATCTCGCGCAGGCTGGCGAGGTTGCGGAGCGGGTCGTCGTGGAAGGGCGGGTTGGCCGGTTTCCCCGGTACGAGGCCCATGAAGGAGTTCGCCACCAGGTCTCCGGCCACCAGGTCGCCGCTGTCGGTGAGGACGGAGACGGAACCGGCGGTGTGGCCGGGGGTGGGCATGATGCGCGCCGCGACCCCGAAGTCCCCGAGACCGGTCTCGCCGCGCACCAGGACGTCCGGTTCCAGCGGCTCGGCTTGGACGTGCAGGTTCATGTTGCGGTCCATCAGGCGGCCCATGGGGCCGGTCGGCAGGTACGGCTCGCGGACCCGGCCGGTGCGGAAGGGGGCGATGTCGGCGACGTGTCCGGCGACAGGTGCGCCGGTCAGCCGGTGCAACTCCGCGGCGGAGCCGAAGTGGTCGATGTGGCCGTGGGTGATGACGATCAGCGCGATGTCCGCCGGATCCACGCCGTGCGCGGCGACGTGGTCGCAGATCCTGCGGGCGCTGCCCGGCGTTCCGGCGTCGACGATGACGGGACGCCGGCCCAGCAGCAGGTACGCGTTGACGGCATGTCTGCCCAGGACCGGGATCGGGATGACCTTCGTGTGCGACATGGGGGTTCTCCTCGTGGTGGCGGTGTTTGCGGGCATTGCCGGGGTTCGTCGGGTGTTTGCGGGCATGCCGGATTCGGCACGGACCCAAGGGCAGCCGGGCGGAATCTGTGGAGCGGGGCACGGCCCGGACACGCTCTAGCGGAAGCGCCGGCGGTACTCGGCGGGAGTGGTTCCCAGCTGACGCTGGAAGGAACGGTGCAGGGTCTGTACGGAACCCAGTCCGCCGGCGGCAGCGACGTCCGGCAGGCTCAGGTCCGTTTCCTCCAGGAGCCGGCGGGCCGCCTCGAGGCGCGCGGACTCGACGTAGGCGGCCGGGGTGCTGCCCGTACGCCTGCCGAACACCCGCGAGAAGTGACGTGGACTCAGGTTCATCCGGATCGCCAGGGCCTGCGTGGAGAGGTCCTCGCGAGGATGCTCGGCGATCCACCGGCAGAGTGCCTCCACCGGGTCGTCGGGGGATGCCCGTACGGAGAGCGGCACGCTGAACTGGCTCTGGCCGCCGGAGCGCTTCACGTACATCACCATCATGCGGGCGGTGGCGAGCGCGACGGCCTGGCCGTGGTCCTCGGCCACCATGGCCAGAGCCATGTCCATCCCCGAGGTGACTCCCGCGCAGGTCCACATCCGCCCCGACCGGATGAAGATGGGATCCGGGTCGACGCTGACCTCCGGATGGCGGGCGGCCAGTTGTGCGGCGGTGAGCCAGTGGGTCGTGGCCCGCAGGCCGTTCAGCAGCCCCGCGTCGGCCAGCAGGTGGGCTCCGGCGCAGATCGAGCCGATCCTGCGGGCCCGGGGCGCTCCGCGGCGCAGCCAGGTGCTGACCGTCTCGTCGATCACCGCTTCGACGCGCTCACCGTCCTGGGTGATCGCACCGGACACCAGCAGCGTGTCCAAGCTGCCGTCCACCTCCCCGAGCGTCAGATCTGACATCAGTCGCACACCGCTGGAGGTGGGCAACTCGCCTGCGACCGCCGCGGCGATCTGCACCCGGTAACCGGGCCGGTCCGCACCGGCGACCCGGGATGCCACGGAGAACACCTCGGCCGGACCCGTGACATCGAGCAACTCGACGCCGGGGAACGCAACGATGACGACTCTTCGCGGTGCGGGCATGACCTGATCATCAGGCCCCGCTCCCGATGTCTGCAATGACGAGGTCCTCTCAGATCCGGACAGCCCGAGCCGGACAGCGCTGCCGCCCGGCCCGGGGACACCGCCGGGTCGCCCGTCGAGATGGACGAGCCCCGGCGCTGAGCTGCTGGTCCTCCCCGAGGTGGCGTAACCGAACGCGCGGACCCGCGGCGCCGCGGGTCCAATGGGCGGAAAGTGTTCTTTTCTACTCAGACGTCCTCAGGGAGTGCCATGAGTCTGCCGTCCGAGCCGCTCGACGAGGCACCCCCTCCGCCCGGCAAGCGGGGGTCACGGGGCGGAAGCATCGCCAGGAGCGTCGTCTCGGCCGTACTGATCACGCTGACCTGCATCCTCGTGCCCCTCTCGCTGCTCACGGTCTGGGTGCACGACATCGTGCTGGACAACGACCGGTACGTGTCGACGGTCGCGCCGCTCGCCTCGAACCCCGCGATCCAGGCGGCTGCCGTCCACCGCATCACCGAGGCGGCCGATGTCCGGGTCGACGGCTCGCAGGTGACCGCGGACCTGGCGAAGTGGCTGGAGGCGCAGGGGCTGCCGCCCCGTGTCGGTACGGCGGTCAAGGCGCTCGGCCCGCAGCTGGACTCGGCCGCCGACGCGGCCGTGGGCAAGGTGGCGACCCGCTTCGTGGAAGGCGACCGGTTCGAGCGGCTCTGGACCACCGCCAACCGCGCCGCCCACTCCGCGGTGGTGCACGCGCTGACCGGTGAGGGCCGCGGCTCGGTCGAGGTCGAGGGCGGCACCGTCACCCTGGACATCGGCGCCGCCGTCGAGAACGTCAAACAGGACCTCGTGAAGGCCGGCCTCAAACCGGCCGAGAAGATCCCCGAGGTCAACAAGCAGATGGTGCTCTTCCAGTCGGACCAGCTGGCCAAGATCCGCGGCGCGGTCCACCTCCTCGACGTCCTCGGCAACTGGCTGCCCGTCCTCACGGTGGTCCTCGGGGTGATCGGCGTACTGCTCGCGCAGCGCCGCCGCCGGGCCCTGGTGACCACCATGCTGTGCGCGGCCGCCGCCTGCCTGATCCTCGCCATCGGCCTGGTCGTCGCCCGCCGCTACTACCTCGACCACCTTCCCGGGCAGGTCCAGTCCCCGGACGCCGCCGCGGCCGTCTTCGACACGCTGCTGCGCTTCCTGCGGGTCAGCATCCGCACCGCCATCGTCCTCGGGATCGTGGTGGCGCTCGGCGCCTACCTGTCCGGTACCGGCCGGATGCCGCGCGGCGTACGCGGCAAGGCCGAGCGCACCGCCGACTCCGCGGCGCGCTGGGGCGCCGGCCACGGGCTGCACACCGGTCCGGTCGGCACCTGGGTGCAGGCCCACCGGCGGCCCGTCACCGCGGGCGTCCTGATCATCCTCGCCCTCGTGTTCGCCTTCTGGAACCACCCGACCGTCCTCACGGTCCTGCTGCTGGTGCTCATCCTGCTCGCGGTGCTCGCCGTACTCGCCCTGCTCGCGGCCGAGGGCCGCAACCCCGACCGGGAGCGGCGTCCGGGCAGTCCCTAGAGCGGCGGCGCTCGTCCGGCCGGGGCCCGGAGCCGGGTGGCAGCGGATCACGCCTGCGGGGGTGCGGGCACGCCGGGCGTCCGCAGCCAGCGGGCCGGCAGCGGCTCGTGGGCCACCACGTACCCCACCGAGACGGCCAGCGTGATGACGATGAAGAACGCAATGAGCCAGGACAGCAGGACGAAGACCGAGCCGAGGCCGCCGAACTGCTGCATGCTGCGCTCCACCGCATGCGGCATGTAGATCCTCGATCCCACGGAAAGCAACTGCCCGCCGATCCCCGCCATGACCGCCCCGGGCAGCAGCGGCAGCCACGGGACCCGGCCGGCCAGCAGCAGGTGCTGGGTCCACCACCACAACAGGACGCCGCTGACCACCGCGAGGAAGAATCCCACGACCCGCCCGGCGCCGAAGGCGTTCTGCACCGGGCCCTGGAACAGCAGGGCGACCAGCCAGACGACGATCCAGGCGAGCCACCGCCACGCGGCCAGCCGCGCCTTCGCCTTCGGCAGGTGCCAGGACCGCTCGCAGGTCTTCTGCAGGGCCCGGCTGCACGCGGTCGCCGACAGCAGTGTCACCAGGATGCCCACTCCGCTGGTGCCGGCCACCGCCGCGGTGTCGGTGGCGGCGTACACGGCCCGCACCTGGTCCAACGCGGCGTCCTGCAGCCCCAGCGTCGCGCGGATGGAGGAGACCAGCTCCTGCTGGAGCCAATCGGGTGCGACGGCGGCCACCACGAAGATGGCGGGCAGCGCGCCGAGGAAGGACTGCGCGGCCAGCCGGGTCGCGCAGTCCAGCACCCGTACGGCCGCGAGCTGGTCCAGGAGCCTGCTCAGCAGCGGGGTGTGCTTGCGCATCCAGCCCGGCACGGCAAGCCGGCGCGTACCGGTATGCGGTCCGGGCACGGGGTGACTCCTCACGGTCAGACTCCGACGGTGGCGACCACGCGGTCACCCTTTCCGAGAACAATGACGGAACGGCTCGCGTCCGGCACTTCGCCACCCTGGGCGCCGGACCGGTCGCCGCCCGGTTCCCGTCCGCGTGGCGCCCCCCGCAGAAAGAGCCGAAAATGAGATGGCCCGATGAGGTGACGCGGGCTCGTCGAGCAGCGCCGCTCCAGGCGATCGGAAGGCAGATTTCCCAAGCCGCCACGCCGCGAAGACCCAGGTGATCACACATGTGCCGATGGCTCGCCTATTCGGGGACGCCCATGCTGCTCGACACCATCCTCTACAAACCCGCCCACTCGCTGATCGACCAGAGCCTGCACTCCAAGCTGGGCGTGGAGACGACGAACGGCGACGGATTCGGTGTCGGCTGGTACACGGGAGAGGACAGCACCCCCGCGCTCCTCAAGGACGTCGGCCCCGCCTGGAACAACCGCAACCTGCGGGAGATGGCGGACCACGTGCGCTCACCGCTGTTCTTCGCCCACATCCGGGCGTCGACCGGGACGGCGGTGCAGCAGTCGAACTGCCACCCCTTCCGGCACGGCCGCTGGATGTTCATGCACAACGGCGCCATCTCCGGCTTCCACGCCATGCGCCGGGACCTGACCATGCTGGTCGACCCCGCCCTGTACGCGGGCATCGAGGGCACGACGGACTCCGAGGTGATGTTCTACCTGGCCCTCACCTTCGGCCTGGAACAGGATCCGCCGACGGCCGTCGCCCGGATGGCGGGAGTCGTCGAGCGCGCCGGGCACGACCGCGGCCTGGAGTTCCCGCTCCAGATGACGCTCGCCATCAGCGACGGCGAAAGCGTCTGGGCCTTCCGCTACTCCAGCGGGCACGCTTCCCGCTCGCTGTTCTACAGCAGCCGGGTGGACGCGCTGCGCAGACTGCACCCCGACGTCGCGTTCTTGCAGGACGTCTCGGAAGAGACCCGTCTCATCGTCTCCGAACCGCTCGGTGACCTGCCGGGGGCCTGGAACGAGGTCCCGGACGGCAGCTACGGCATCGTACGGCCGGGCGCCGACGCCCTGTTCCCCTTCGCCCCGGTACCGGCCTGACGCGACCACCCGAGTCCGCGCCGGGGAAGGTCCACCGGGCTTCCCAATCCTGCTGGAGGACCGATGCGTCCGTACCCGCCGATCGCCGAGCACGGCCTGATCGGGGACCTGCAGACCTGTGCCCTCGTTTCGTCCGAAGGCGTACTGAACTGGTTCTGCGCACCCCGCTTCGACTCGCCCAGCATCTTCGCCGGCCTCCTCGACGACAGCCGTGGCGGCCACTTCGCCATCACCGCCGAGGACCCCCAGGCCGCGCCGGGCGCAGCCGGCGTCGTCAGCCGCCAGCTGTACATGGCCGACACCGCCGTCCTCATCACCCGTTTCCTCACCCCCGAAGGCGTCGGCGAGGTCATCGACTTCATGCCCGTCCCGGCACCGGACACCCCCACCGACCGGCACCAGGTGGTGCGCGTCATGCGCGTGGTGCGCGGGAGCGTGCGCTTCACCCTGGAATGCCGCCCGCGCTTCGACTACGGCAGGGCCCCGCACGACCTGACCTTCGACCGGGCCGCCGCCCGCTTCGACGGACCCGGTACCGTCGCGCACCTGCAACCCCTCGGGCCGGTGGCCCTGGAGGCCGACGGTACGGACGTGCGGGCGACCGTTTCCCTCGCCCAGGGGGAACGCGCGGCCGTCCTCCTGACGGTCTGCGACACGGACAGCGCCGCCCCGGCGCCGGTGGGCCTGGACGACGTGGTGGCGGAGTTCAACGCCGTGCGCGACTTCTGGCACGGCTGGATCGGACGCTGCACCTACCGCGGCCGCTGGCAGCAGATGGTCAACCGCTCCGCCATCACCCTCAAGCTGATGACGTACGCACCGACCGGCGCACCGATCGCCGCCGCCACCATGGGCCTGCCGGAACAGGAGGGAGGGGAACGCAACTGGGACTACCGCTACACCTGGATCCGCGACGCCTCCTTCGCGGTGCGTGCCATGCGCGCCCTCGGATTCACCGAGGAAGCGAACGCCTTCCGCCGCTGGGTCCTCCAGCGGCTGAGGGAGGGCGGCGCCCCCAACGGCGAACCCCTGCAGATCATGTACCGCGTCGACGGGGACCCGTACCTGACCGAGGAGGTCCTCGATCACTTGGAGGGGTGGCGGCGGTCCGCACCGGTGCGCGCGGGCAACGGCGCTGCGGACCAACTGCAGTTGGACATCCACGGCGAGGCGGTCTACGCCCTCGCCCAGACCGGCCAGGCCGGCGATCTCGTGGGGTACGACGACTGGCAGCGCTGCGCCGCGCTGCTGGACTGGCTGTGCGACAACTGGGACCGCCGTGACGAGGGCATCTGGGAGACCCGCGGCGGCCAGAAGAACTTCACCTACAGCCGCCTCATGTGCTGGGTCGCCTTCGACCGGGGCATCCGCCAGGCCACCGCCACCGCCCGCCCGGCCGACGTGCCCCGTTGGACCGCCGCACGGGATGCGATCCTCGAACAGGTCATGACACTCGGCTGGAGCGAAACGCGTCAGGCCTTCGTCCAGGAGTACGACAGCACCGTCCTCGACGCCTCCCTGCTGCTCATGCCCCTGGTCGGGTTCATCACGCCCAAGGACCCGCGCTGGCTGTCCACCCTCGACGCAATGGACGCGGAACTCGTCTCGGACAGCCTCGTCTACCGCTACGACCCGGCAGCGTCCCCGGACGGACTCCAAGGCTCCGAGGGCACCTTCTCCCTGTGCAGCTTCCTGTACGTGTACGCCCTCGCCAAGGCCGGCCGGCTCCATCAGGCCCGCTACGCCTTCGACAAGATGCTCACCTACGCCAACCACGTCGGGCTCTTCGCCGAGGAGGTCGGCCTGGGCGGCGAACAACTGGGCAACTTCCCCCAGGCGTTCACCCACCTCGCCCTCATCACCGCCGCACTCGCCCTCGACCACGAACTCGACGAGGCCTCGCGCGCGTGAGCGTGCGGGGCGCGTGGAGGTGCGGGGCCCCATACCGGGTGCTGCAATGGGAGCAGAGCCGGGTCCGTCCGCCGACGTGTTCTCAGCAACGCAAGGAGCGCTCATGAGTGACGACATCGAAGACATGGGACCCGTCGACTACCTGGTCGTCGAGTTCCCCGGGAACCGGATGACGGGCGAAGCGTTCCCCCTGCTGATCGACCTGGTGGACAAGGGCCTCATCCGCATCCTCGACCTCCGCTTCGTCCAGAAGCACGACGACGGAAGCGTCACCGCCCTGGAACTCACCGGACCCGACGCCGAGGACGGGGCGATGGACCTGACCGTGTTCGAAGGCGCCTCCTCCGAACTGCTCGGCCAGGACGACCTCGAAGAGGCCGGAAACGCCCTCCAGCCGGGCAACGCGGCCGCGATCCTGGTCTACGAGAACCGCTGGGCCGCCCCCTTCGCCCGAGCCCTGCGGCGCGGCGGCGCCCAGATGGTGGCGAGCGGCCGCATCCCCGTACAGGCGATCCTGGCCTCCCTCGACGCCGAGGCGAGCCGGTTCGACGCCGGGGAAGGCCAGTGAGCGGCTGACGGCCGCGCGTTCAATCGGCCAGGATCCTGCTCTTCTGTTCCGCGAACTCCGCCTCGGTCAGGATCCCCTGCTCCTTCAACGCCGCGAGCTCCTTGAGCTGATCGATCCTGCTGCTCATGTCATCCGCAAGCGGCGGAGCGGCAGGGGGAGGCGGCGGGGGAGGGGCGGCGTACTGCTGCTGTTGCTGGGGCTGGTTCTGGTTTTCCTGCTCGGCCCACCGGCCGGCCTGGCGCCGCGAAACGCGGTTGGAGACTGCCGTCGCCGTACCGGCGACCACAGCGGTGCGGGCTACTCCTCGAAGAAGACCGGGCACGTCATCCTCCTTCGCTGACGGGCCGGCCCATCAGTCCGGCGGCCGGCCCTCCACTCCTCTCCAGCATCGCACCTGCGGCGGCGCCGCGCCGCGCCGCGCCTCCGGAGCCCGCCCGGTACCCCTCTGCGAGAATCCGGCACATGGGCGAGCACGGCACCGACGGCGTGATCGAGGTGCCTGACCCCCGACGTGGCGGCCGCCCCGCCGCCCGGCGGCTTCGACCTGGTGCCCGCCCGGCTGGTGCTGGTGCACCTCGCCGACCGGGCGAAGGCGCTGCGTTCGATGGGCCAGGCGCTGCGGCGGCCGGCTGCTGCTGGAGGACGCCGACTCCATGCTGTTGCCGCTGCTGTGCCCGGACGAGGCGCGGGCTCCGAACAGCGGCTCGCCAACCGGCCACGAGGTCACCGGGAGCCGATCGGTCCGCGGCCGGGCAGGTCCCGGCGCGCGGGTTCTAACCGCGCCCCCAGGAAGCAGGCGGCGCCGGGGGGAAGGGCGGGGGAGGGGGCGGCGGGGGTGGGAGGAGGTTGATCGGGTCGCGGAGGCGCAGCGTGGCGGGAAGGTCCAGCCGTCCCTGCCGCGAGGCGACCACGATGTCCCGGACGGCGAGCTTCGCCTCGACCGCGCACTGCCCGCTGCGGACCGCGACCAGCAGCCCGTCGCGGACCACCGCCACCAGCCCGGAGATCCGGAAGACCACGGTGAGGCCCACCCCCACCGTGGCCGCCGGGGCGCCGTCCACGAGGAGGTCCACCGACGGATGGTGCGCCGAGGTGATGCTGTGGGTGGCCAGGGCCACCACCTCCTCGCTGCCGGGGTACCGGCGCGTCCGGCGGGCGGCCTCCGTCAGGGCCCGGTACCTGCACCAGCCCGAAGCCACCAGGGAGACGAGATCGAGGTCGAGGAAGCCGTTCACGACGGTGGCCAGTTCCCGGTCGACGGCCCGCTCCGCCGCCGGGGTCAGACCGCGCCCGCCGGGCAGGAGACCGGTGGCCGCGCCGTGGTCGTGCAGGGTATCGGCGAGTACGTCGGGCGCTTGCGCCTCGGGGCCGAGCAGCAGTGCCCGGACGGTGAGGGGCTCGACAGCCGGAGCCGTGGTCATGGGTCCTCCTCCTCGACGGTCTGGTCGCCCGGGTCCGGATGGGGTTCCAGCCGTACGGAACGGCCCGGCGGCCCCGCGTCCGACGGCTCCGTCACCTCCGTCGCCGCGGCGGCCGGCCGCAGCCGGGAGGTGAGGTGGCCCTGGATCCAGCGCGGACCGCGGTGGGCCCGGGCGAGGAACGCGGCCCCGACGGCGGCCAACAGGGCCACGCCGAGCAGGCTCGCCCCGACGGCCAGGCCGACGGGGACCGTGTCCCCGGGGCCGGGTGTGGGGTCCGGCGTGGGCGTCGGCGGGACCGGCGTCGGCGTGGGCGAGACCGGGCCGGTGGCCGTCACCGTGAACACGGCCTCGACGGCCACGTCCGGCTGCGTCGCGCACTGGCCCCGCACCGTGTACGGGGCCGCTCCGGCCTCCGGCGGTACGGCGAGCTGCGCCTCGAAGGTCCCGTCGTCGGCCGTGTCGACCGTCATCGTCTGTTCTCCGTCCCACAACAGGTCCACCGGTGAACAGTTGAATCCCGAACCCGCGATGTCGGTGACCCCGCCCCCGACCGGCAGCGAGTCCGGATCGAGCGTCAGCTCGGGCCCCGGGGGCGGCACGGGCGCGGCGGTGACCGTGAAGGCCGCCTCGGCAGCGAGCTGCTCGTATCCGACGCAGGCCGCCGTGACCGTGTGATCCGCCGCGTCCGTGCCGGGCGGAACGCTCACCCGGGCCGTGAAGGAGCCGTCCACCACGGTCAACTCCCCGGGCGGCTCGGCCGCCAGCGGGCCGCCGTCCCAGGCGAGGGCGACCGTACCGCCCGAGTCCCCCGCGCTGCCGCCGTCCGCGACGCAGTCCTCGAACCCCGAGCCGGTCACCCGTACCGACGTCCGGACGGGCCCCTGCGCCGGGTCCAGTGCCAGGGTCGCCACGGCCGGCACGTGCGTCACCGTGAACTGTGCGGTCGCCCTGGCCTTCGAGTTGACCGTGCAACGGGCGGTGACGTCATGGGTGCCCGGGGCCGCGTCGGGCGGAACCGTGACGTCGGCCGTGAACGTCTGATCGTCCGCGGCCTCGGCCGTGCCGATGACGGTACCGCCCTCCCAGGTCACCTCGATCACACCGGGCGTCGGCTCGGGAGCGAGGCCGGCGCCGGAGCCCGGCTGGGAAGTGTCCGGCGCCGGAGGCGACGGACACGTCTGGCAGCCGCCGAATCCGGAGCCCAGGACCGTCACCGCACTGCCGGCCGTACCTTCGGCCGGATCGAGGGTGATGTACCTGTCTGCCACGGCCCGCACCGGCGGCGCTGGGGCGGCGCCGGCGAACGGAGCGGCGGGCGTACCCCAGGCGACCGCCGTACTCAGGAGCACCGCGGTCAACGAGCGGCGGCCCACCAATCGGAGTAGGGGAAACATGGCCCTCCATGCGCTGTTCCCCATTCTCCTCCGGCCTCGCCGGGCCCGCCCTCCGGCGCGAGGGGGTTGCCGTGCCTCAGGTACGGCTCCGGGCCGGTTCCTGCTCGTGCCGGGGCGGCCGGTGGCGGCGCGGGAGCAGGAACGGCGTCGTCAGGATGAGCAGCCCGGCGATCGCGATCGCGACGCGCGGACCGGTCAGGCCGGCCAGCAGGCCCCACAGCGCGGTCAGCGCGGCGACGGTGACTTTGCTGGTGACCGACCACGCGGACAGGGTGCGGGCGACCCGGTCCGCCGGGGTCCGCTCCAGCCGGTAGGTGGCGAACACCGGGTTGAACACTCCCATGCAGGTGATCAACCCGAACTCGACCGCCATGACGAGCACGAGTCCGGCGGTGCCCGGCCCGATGAAGGCCAGCCCGAGCGACCAGCACGCCCGCAGCGCCCCGGTCGTGAGCATGACCTTGTGCTGCCCGAACCGGGCGACGAGCCGGGGGGCCAGGCGCGAGCCGAGCAGGCCGCCGACGCAGGGCACGGCGAAGGCGAGGCCGTACTGCCAGGGTGCGAAGCCGAGGCTGCCCAGCATGAGGACGGCGAGCAGCGGCAAGGTCGCCATGACCAGGCCGCTGACCAGGATCGTGTTGAGGAACAGGGGCCGCAGCGCCGAGTCGGCGAGGATGTACCGCCACCCCTCGAAGAGGTCGCCGGCGCGCAGCCGTTGCGCGGCTTCGGTACGCGCGGGGCGCGGTTCCGGGCCGCCGATCGCGCGGATCCCCACCGCCGAGAGCAGGTAGCTCACCGCGTTGGCCAGCACGGTCATCACCGGTCCGAACAGCCCGATCGCGGCACCGCCGAGCGGCGGTCCCAGCATGGTGGCGGTCCAGGTCGTGGACTCGAACCGCCCGTTCGCGACGAGCAGGTCCTCCGGCTTCACGAGCGTCCTCAGACACGCGCCGCCGGCCGCCGTGAACGCGATGTCAGCCGCCCCGACGACGATCGACACGAGCAGGAGCTGGGCGAAGCCGAGCAGGCCGAGCGCGTACGCCGCGGGGACGCTCAGCAATGCCGCGAAGCGGACCAGGTCCATCGCGATCATCACCGGCCGCTTGCGCCGGAACTCCACCCACGGGCCGAGCGGCACCGCCACCGCCGCGCCGACCGCCAGCCCGGCGGCCGCCAGCACCGAAACCTCCGTGGTCCCGGCGTGCAGGACGAGGATCGCGATCAAGGGGAACGCGTCGAACGCGAGCCACGTGCCGAGCGTGCTGACCGTGTACGCCGCCCAGAGCCACCCGAACTGCCGCCCCAGCGACCGCCCAGCCACCATGCCCGGTACCACCCCCGTTGTCGAACGCCGACCAGTGAGATCAAAGCGACCGAACGCCTCGGGGTCAAACCACCGGCCGGGTCAGCTCCGGTCGTCCGTCGGCGGCGCGTGGTGCGGTGGGACGGTCTCGGCGGGGGAGGGGGGTCCGGGCGGGGTGCCGTCGCCGAAGGGGCGGCCGCCCAGCGCCGCGCGGCCGTGCGGTTCGAGCCAACCCGAAGGGTCTGGGCCGACGGGCACGATGCCGCTCGGGTTGATGTCGGAGTGCACGAGGTAGTAATGCCTCTTGATGTGGTCGAAGTCGACCGTGTCGCCGAAGCCGGGTGTCTGGAACAGGTCGCGGGCGTAGGCCCACAGCACCGGCATTTCGGAGAGCTTGTGCCGGTTGCACTTGAAGTGGCCGTGGTAGACGGCGTCGAAGCGCACGAGCGTGGTGAACAGCCGCACGTCCGCTTCGGTGATCGTCTCGCCGACGAGGTAGCGGGACCGTTCCAGCCGCTCGGAGAGCTGGTCGAGCCGGGCGAAGAGACGCTCGTACGCCTTGGTGTACGCCTCCTGCGACCCTGCGAAACCGGCCCGGTAGACGCCGTTGTTCACGTCCCGGTAGACCACCTCGTTCACGGCGTCGATCTCCGGCCGCAGCGCCGGCGGGTACAGCGCCGGCGCTCCGGCGCGGTGGTGGGCTGTCCACTCCAGCGACATGTCGATGGTGATCCGCGGGAAGTCGTTGGTGACCACTTCTCCGCTGGGCACGTCCACGATCGCGGGCACGGTGATGCCCCGGTCGTAGCCGGGGTCGCGGGCGAAGTACGCCTCCTGGAGCCGCTCGATCCCCAGCACCGGGTCCCGGCCGCCGGGATCGAGGTCGAAGGTCCAGCTTCGCTCGTCGTGCGTCGGCCCGGCGACGGCCATGGGCAGGGCCTCCTCCAGCCCGAGCAGTCGCCGTACGATCACGGCGCGGCTCGCCCAGGGGCAGGCGCGGCTCACCACGAGACGGTAGCGGCCGGGCTCCACCGGGAAACCGTCGCGTCCGTCAGCGGTGATCCGGGTGGTCAGGTACCGGCTGTCGCGCGAGTACTCCTCGCCAGGGTGTACGTAGCTCATCTTTGCGCCCTACCCGGAACTAACGCGCCGAACACCCCGAACGGGACAAACTCCCGCATGTCGCATGCCCCTCCTGCCGTGGCGGTGCCACGGCAGGAGGGGCCGGAGGGCATCCGTCAGGTGCGGTACGCGAAGTACACCGCGTTCGGGTAGGACGCGATGATGCTCGCGAGGGACTTGCGGTATGTATTGGTGGAGTGGTAGGTGAGGTACGGCATTCCCGCGCTGCTGCGGTACGTCACCATCATGGAGTGGTCCTTGGACCCGTCCTTGTTGAAGTCCACCTGCACGATGTCGCCGACGTCCGCCTGGTAGACGTTGGCCAGGTTGGCGGCCCGCTGGTTGGACAGGGTGAACCACGCCCACTCGTTGGCGCCGACGAAGGAGTCGGACTGCCGGGCACCGTCGTACCACCAGTTCCGGTAGTCCGAGGAGGAGCCGGGCACGGCCTTCCAGCCGCCCGCCTTCAGCGCCTGGCTGATGAAGTTGGTGCAGTCGCCCCCGGCGCCGGTGAACTTCCGGTACGCAGGGTTGTAGTTGCTCCAGTACTTCTCCGCGTACTTCGCCATGGCGGCGTAGTCGTAGGCGCCGCCGGTCTTCGCCTTGGGCTTGGCCGGGGCGGGGTACTTGGTGGACGCGGGCGTGCCGTCCGGGTACTGGTTGCCGTCGTCCTTGACGACGTTCGCCGCGGCCGCGACCGGCTCGTTGACCGCGACGGGGCCGTTCTCCTGGGACTTGATCGAGGTCAGTTCCCAGGCGCCGCCCCGCTTGCTGGTGAGCGTGAGCTCGTAGCGCGTGCGGAAGTCGGTGGTGGCCGGCTCGTCCCCGCGCAGTTTCTTGTAGGTGAGCGTGGTCTGCTCGGTGACCTGGACGGTCGCCTTCCCGCCGGTGACCGTGGCCCGGTCGACGGCGACGCGGGTGTCGGCGCCCGTGTAGGCCTCGCCGAGCTCCGCGAGCCGCGTCTTGCGGGACCGCAGCGAGGCGATCGCCGCGTCCTCGTCCTTCTTCAGCTGGGCCGACAACCGCGTCTTCGCCGAGCTGCGGCCGGAGTCGTGGTGTCCCGGCTGCGCCTCGACCAGAGCCTGGGTGCGCTGGGAGAGCACGTCGTCGGCTATGCGGGCGAAGGAATCGGTGGTGGCGCGATCGGCCGCCTCGGGTCCGGTGCCTGCGCTCGCGGAGTAGGCGAGCATGCTGCCGGACGCCAGGGCCACGGTCAGGGCCGCGATGGCGGCGGGCCTGAACCTCTTAGGTATCACTGTGTTTCCCCTTGTCACCCGGTACACACGAACCGGGGGACGGCATCTTCGCACAACTGGGCGACGGTTTGGTCGCGTTCCGCTTCGCCGTCGGCCGCCAGGGGCGGTCGCCCCATTTGCCGGGTTGCCCCCCTCCGTTTCCCCCTCGGGCGCCGATCGGCCCGGACCGCGGCGGGAAGTCGGCACCGCCTCCCGGTCTCACAGCAAGTGCATCTAGGGTGTGCGGGGAAAGCACGGCACAGGGGGCATTCGGAGTGGGCAGGCAGGATTCGGCTGGAGGAGGGCGATCGCGTGGCAGGCGGGCGGCCCCCAAGCGTACGGGCGGGGTCCTGGCGCGCGTCGGCGGCCTCGCGGTGCTCCGCCGCCTCCGGGAGCAGGCGCGCCGCCTCGGCGCCCTCGCGCCGGCCGCCGCCGCGGCGCGCAGCCGACTGCGGCGCCTGCGGCCCGACTTCCCGAGGCCGGGCCGCACCGGCTGGCGCCGGTGGATACCCTCCTGGCGCCAGTGGCTGGGCGCCTGTCTGTACGCGTGCATAGCCGTGACGGGCTTCGTCGCCATCGCCTACGCCACCACCGACATACCCGACGATCTCAACTCCTTTGCCCAACAACAGGACAACGTCTTCTACTGGGCGGACGGTTCGACGATGGCCCGCACCGGCTGGGTCAGCCGACAGGAGATGCCGCTGGACAAGGTGCCCCCCAAGGTCCAGGGCGCCGTGCTCGCGGCCGAGAACGCGAGTTTCTACTCCGATCCCGGAGTCTCGCCGTCCGGCGTCCTGCGCGCCCTGCGCGCCGCCGTGACGGGGGGAGAGACCCAGGGCGGATCGACCATCACGCAGCAGTACGTGAAGAACGCCTACCTCAGCCAGGACCGCACCCTGTCCCGCAAGTTCACCGAGATCCTGCTCGCCGTGAAGCTGGACAACCAGAAGGACAAGAAGCAGATCCTCCAGGACTACCTCAACACCAGCTGGTTCGGGCGCGGCACCTACGGCATCCAGCGCGCGTCCCAGGCCTACTACGGCAAGGACGTCTCGCAGCTCAACCCCAGCGAGGGCGCCTTCCTCGCCTCCCTCCTCAAGGGCGCCGGGCTGTACGACCCCGCGCTCGGCCAGGAGAACCGCGCGCGGGCCGTCGAGCGCTGGTCCTGGATCCTGGACCGCATGGTCGACACCGGCCAGCTCTCGCGCGCCGAGCGCGCCACCTACACGAAGTTCCCCGAGCCCACGGCCGCGTCCCTACCCGGCACCCCCGGCGCGCAGACCGGCTACCTGGTCGAGCTCGCGAAGGCGTACGCGATCAAGACCGGCCACATCCCGGACGCCGAGTTCGACCTCGGCGGCTACCAGATCTACACGACCTTCGACAAGGCCCGGATGACGGCCCTGACCGCCGCCGTCCAGGAGGCCCAGAAGGACTTCGACGCCGAGCGGCGTCCGAACACGGACAAACACGCCAAGGTCGGCGCGGCGAGCGTGGCACCGGACGGCCGGCTGCTCGCCGTGTACGGCGGCCCCGACTACCTCAAGCAGGGCTTCAACGAGTCGAACGCGACGACGATCCCGGCCGGCACGGCGTTCACGCCGTTCGTCTACGCCGCCGCGCTCGAAGAGGGGGTGCAGCGCACGCGCGACGAGGCCCGTACGCCCGTCTCCCCTTCCACCCCGTACGACGGCAACGACCAGGTGACCGTGCAGACGCCCGAGGGTCCGTACTGGGACCGCAGCGGCAAGGCGGTGAAGGGCCGAAACGACGAGGGACGCAACTGGGGCCAGGTGACCTTGCGCCAGGCCGTCGCCAACTCCGTCAACACCCCGATGCTGCAGCTCGGCCTGGACGTCGGTCTCGACCGGGTGGACGCGTTCGCCGAGCGCTCGGGCCTGCTCGGAGCGAGCCTCGGGCCGCGGATCCCCACGTTCGCACTCGGCGAGAACTCGACCCCCAGCGCGATCCGCATGGCAGGCGCCTACGAGACCTTCGCCGCCGGCGGCATGCACACCGACCCCTACTCGGTGCGAGCGGTCAGCCGCAACGGCGCCGCGCTGCCGCTCGCCGCCCCGAACCCGGTCCGGGCCATGAAGGCGGAGACCGCCCATGAGGTGACGGACGCCCTGCGGTCCGCCGTCACCGAGGGGTCGGCGAAGGCGGTGGCCAAGGCGCACCCCGGGGCGGCGGGCAAGACGGGAACGACCGCCGCGAACACGGCGGGCTGGTTCGTCGGCAGCACCGAGCGCGAGTCCACGGCCGTGGTGGTCTACCGGATGTCGCTGACCGACCTGATTCCGCTGCCGCTGACGGGGCTGGGCGGCGACACCCCGGCCACGCCAGGCAGCGACCGGGCGCTGAACCTGTGGGCCGACTACATCAAGGCGGTGAAGTAGGCCGGGCGGCACGCGCCGCCCGGCGGCTGCCGGGGCCCGACTACTTGATCAACGTGGTCCAGTCCGGCGCCTGCGCCGGGTCGAGCATCCGCAGCTGGGCCAGCACCTTCGGGTCCTGGGCGTCGAGCCAGTCCGAAAGCTCCCGGAACGAGACGCAGCGCACTTCCTGGCGCGGGCAGACGTCCCTCATCACGTCCTCGACGGCCTTCATGTAGATGCCGCCGTTCCAGTCCTCGAAGTGGTTGCCGATGAACATCGGCGCCCGGCTGCCGTTGTAGACGCGGTTGAAACCGTTCAGGTACGAGGCGCGGGTCTGCGCCTGCCACGCCGCGAACTTCGCCGGGTCGCCCTGGGTGCTGTCGCCGGACTGGTTGTAGAGGAAGTTGAAGTCCATGGACAGGACCTGCAGCTCCTTGCCCTGGAGCGGCACCAGCTGGAGGGGGAAGTTCCATATGCCGTCCGGCTTGGACGGCCACAGCTGGAAGTCTCCCGACGAGCTCGCGTCGTAGCGCCAGCCGTACGGCTTGATCGCGGTCAGGAGGTTCTTCTGGCCCTCCAGGCAGGGTGCGCGGCCGCCGACCACTTCCCGGTCCGGGTCGAAGGGCAGGGGCGCCTCCTTGGTGAAACCGGTGTTGGTCTTCCAGTTCTTCACGAAGGAGTACGTCTGGTCGATCTCGCTCTTCCACTCGTCGGGGCTCCAGTCCCCGCCGCCCTTGGGCCCGCAGAAATGGCCGTTGAAGTGCGAGCCGATCTCGTCGCCGTCGGCCCAGGCACCGCGCAGCTGCGCGAGCGTGGACTTCACGTGCGGGACGGTCGGGTACGAGATGGCGGACGCGCCCGGGTTGTGCTGGGGCGGGTGGTAGAGCGACTTCTTGCTGTCCGGCAGCAGGTAGATGCCGGTCAGGAAGAAGGTCATGTGGGCCTTGCTCTCCTGGGCCACCTGGCGGAAGTGCGAGAAGAGGTGGTCGTCGCCTTCCAGGGCGCCGTCCCAGGAGAACACCACGAACTGCGGCGGCTTCTCGCCGGGCTTGAGCCGCTCGGGCTTGAGCTGTCCGGGCTGCGGGCCGGTGTAGGAGGTGGAGCCGTCTCCGAGGATCTTGACCTTGCCGTCCCAGGGCTGCTCCGGGCCCTTCGCGCCGGCGGCCCCGTTCGCCGCCGCGAGCTTGGCCTCCCGCTGAGCGGACCCGGAGGCGCCGCCCAGCGTGAAGGCGTACGCGGTGGCGGCTGCGCCACCCAGGGCGACGACGGCCGCGGCTATGCCCAGCCGCTTGCGGTTCTGCGCCTTGCGGCGCACCTTGCGGCTGCTGCGGGACTCCGCCCGGGTGCCCGCGGCGGCGTCGGTGTCGGCCATCACTGTCGTCCCCCCTGCTCACCGCAGCAGGGCCGCGTGTGGATGGTTCATACGAATATAGAACTTGTCCGCACTCCTCCCGCACCCCGAGCCCCTCCCTACGTCGCTTCACAGCCGATCCACAGCCGGAACCCACGCCGGCCGGCCCCGCCCCGGATCCGGCTCAGACCTTGTAGCAGAGGTCGAATCGGCGCGTGTCGGACGGGGAATTGTTCGTTATGCCGAAGCAGAGACGCAGGCCCTGGGGGCCCATGCAGACGGCCATGCCCTCCGGTTCGCGGGAGTCGGCCACCGGCAGGGCGGAGCCGCCGGCCACAGCGCCGGCTGTCTGCAGGGTGTAGAGGTGCCCGTTGACCGAGTCGAACGCGATGCCCTGCAGGGTGGTCGTGTGGCTACGTGTTCAGCCCCGGGGGGACCGTGGGCCGAACCGCACAGGCAGGACGCGGTCCCTTGAGCCACGGTCGAGCAGTACCAAGGAACTGAGCCCCGGGACCGTCGCGAGGCCGTCGCGTTCGACGCCGGACAGCAGTCGCGCCAGGCCCCTCTGGTGGGTGGCGAAGACGCGCCGCGAGGATAGCCGCCGACGGGCGCGCTGGCCGGACAGCGCCTCGTCGGAACCGACGTCGAGCACGACCATGTGCAGGGGCCGCCCGGCCCGGTCGGTGTTGTGGGCCAGCCACCGGCGCATCCAGGCGCGGCTGCCGCAGTCGTGGACGAGCAGCGGGCACGCGCCGCCGCGTATCTCCGTACGTATCCACCGCATGTGCCGCAGCCGCGCCCACGGCCGGTACACCGGATACGGGAGCCAGGACGGCATCAGCGTTTCACAGGCGGTGCGGGTGGCGCGGGGATCGACGACGGTGGCGGCCGCGGCCCACGCGTTGAGCAGCGTACTCTTCCCGCTGCCGGGAAGCCCGGCCACGACGACGACGGCATCGTGCGGGTAGGAGATCGGGACGTCCGGGCCGGAGTCACCACGCAGATCGACGATTCCGCGTGGCGGGATGTGGTCCATGGCCGACGGTACAACCGACTGCCGTCCGGTCGAGTGCTTGATGGCGATGATCGTTCTCACAGGTCACGGGTGGAGGGGCCTACGGGGCCTACGGGGCCGCTGGGGTCGGCACGTCGCGCTCAGGGGCGCCCGGACGGTTCCCGCTGGAGGGAGGACGTCCGTTCGGCCTCGGGCGCGCACGCCTGGGCGGGAATCCGTGGCAGCGGTGACCGGGAGAGGCTGTGCACGCGGATGTCCTGTATGCCGCGGTGCAGTGCGCGGCGCAGTCTGGGACCCAGGGGCTTTTCGACGAGCCGGTGGATGGCCCACGAGAGGGCGAGCATGAGGGCGGTGACCCCCAGGACCAGGGCGACGGGTGGCACTTGGCCGCGGAAACGGTGGATGAGCGTCAGTCCGGCCATCATGTGGATCAGGTAGAACGGGTACGTGAGCGCGCCCGCGTACGGGAGCCAGCGCCACCGGACGGCGTCGAGCGCGCCCAGGGCGCAGGCCGCCATGACGACGAAGCCGAGGGTGATGAGCGCGTGGGCGGGCCAGGCGGGCGTCCGCTCGGCGATGGCGCTGCCCAGGTTGGAGACCATCCGGGCGCGGACGTACTGCTGCGCCAGCACGAACTGGATGCCGACGATGGCCCACAGGACGGCGCTCGGACGGAATCTGCGCATCAGGTAGAAGGCGATGCCGGCGATGAAGTACGGGGAGAACGACGGGAAGGCGAAGAACGACAGCAGTCCGCTGTCCGCCGTGGCGGAAACCACCCCGGAAATCGTCCACAGACCGCAGAACAGGACGCAATTGCGGTACGTCACACCGCACATGACCACGACTGCGAAAAGAACGTAGAACTTCAGCTCGACGAAGAGCGTCCAGTACACGTCGTCGATGTGCGGGATGCGCAATCCGCCCTGGAGCATGGACAGGTTGACCACGACATCGCTGAGAACGGGCAGTTTTCGTACCTCGGGCCAGGTGAAGAGCGTGACCGAAGTGACGATGATCCCGGCCCAGTAGGCCGGGAAGAGGCGCGCGAACCTGGACGCCGCGAAGTCCCCCACGGTACGGCCCCAGGCGCTCATGCATATGACGAAGCCGCTGACCAGGAAGAAGACTTCGACGCCCAGCCAGCCGTAGACGGCGAAGCGGTGGGCGTCCGGGAATACGGAGTCGGTCGGTTTGCCCCATGCGCTTTCCAGGGCGGTGTAGTGGTAGAAGGCGACAGCGAGGGCGGCGAGGATCCGTATGCCGTCGAGCACGGCCAGGCGCGGCTGTGCCCCGTTCGCGGATACGCCCGCTTTCATGCTGTGACCGCCTTCTCGAAACGCGCGGCAGTCCGGTGATCGCCGACGAGGCTACTGAACTGTACATGCCACCCGTTGGCCCGCTCCATGAACGGGATCGGGCACCGGGCCGGCCGAGGCGGTCAGCGGCCGGCCCTGGTGGGCTGCCTTCGCGGCGCCGGGTCAGGCGCCGTCGATGAGCCGCTGGAGGCCCGGCGCGTACAGGTCCGCCAGCCGTTCGGCGCCGGCCCGGGCGCCGGCGCCGTCCGGTCGGTGCAGGCTCAGGGTGGCGCCCAGACCCAGCAGCTGGCCGGCGATGAGCTCGGCCCGCAACTGGGCGTCGGGCCCGGTGAGGGCCGCGGCCAGCCGGTCGGTGACCTGCTCGCGGAACCGCTCGCGCAGCAGCGTGCGCTCGTCCTCGATGCCCAGCGAGAACACCACCCGCAGCAGCGGGTCCCCGCGGAACCGGTCGCGCAGCTCGACCATGGTCAGCACCAGGTGCCGCCCGAGCACGGGCGGCGGAGCGGCGAAGAGCTCGTCGGCGGCGGTCCGGAAGTCGGCGACCGTGTTGAAGAGGGCCTCCTTGCTGCCGAACCGTTTCACGATCAGCGACGGGCTCACCCCGGCGGCGGCGGCGATGCCGCGCATCGTGACCTCGCCGTACGGGCGCAACGTGAACGCCCGGCGCGCGGCACGCACGATGGCCTCGCGTCCGGTCCCGGCAGCGTCCTCCCCGCCGGCCGTGGCGGCGGCGGATCCGTCGGTGCTGCTCATGCGCTCTCCCGGGCGGCGGTCACGGACGCCGACACCGTGACCGTACCGCCCCGGGGGCCGCGGTCGCGCGGGGCACCGCCCCCGGGCCGGTCCGACGACAGGAAGAGCGTGGCGCAGAGGGCCGCGAGCGCCGCTCCGGCGGCGATCAGGAAGATCAGCAGGTAGGCGTGCAGGGTCGGGGCGGAGCGGCCGCCGGCCACGAACGTCACGTGGGCCAGCACGGCGGCGACCACGGCGCTGCAACAGGCCTGACCGACCGAGCGCATCAGGGTGTTGAGCCCGTTGGCCGCGGCCGTCTCGCTCACCGGCACGGCCCGCATGACGAGGGCGGGCAGCGCCGAGTACGCGATCGCGGTGCCGGAGGCCACCACCGTGGCGCCGGTCACGATCAGCCAGAGGCTGTGGCTGGTGAAGAAGCGGACCACGTAGCCGACGGCCATGACGGCGGCGGCGAGCGCGAGCGCGGTACGGGGCCCGTACGCGGCGGAGATCCGCGCGGAGACGGGGGAGAGGGCGACCATGGCCAGGCCGCCGGGCAGCAGGCACAGGCCGCTCACGACGATGGAGGCGCCGAGCCCGTACCCGGTGCTCGTGGGCTCCTGCACCATCTGGCCGGTGACCAGGGAGTTCGCGTAGAAGGCGAAACCGATCAGCAGGGCCGCGACATTGGTGATCAGCACGGCCGGCCGGGCGGAAACCCGCAGGTCCACCATGGGGGAGGGGGTACGCAGTTCGAACCGTCCCCAGAGCAGCCCGACGGCGACGGAGGCACCGAGCAGGCCGAGCGTGCGGCCGGAGGCCCAGCCCCAGTCCGCACCCTGGGTGATCGCGAGCAGCAGCCCGACGAGGGAACCGGCCAGCCCGAGGGTCCCCAGGACGTCGAAGGTGCCCCGGGAGCGCACCGGGGACTCGGGGACGATCCAGAGCACCAGGAGCAGATCGAGCAGGCCGAGGGCGGCCGACGCCCAGAACATGGTGTGCCAGTCGAAGTTCTCCATGACCACCGCGGCCACCGGCAGGCCTATCGCCGCGCCGATGCCGAGCGTCGAGCTCATGAGGGCGATCGATGGCAGCACCCGGTCGGCGGGCAGCTCGTCGCGGATGATGCTGATGCCCAGGGGGATCACCGCGAGGGCCGCGCCCTGGAGGGCCCGGCCGGTGATCAGCACGCCGATGTCGGAGCTGACCGCGCACAGGACGGAACCGACGGTGAGCACGCCCAGCGAGGCGAGCAGCACCCGCCGCTTCCCGTACATGTCACCCACCCGGCCGAGCACCGGGGTGAAGACCGCGCCGGTCAGGAGGGTGATGGTCACCAGCCAGCCGGCGGCGCCCGGGCTCGCGCCCGTCAGGTCCGGCACGTGCGGCAGCAGGGGAACCACGAGGGTCTGCATGACGGCGACGACCACGCCGCAGAAGGCGAGGACGGGCACGACGGCCCGGGGGCGCGGGGAGCGCGCGGGGGCCGCGCCGGGTGCGGGTATCGCGGGGGGCATGCTGCTCCAGACGCGGGACGAGAGCGGGACACGGCGAGGGTGCACAACTGTTTACCCCCAGGGTAAACGATTGTGCACCCTTGTGTCCGCTCACGTCCCTGCCGGACGGCAGAAGGCGCTGCGGATCACCGCTCTCAGTTGTTGGAGCCGACCGTGTTGTCGTGGCCCGCGTTGAACACGTCGTCGGCCGCGAACTGGAGCCAGTTGCCGAAAACGAACGTGTACGAGGGCTCGGGCTGGTAGGTGACGTTCACGTCCGCGCTGGCGGAGGACGCACCGCCGAAGATGACGACACCGGCGGCGAGGAGGGTGACGAGAGAACGTACAGAGCGCACGAATCCACCTTTTTCGATCGGGCAAGGAACACCCACGAAGGTAGGGAGACGGAGCCTTCGCGTCGCGTCACCTCCCCGGACACCGGCGACTTCAAGCCGTATGGCCGAGCCCGGCGAGCGGCCGGCGCCGGCGCGGCGGACGGATCAGCGCGTCCAGGGCCGCCACACCTGCTCGTTGCGCTCCACCCACTTACGGGCGGCCTGCTCCGGCGACAGCTTCTCCTCGGCGATCATCAACGCCACCTCGTTCTGCTCCGCGACGGTCCAGTGGAACTTCTTCAGGAACGAGGCCGCCTTCCCGCCGTTCTCCGCGAAGCGCGTGTTCAGGTACTTCTGCAACGGCGTGTGCGGGTAGGCGCAGTTCACCTTCTCCGGGTCCGCGTCGCACCCCTCCTGGTGCTCGGGCAGCTTCACCTCCGTCATCGGGACCCGCTCGAACAGCCATTGCGGCTCGTACCAGTAGGTCAGGAACGGCTTGTGCTCCTTGGCGAACTGCCTGATCTGGGTGATCTGCGCCGCCTCCGATCCGGCGAAGACGACCTCGTAGTCGAGCCCGAGGTTCTTGACCAGCGCCTTGTCGTTCGTGACGTACGACGGGGAGCCGTCCATCAGCTGGCCCTTGCCGCGGCTCTCGGCGGTGCGCAGTCGGCCGGCGTACTTGCCGAGGTTCTTCCAGTCGGTGACGTCCGGATGCTCCTCGGCGAAGTACGTCGGGACGAACCAGCCGATGTGGCCGGTCACGCCCAGGTCGCCGCCCGGTGTGATCGTCTTCTTGCCTTCGACGTACCGCTTCTCCTGCTCCGGGTGCCCCCAGTCCTCGAGGATCGCGTCGACCCTGCCCTGGCTGAGCGCGTCCCACGCGGGCACCTCGTCCACCTGGACGGTGTCGACGCGGTAGCCAAGCTCGTGTTCGAGCAGGTACGCCGCGACGGCGGTGTTCGCCTGTGCCCCGACCCAGGACTGGACGGAGAGGGTCACGGTCTTCGCGCCCTGCGCGGCGGCGTACGGGGAGGCCTGGCGGGTCATGTCGGCCGCCCCGCAGGCGGTGAGTGCGACGAGGGACGCCGTGGCGGCGAGGGCGGCGACGGTGCGCCGCCCTCGGACGGGGCACCGCCCGTGGTGGGGGATCCGCATGTCAGGCCTCCTTCACGGGCTGGGTGACGCGGTCGAGCAGCAGGCCGAGGCAGACGATCGCGGCGCCGGCCACCAGCCCGGTGGCCAGGTCGCCCTGGGCCAGGCCGAGGACGACGTCGTAGCCCAGCGCGCCGCCGCCGACCAGGCCGCCGATGATGACGACGGCGAGGACCAGCACCACCGCCTGGTTCACGGCGAGCAGCAACGCCGGCCGGGCCAGGGGAAGCTGGACCTGGCGCAGCTGCTGCGAACCGGTCGCGCCGAGCGAGCGGGCCGATTCGAGGGCCGCCGGGCTGACCCCGCGCAGGCCCTCGGTGGTGATGCGCACCACGGCGGGCAGCGCGTACACGACGGCGGCGGCCGCGGCCGGCGCCCGCCCGACACCGAACAGCGCGACCACCGGGATCAGGTAGACGAACTGGGGCATGGTCTGGCACACGTCGAGCACCGGGCGCAGCAGACGCTGGACGCGGGCGCTGCGGGCCGCGCCGACGGCGACGGCGAAACCGAGTACGAGGGTCACGGCGACCGCGGCCAGTACCTGGGAGAGGGTGTCGAGGGACGGCTCCCACGCGCCGAGGACACCGATGGCGGCCAGGGCGAGGACGGCGGTCAGCGCGGTACGCCGGGTACCGACGAGCAGGCCGAGGGCGCCGACCAGGGCCAGGAGCAGCCACCAGGGCGTGGCCTGCAGCCCGGAGCGCAGCGGGTCGAGGATCCAGCCGGTGAAGCGGGCCGCCCAGTCGGCGGTGCCGCCGACCACCGGGACCCCCGAGTAGAGGTGGCCGGTCATCCAGGCGACCGCCCGGTTCACGGGCTCCGCGATCGGGACGGTCCAGGAACCGGGCCACTGGGAGGTGCCCGCCATCCGGCCCGCGACGGCCGCGGCGACCGCCGCGAGCAGCGTCAGCAGCCATCCGTACCAGCCGGCGAGCACCCGGCGCAGCGGGTGCCGTCGCGCAGCCGGGACCGGGGCGGTACCCAGCCGGCTGCCCGCCGCGTCGGCGGTCCGGTCGAGGACCACCGCGAGCAGCACGATGGGGAGGCCGGCGGCGAGCGCCGCACCGACGTCGACCGAGGCGAGCGCCTGGTACACGCGGTCGCCGAGGCCGCCGGCGCCGATCACCGAGGCGATGACGGCCATGGACAGCGCCATCATGATGGCCTGGTTGACCCCCAGCATCAGCTGTCGCCGGGCCAGCGGGAGCCGTGCGGTGAGGAGACGCTGGCGCGCCGTCGCGCCGAGCGAGGCCGCGGCCTCCAGCACCCCGGCGTCGGCCCCGCGCAGGCCGAGCGCGGTCAACCGGGCCATCGGCGGAGCCGCGTACACCACGGTCGCCAGGACGGCGGCGGGCACGCCGATGCCGAACACCAGCACCATGGGCAGCAGGTACGCGAAGGCGGGCAGCACCTGCATGGTGTCGAGCACGGGGCGCAGCGCGCGGTCGGCGCGGGCCGAAGTCCCGGCGACGAGTCCGAGCACGGCGCCGACCGCGACGGAGGCGGCGACGGCCACGACCATCAGTGCCAGGGTCTGCATGGTCGGCACCCACATGCCGAGCAGCCCGCACGCGGCGAACGCGGCGACGCAGGTCAGGGCGAGCCGGACGCCGGCGAGACGCAGCGCCACCAGGCCGGCCAGGGCGGTGACGCCCGTCCAGCCGGCGGCGAGCAGGACCACGTAGACCGCGCGGACCGACACCACCACGGCGTTGCTGACGTGCCCGAAGAAGTAGAGGAAGAGCGGGTGGCTGTCCCGGTTGTCGATGATCCAGTCGCCGGCCCGGCCGAGCGGCCCGGACACGTCGACGGCCAGCGAGGCGGGCCAGGAGGCGGCGCCGGGGAAGAAGACCGCGAGGGGCGCGAGCAGCACGGCGACGACGGCGAGGGGCAGGACCCTGCGGCCTGCGCGGTGCTGGAGGAACAGCGTCTTCAGGCGGCTTGCGGGCGAGCCGGCGCCGGACGGCTCGCGGCCGGGCCGTCTGCCGTCGTCCGGCCGCCGGGTCCCGTCGGGTCCGGCAGGTGCTACGGGCAGCCGGCCCGGCGGGCCCGGCTCGCGCACGGGTGTGGTCGTCGCGGTCATCCCCGCCACCGCCCGGTGCCGGGGACAGGGGCGGCGCAGCGGGTGCGGGGCATCATGCCGCCACCCCCCGGCCGTCGGGCGCCGGCAGACCGGCCACCACGGCGAGCAGCCCCGCGTCGTCGACCACGCCGAGGCAGCGGCCGTGGTCCACGATCCGCGCCGGACCGCCGTTGCGTGCGACGGCCTCGATGGCTTCCACCACCGTGGCGGCAGGCGTCAGCGCCGGCCCCTGGGCGGCTTCGTCGGCCACCGCGGGGCGCATCGCGCTGCGTACGGTGATCACCTGCTCGCGCGGCACGTCGCGGACGAAGTCCCGTACGTAGTCGTCCGCGGGCGAGCCGACGATCTCCTCGGGCGTGCCCAGCTGCACGATCCGGCCGTCGCGCATCAGCGCGATCCGGTCGCCGAGGCGCAGCGCCTCGGTCAGGTCGTGGGTGATGAAGACCATCGTGCGGCCCTCGTCGTGGTGCAGCCGCGCCACCTCGTCCTGCATCTCCCGGCGGATCAGCGGGTCGAGTGCGCTGAACGGCTCGTCGAACAGGAGGACTTCGGGATCGGCGGCCAGGGCGCGGGCCAGGCCGACGCGCTGCTGCTGACCGCCGGAGAGCTGGCCGGGCCGGCGGCCCTCAAGGCCTTCGAGGCCGACCTTGGCGACCATCTCCGCGGCTCTGGCCCGCCGTTCGGCGCGGTTCATGCCCTGGATCTCCAGCCCGTACGCCACGTTGTCGAGCACGGTGCGGTGCGGCAGCAGGCCGAAGTGCTGGAAGACCATGGCGGCGCGGTGGCGTCGCAGCTCGCGCAGCCGGGCCGCGTCCATGGCGAGGACGTCCTCGCCGTCGATGGCGAGGGAGCCGGCCGTGGGCTCGATCAGCCGGGTCAGGCAGCGCACCAGGGTGGACTTGCCGGAGCCGGACAGGCCCATGACGACGAAGACCTCGCCCTTGCGGACGTCGAAGCTGACGTCGCGCACGGCAGCGGTGCAGCCCGTCCGCTCGCGCAGCTCGGCGGCCGGCAGGGCGGCGTACTCCGAGCCCGGGACCCGGGCGGCCTTGCGCCGGGGGCCGAAGACCTTCCACAGGCCCTCGACGGCGAAGACGGCGGAGTCGGTGGTTCCGGTGCCGGGCGCGACCGCACCGGTCAGGGTCGTGTTCACCGGACATCACCGCCCCGCAGCAGATCGGCGGCCTTCTCCCCGACCATGAGCACTCCGATCATCGGGTTGACGGCGGGCATCGTCGGAAAGACGGACGCATCGGCGATGCGCAGGCCGTCGAGGCCGCGCACCTTCAAGTCGGGTGCCACAACGGCCCTTTCGTCGTCGTCGGCGCCCATCTTGCAGGTGCCGGCCGGGTGGTAGACGGTGTGTGCCACCGAGCGGGCGTACGCGCTCAGCTCCTCGTCGCCGGTGATCTCCGGGCCCGGGCAGACCTCGCGCCGCAGCCATCCCGCCAGCGGCTCGGTCGCGGCTATCTCGCGGGCCAGCTTGATCCCGTCCACCAGCGTGCGGGCGTCGTAGTCCTCCTCGTCCGTGAAGTAACGGAAGTCCAGGGCCGGTTTGGCCTCGGGGTCCGCACTGGTGAGGTAGAGACGGCCGCGGCTGCGCGGCTTGGGGATGTTCGGGGTCAGCGACACGCCGTGCGCCGGGCGTTCGTAGCCGAGCCGCTCCGGGTTGTCGGTGAAGGGGATCTGGTAGAAGTGGAACATCAGGTCGGGCCCCGGGGAGTCCGGGTCGCGCCGGACGAACAGGCCCGCGTCGCTGTCCATCGCCGAGTTCTCCGGGATCGGGCCGTCGGTCTCCCAGACGATCACCGACTCCGGGTGGTCGAGCAGGTTCTCGCCGACACCGGGCAGATCGTGGCGGACCGGGATGCCGAGCGCCTCCAGGTCGCGCCGCGGGCCGATGCCGGAGTGCAGCAGCAGCCGCGGGGTGTCGACGGCGCCCGCGCACACCAGCACCTCACGGCGGGCCGTGATCAGCGACCTGCTGCCGTCCTCGGCGCGGACGTGGACCCCGCGGGCCCGGGTGCCGTCCAGCTCCAGGCGGTAGGCCCAGGTCTGCAGCAGCAGCCGCAGATTGGGCCGGCCGTCCATGACGGGGTGGAGGTAGGCAACCGACGCCGACGAGCGCTTGTTGTCCTCCGGGTGGTAGGCGAGGTCGAAGAACCCGGCGCCCTCGTGGAACGGCTTGCGGTTGAAGCCGTCGATCAGGGGCACGCCCAGCGCGTCCTGCGCCGCGTCCACGAAGTCGCGGGCGATGGCGTTCCGGTCCGCCTCGCCGACCGGCACGATGTTGTTGAGGAGCCGGTCGAAGTACGGGTCCATGGCCGCCGCGTGCCAGCCGTCGGCGCCCGCGTCCGCCCACTCGTCCCAGTCGGACGGCAGCGGCTTGAAGGCGATGAGCGTGTTGTGCGAGGAGCAGCCGCCCAGGACGCGGGCCCGGCTGTGCCTGATGTGCGAGTTGCCGCGAGGCTGCTCCGTGGTGGGGTAGTCGTAGTCGAGCTCCCCGCCGAGCAGGCCCATCCAGCGGCGCAGGGTCAGGACGTCGGGGCGGTCCACGTCGCTCGGGCCGCCCTCGATGACGGCGACGGTGACGTCGGGGTCCTCGGTGAGCCGGGAAGCGATCACGGAGCCGGCGGTGCCGCCGCCGACGACGACGTAGTCGTACTCGTGCTCGGGCTCGGGCCGGTCGGAGTGGTGCGTGGTGCCGGTCATGTCTCTCCTGCCCCCCCGTCAGCCCGCGAACCAGCGCACGGGGCGCGGGGCGAGGTTCTGGTACACGTGCTTGGTCTCGCGGTACTCGGCCAGTCCCGACGGGCCGAGCTCGCGGCCGATGCCGGACTTCCCGAAGCCGCCCCATTCGGCCTGCGGCAGGTAGGGGTGGAAGTCGTTGATCCATACGGTGCCGTGGCGCAGCCGCCCGGCCACCCGGCGGGCCCGGCCGTGGTCCGCCGTCCAGACGCCGCCCGCGAGGCCGTATTCGGTGTCGTTGGCGAGGGCGACGGCCTCGTCCTCGGTGCGGAACGTCTCGACGGTCAGGACCGGCCCGAAGACCTCTTCGCGTACGACGCGCATCCGCCGGTGGCAGCGGTCGAGGACGGTCGGGCGGTAGAAGTACCCCGGCCCCTCGGGACGCTCGCCCCCGGCGCGCAGGACGGCGCCCTCGGCGAGCGCGGAGGCCACGTACGACCGCGTCCGTTCGAGCTGGGCCGCCGAGACCAGCGGGCCGCACTCGACCCCCGGGTCCGTGCCGCGGCCGAGGCGGATCTTCTCGGCGCGGCGGGCGAGTTCGGCGACGAACCGCTCGCGCAGCGGCTCTTCGACGATCAACCGGGAGCCGGCCGAGCACACCTGGCCGCTGTGCGTGAAGGCGGCGTTGAGGGCCTGGTCGACGGCGGTGTCGAAGCCCTCCTCGGTGGCGCAGGCGTCGGCGAAGACCACGTTCGGGTTCTTGCCGCCGAGTTCGAGGGCGACCTTCTTGACGGTGTCGGCGGCCGCCCGCATGACCTTCGTACCGCTGGCGAGGCCGCCGGTGAAGGAGACCAGGTCGACGTCGGGGTGGGCGGCGAGGCGGGCGCCGACCGGATCGCCGGGGCCGGTGACCAGATTGGCGACTCCGGCGGGCAGGCCGGCCTCCACCAGCAGCCTGATCAGGGCCACCGTGGTCAGCGGGGTGATCTCGCTCGGCTTGATGACGAAGGTGTTGCCCGCCGCCAGGGCCGGGGCGATCTTCCAGCTGGCCTGGAGCAGCGGATAGTTCCACGGGGTGATCAGCGCGCACACCCCGACCGGCTCGTGGACGACGACGCTGTGGATGTCGGGGGAGCCGGCGTCCACGACCCGGCCTGCGCCCTCCCCGGTGACGAGGTCCGCGAAGTAGCGGAAGGCGTCGCTGACGCAGTCCACGTCCACACGGCCCTCTTCGAGCGTCTTGCCCGCGTCCCGGCTCTCCAGCAGGCCGATGTGCTCCCGGTCACGCTGGAGCAGGTCGGCGGTCCGGCGCAGCAGCGCCGCACGTTCGGCGACCGGGGTACCCGGCCACGGTCCGCCGTCGAAGGCGGCCCGGGCGGCGCTGACGGCCGCGTCCGTGTCGGCGGCGTCGCCCTCGGCGACCACGGCGAGGACGGTGGCGTCCGCGGGATCCAGGATCTCCCTGGTGGCCCCTGAGACCGCGGACCGCCACGTCCCGGCTGTGTGAATCGTGTGTTGCTCCGACACGGCGCGCTGTACCTCCGGTTCCGGTACCGCGGCGGACCCGCGGCGACCTGGGAATCCCCGCTCTTGCCCGGTGCCCCCGGAAGCCATGTCTCATCCGTGGCTCAAGTGACTGGAGTCACGTGCCGATGACGGCCGGGCCGTGCGCGCCGCGCGGCCCGGCCGTCGTCGGATCAGCGCACCTGGATGCCCGCGCCGGTGGCCCGGCCCCCGCTGTAACAGGTGGCCGTGCTGGTGGTGCCCACGCGGTTCCACGTGGGGTCGTAGACGGTGTAGTCCTTCGCGAGGGTCCGGACACACTTGGTGTACACCCGGAACTCGCCGGTGCCGTTGGTGCACGTACCGGCGGCAGTGGTGCTGGATTCGTACCAGGTGCGACAGTCGTAGGCGTCCGCGGACGCCGGGCCCGCGCCGACGGCAACCAGGCCCGCTCCGAGAGCCGCCGAGACGATCAGAGAGACAACGCGCTTCATCCACGCCTCCGTTGAGGGAAGGATCCCGGTCGCTGTCCACTATGGCCGTCGGGCGGCGGCCGGTTCAACAGAACAGGGGGAACCGGGCGGCGTCCGCGCCCAGCCGGTCCCGTTCGGCCTCGGTCAGCGGCGCGCGCCCGGTCGCCGCGCGCGCGTACGCGGCGTCGTCCCAGGCCACCGGTACGGGGCGGCCGAGCAGCCCGTCCAGCGTACGGCGCACCTGGCCGAGCCCCGCTGCCGAAGGGCCCGGCGCGTCGGGGAGGAACGCGACGAGGTCGAGATGGTGGATCGTCGCCTCGACGGCCAGCGTGCGGATGAGGTCGCCCGCGCGCAGCACGTGGCCCTGGGTGGCGACCGGCCGGCCGGCCGCGGCTCCGGCCGCGGCGTCCACCACCGCGCCCGCGGTCTCCGAATACAGCCCGCACAACTGCTCGACGTGCAGGAACATGCTGGCGACGACCCGGTTGAACCGCCGGCCGTTGGCCGCGCCCAGGGGGTCCGGGCCCCAGTCCGCCCAGTAGCTGACCGCGTCCCGGTCCGGGGCCCGTTCGGCGGGCGTGTGCAGCGCCACCAGGCCCCGTTGCGCGTCGGCCAGGCAGTGGAAGACCAGATCGCGCACCGACCAGCCGGCACAGCCGGTCGGCAGCCAGGACCGTTCGTCCGTGATCGTGACGACGACGGCGTCGAACGCACCGTAGGCCGCGCGCAACACATCGGCCGGCGGCGGCACTTCCCTCTCGCGCGGCATGCCGCGAGCGTAAGGCGGCTGCCCCCGCACGGGCAACCAGCCCGGGGTCCTGCCCGTTCAGGGGCGGCCCGAGAGGACCTGCACCTTGCCCGTGTCGAGCGAGTAGTAGGCGCCGACCACGCCGAGGGCGCCCTTCTCGACGAGCGGGGCGAGGTCCTGGTTGGAGCGCAGACCCGTCGCGGTCAGCGTGACCTGGGCGCGGGCCATGGTCTCGACCGGGTCGGTGCCGCCTTCCCGCACCGCCTGCGCGTAGGCCGGCTGCAGGGCCCGGACGATCGCCTGGAGGTTGCCGGGCAGCGGTTTGCCGTCACGAAGGGACTTGTACGCGGCCTCGACGGCGCCGCAGCGCTGATGCCCGAGGACCACGATCAGCGGAGTGCCACTGGTCATGGGCCCGTACTCGACGGAACCGGTGACCACCGGACCGACCGCCTCTCCGCCCGTGCGCATCACGTAGAGGTCGCCCAGCCCGGTGTCGAAGAGCAGCTCGGGCGGGACCCGGGAGTCGATGCAGGCGAGGACCGCCGCGAACGGCTCCTGCGACTGGGCCACCAGCTGACGCCGGTCCGGATCCCGGTCGGGATGCCGGAGGTCGCCACTGACCCAGCGCTCGTTGCCTTCCATCAGCCTCGCGAACGCCTCGGCGGGAGTGGCCGGCCGCACCGTCGCCGACGCGCCGGCCGCCGGCGTGGCGCCAGTCTTCGACGCGCACCCCACGAGCCCGACGGTGGCGCCCGCGAGTACGCCGGCCAGCAGAGCCCTGCGGTCCGGTGGTCCTGCTGCGTCCATCGGTCGCTCCCTCGATGCCGCCCGCACCCGGGCCATGTGCCTTGACCAGCGCAACTGTCCGACCTCGTGCGGACACCCGGTGGCAGGCGCACGCAGGTGCGGGCGACTTCGCCCCCGACGGCCCACAGCGGATCAGCGGATCAGCGGATCAGCGGATCAGCCGCCCGGCACCGGCCTGCCGTTTGCGGGAGGCCACCAAGGCCGAGAAGACGCCGGTCACGACCGAGCTGCCGATCATGACCATGCCCACCCCGACGACGAAGAGCCCGCTGGAGTCGTCCGACCAGTCGTAGTACGCGGCGGCGGTCAGTCCGGCGGGGGTGCCGAGCACGGCTGCGGCGATGTGCTTGCGGGAAGCTGCCCAGTACACCAGCGCCAGCAGAGTCACCCCGAGCCCGACCACCTGCCACGTCTCGTAAGGGCCGGTCACCGAGCCGTCAGGGTGGACGTCCCGGTGCTGGTCCCAGCCCAGCCAGGCAGCCCACAGCGCCATCGACAGCGCCGCCGGCACCAGGGCCGTCAACAGGGGGAGAACACGTATCCGGATTCCTTCGCACATGACCCCAGTGTTCGGGCCCGTCCCCGCACCGGTAAGAGCGCAGATACTCAGATCCATCCGGGTTCCCGCTCCGGTGCGGCGCCCGGGCCCGTTTCGCAGTCGGCGCCTCGGCGGACGCGAGGTCACTGGGGCCTTCTTCCACCGCACCGCCGTCCGCAGGCCCAGTCGTACGGCCGGCTCACCCGCCGGTTCGCCGGGACCGCCGGCCGCCCAGCGGCCGACCGCCTCCCGGAACGCGCCCATGTGCGCCATGGGGCCGAGTCTGCGCATCCAACGGCGGGCCCACACGGAATCTCCGGCGGTCCGCTCGACATGGCGGCGGGCAGTGACCTGCGGCGGAACGGCCGGGAGGCGGCCGCTGCATAGGGTGAGGTGATGCGTAGGACGTGACCAGGGGAGTTCGGGTGGAGCAGACATTGAGCATCGCGGTGGCGCAGCCGAGGTGCGCGGCTCACGACGTGGCGGCCAACGCGGTGGCCCACGCCGAGGCCGTCAGGGCGGCGGACGCGCGGGTGGTCGTGTTCCCCGAGATGTCACTGACGGGGTACGAGCTCGCGGCGACGCCGGTCTCCCCGGACGACGACCGGCTGGCTCCGATCGTCGCCGCCTGCGCCGAGACCGGGACGCTCGCGCTGGTCGGCGCACCCGTGCCGGGCCCGCGCATCGGCGTCCTGGCCGTGGACGGAGCCGGTGCGCGCGTGGCGTACGCGAAGGTCCACTTGCACGGCAGCGAGTCCGCCCGGTTCGTGCCGGGAGAGCCCGCCGTGATCGAAGTGGACGGGTGGCGGCTGGGGCTGGCGGTCTGCCGCGACACCGGCATTCCCGAGCACGCCGCGAAGACGGCCGCGCTGGGCATCGACGGCTACCTGGCCGGGGTGGTCCACGCCGACCACGAGGCCGGGCTGCACGGCGAGCGCGCCCGCCGGGTCGCCGCGGACCACGGGGTGTGGGTCGCCACCGCGGCCTTCGCGGGGCCGACGGGCGGCGGGTTCGACCACACGTCCGGCCGTTCGGGGATCTGGTCCGCCGACGGCGAGCTCGTCGCCGAGGCGGGCGCCGCCCCCGACGGGATCGCCCGGGCGGTCTTCACCAGATGACTCCGGGCCGGCGCCGCCGCGGTGGCCGCGCCGGGCGGCGCGACAGACGACTACGGGGCGAGGGGCAACTGCCGCTTGTGCCCGGTGAGCCGGTAGCGGTGCACGATGGTCTCGAAGGCCCGCTCGTCGACCGGCTTGCCCTCCAGGAAGTCGTCGATGTCGTCGTACGTGACTCCCAGCGCGTCCTCGTCGGCCCTGCCCGGGGCGAGGGTCTCCAGGTCGGCGGTCGGGACCTTCCACACCAGCTCGGCGGGGGCGCCCAAGGCGTCCGCGACGGCCCGCACCCGGCGCTTGGTCAGCCCGGTCAGCGGCACCACGTCGGCCGCGCCGTCGCCGAACTTGGTGAAGAAGCCGGAGACCGCCTCGGCCGCGTGGTCGGTGCCGACGACCAGGCCCTCGTGGGCGCCGGCCACCGCGTACTGGGCGATCATGCGCTGGCGTGCCTTGATGTTGCCCTGGACGAAGTCCTGGTGGTGGGCGTCGCGGAAGCTCACGCCGGCGGAGACGGCCGCCGCCAGCGCGGCGTCGCTGGCGGGCTTCACGTCCACCGTCAGGACGTGGTCCGCCTTGATGAAGGAGAGCGCGAGCTGGGCGTCCCGCTCATCGGCCTGGACGCCGTACGGCAGCCGCATCGCGTAGAAGGCCGCCTCGTGGCCGCCGGCCCGGGCCCGCTCGACGGCGAGTTGGCACAGCCGCCCACCGGTGGTGGAGTCCACGCCGCCGCTGATGCCGAGGACCAGGGCGCGCAGGCCGGTCGAGGTCAGCCGCTCCGAGAGGAAGGCCACCCGGCGCTCGATCTCCAGCTCGGCGTCGAAGGTGTCCGACACCTGGAGTTCCCGGGCGATCTGCTCCTGCAGGGCGGTGGACGCCGACTCGCTCACGGCTGCTCCTCATCGTCGATCATGGTCATGGTCCGCTTGCCGGCCAACCCTACGGCCGCCGGGCCCGGCCGATCAAAACCGGGGCAGGTCCGGGGGCGGCCGCGGCTTAGAGGAGGTCCGGCCCTGATCCGCCGGACAACCCCCGGCCCGCTCCCGGCCGCGGCACCGCGCAGGCCGGGGTGCCGCCGGGCAGCCGCCTCCGGTTGACCGCGATGACCCGGTAGACGCCGTGGGCGATCCACCGCATCGGCGCCAGGGTGAGCACCGCCCCCAGGACCGGCCATCCCCGGCCGGCGCTGAGCAGCAGTCTCGCCACCGCCTGCGCGCCGCCGTACACCTCCCCGGCGGGAGTCACCCACAGCGCCTCGTACTCGGCCCGCTCCCGGGTGATGCCGAGGGACTGCAGGTCGGCGGACTGCCACGGGGTGAACTCACACGAGGGGCGGAGCAGGCGCCGGGCCGCTCCGGCCGAGGCCGTACAGAAGCCGCAGTCTCCGTCGTAGACGAGCACCGGACGCGTTCTCATGAGCCCATGGTGCCCCGCCCCGCCGGGCCCTGCCCGCACGTGCACGCGTACGCCGCCACGGGCGCACTCGCCGCTCGCGCCGCGGTGCCGGCCGGGCCGCGGTGCCGGCCGGGCCGCGCCCGCCCCGGACACCCCCTGGCTAGCCGGCGCTGACGGCCGTCAGGTGCGTGGCGCCGTCACACAGGGCGCTGATCCGGACCTGCCCCGCGGGGAAGGGGTCCCTCCCGTTCGGGCCGGGTACCTGTGCGAACGGCGTCCAGGAGCCGTCCGGCTTGCGCAGGTTGTGCCAGATCCGCCCGTCGAGCCCGACCGCCACCACCTGGGCGGAACCGTCCGGCGTTCCGGTGCTGCCGATGGCGCCGGCCCCCATGGTGGGGGTGGTGACGCCCCGTGGGGGCCGGAATCCGGTCCAGGAGCCGTCGGGCGGCCGCTGCTGGTGGTAGACGATCCCGTCGAGCCCGATCGCGAGGACCCGGGAGGACCCGTCGGGCATGGCGGTGATCGAGACCTTCGTCGCACCCCAGCGGCTCCGCGCGGTGAACCCGGGCAGGGTCCGGAAGCCGGGCAGGATGCCGTCCGCGCGGCGCTGCTGGTGGAACGCGGTGCCGTCCAAGGCGGTCACGACGAGCCGGCAGGTGCCGTCGGGGAAGGCGGCGATGTCCGCCTCCCGGACGGCGAACCCGCTCGCACCGTCCGGCCCCTGGACGTGCTGCCAGGGCTGGAGCACGGCCCGACCCCGTACGGTGGTCAGCCACAGGCCGTTGTCGGGCGCGATGCCCAGCACCACGACGGAGCCGTCCGGCAGGCCGGCCACGGAGCTCTGGACCCCCGCGAACGACGTGGCGCCGGCGTCGGTGCCCGGCAGCGGCCGCATGCTGCTCCACGAGCCGTCGGGGGCGGCGCTCGGTGTGGAAGAGCGCGCGCCGCTCGACGTCGTACGGGGGCAGCTGCGCGGAGTAGAACCACACCGGGTTGGTGATGGCCACCAGTTGGTCCAGCGTGGTGGAGGCGGGCTTGGGCCGGCACACCTCGGCCCGGGCGAACAGCGAGGCCTTGCCCCGGCCGCGTCAGCGCAGTTGCCCCCTGCCGCTGCCGTCGATGCAGGTGGCGGCCATGATGCCCCACTCCGTGTACAGCGTGGCGATGCCGTCCGGGGCGCCCGTCACGTCCAAGGTCACGTCGACGGTGTCGAAGAAGGACAGCGGCAGTTCCTCGCCGGGTCCCGCGACCGCCGCGCCGGTGCGGGCGGTGAAGTCGACCGTCACGGCCGCGGATTCGACGGCGTACGAGCGGCCCAGGCGCAGCGCGTCCAGCACGGCGGGCGTGGACAGGGCGGCCGCACGCACCACGTTGTGGGGCCGGCCGACGGCGTCGGCGGGGCTGTGCGCGTCGCTGTTGCCCACGGCGGCGATCCGCTTGCCGAGGCACAGCATGACGTGCCAGGCGGCGATGTTGGCCGCGTCGTCCAGGGTCCACGGCCCGTTCCACACCTCCACCGCGTCCACCCGGTCGAGGCCGAACTCCCAGAAGCATCCGGCGGCCGGAATGAACGGATGGGCGGCGATCGTGAGTCCACCCAGACTGTGCACGCGCCGGGTGTGGCTCCCGAACGCCCCCTGGTCCGCGGGACCGTAGCGCCAGTCCACCCATTCGCCCTGCGGCAGGCCGACGGCCAGCCAGTGCCCGTGGTGGGTGGTGACCTCCTCGGCGTTGATGACCAGCAGGTCGGCCGGGACGTTGCCGTGCCACGTCACCCCGGTCGAGCTGGTGTTGTGGTCGGAGGTAGCGATGAAGTGCAGCCCCTGGCGGGCGGCCGCGACGATCTCGTCCACCGTGCGCTTGCCCTCGGAGTGCACGCTGTGCAGGTGCAGGTCGCCCCGTTACCAGCCGGGTCCGCGGCCCGGTGGGGCCGAAGATGCATGTTCACTCGGCACAGCGGTGCTCTCCGTTCACATGAGGTGGCATGGAAGCGGCGCGGATGTGCGGGAGCCCACGGGCGAGGAGGTACGGGAACGTGTGGGGACAAGGGGAGGCGGGCGCCGGTCCCGCCCGGCGCGCGGGACCGGCGTCCGCCTAGTGCTGTGGCCGGAAAGGTCCACCGGGTCGCGGCGCCCGGCGCTGCACCTCGCCGCGTTGTCGGACCACGGAAGTACGTCCAGTACGAGCCGCGGCCCTCCGCCTTGCGATGCACCGCACCGAACACCGCAACCCGGCGAACCTTCCCGGCCACAGCACTAGCGGCGTGAGCGCTGGGCGTCGACGATCTGTCGCACGGAGCCGTCGATGTCCGTCCGGGCCTGGATCCGCTCGGCGAACCCGGGGAACTGCCCGGCGATGGCGCTCAGCAGCCGCAGCTCCAGCGGCGCAACGTTGACCTCGCACCGGTCGTGGCGGACGGCTCGTACGACGCCGTCGGCGACCTGGCCCGGCGTGACGGTCCTGATGCCGTTCGGCGGGGTGGCGCCGGTGGCCGCGAACATCCCGGCGTCGCGGACGAAGCCGGGCTGTACGAGGGACACTCCGACCCCCGTGCCCCTGAGTTCCTGGCGCAGGGCAAGGGCGAACCCGCGCAGCCCGAACTTCGTCGCGTTGTAGAGGGAGGTCGACTTGGTCGCCGCCTTGCCGGAGATGGAGCCGACCAGCACGATGTGGCCGCGGCCGCGGGCCACCATGTGCGCCGCGAGCAGCCGGGACAGCAGGACGGGGGCGCGCAGGTTGACGTCCAGCGCACGGTCGAGCTGCTCCTCGGTGTAGTCCAGGAGTTCGCCGCTGGCGGGCAGGGCGGCGTTGGCGACGAGTACGTCCGCCTCGGCGCACGCCTCGGCGAGGCGGACGACGTCGGCCCGGACGGCGAGGTCGGCGACCACGGTGCGGGCGCCCCAGGCGTCGGCGGCGGCCTTGAGCGCTTCCTCCCGGCGCCCGCTGACGGTGAGCCGGGCCCCCTGGGCGGTCAGGCGCGCGGCCAGTGCGGAGCCGATGCCTCCGGTGGCCCCGGTGAGCAGAACGTTCGATCCCGATATCTCCACGACGACTCCCGTGCGGCGGACCCCTGTTGTTCGTTCGAACGAACAGTAGGCACTGCCTCATCGGCTGTCCACACCCCTGACGCGTCAACTCCCCATCCCCGCGCGGGTACTCGTGTCAGCCGATGGGGCAGAATGCCGGCATGCCCCATGCTTCCGACACCCGCCAGAGCATCATCGACGCCGTGCTGCGGATCATCGGGCAGGACGGCATCGCCGCCGTCACCAACCGGCGGATCGCCAAGGAGGCCGGCGTCTCCCTCGGTTCCGTCACCTACCACTTCGCCACCCAGTACGAGCTGCTGCGCGAAAGCCTGCTGCACTTCGTGGCCGAGGAGACCCGGCACTTCACGGAGCTCGCCGACGCCTGCACCGACGAGCGCTTCGACATCGGGCAGGCGGCCGAGGTGGTGGCACGGGTCGCGGGCGGCAACGCCTTCGACAGCCGCCACATCGCGCCCTTCGAGCTGTACGTCCAGGCCGGCCGGGACGAGCGGCTGCGCGCCGCCGCGGCGGAGTGCTTCGCCGCCTACGACCTGCTGGCCACCCGGATCCTGACCCAGCTCGGCGTGCCGGACCCCGAACGCCTGGCCGGCGTGGCCGTCGCCCTGGTCTTCGGGCAGCAACTCCGCCGCCTGGCCACCGGCGCCCCGGCCGAGGACCTCGTCGACACCCTGCTGATCCTCACGAAGTTCACCCCGCCGCCGACCCAGTAGCCCCCGGCGACCGCAGGCTCAAGCGGGCCCCGGCGCCGGGCCGTCGGCGGGGGCGGTCCGGGGGCCGGTCGCGGTGTGCAGGCTGCGCTCCGCCAGGATCAGGGACCGCTCGCGGACGCAGTCGGCGTGCACGACGACCTCGCCGGGATCGAGGCGGTCGATCGCGCTCTGCACGGCCGCCAGGGCGGGCTCGTACCGTCCCAGCCTGCGCAGCGCCCCCGCCTTGCGGAACAGCGCCTCCGGCCCCAGCAGGCCCTGCGCGAAGGCGGGGCTCTCCAGCAGCTCCAGCATCAGCGAGGCTTGGCCGGGGAGGTTCTCGCCGAGCCACAGTCCGTGCAGCAGCGCGTGGACCACCTTGTCCTCGTCGCCCGCCCTCGCCACCACCTCCGCCATGACCTCCAGCCCCTCCGTCCGCGAGCGCCCGAGCAGGGCGAAGGCGTGCAGGGCGTCGGTGTACGGGTCCGCGCGCTCGCGTCCGGCCGGCGGTCCGGCGAAGAACTCCTCGATGGCGGCGCAGCGGAAATCGTAGCGAAGCGTCGTCAGGAAGCAGTGCCACAGGCCCCGCCCGAACGCCGTGCCCGGATCCAGCGAGGTCACGTACGCCTCGTCCAGGAACAGCAGGGCACTGGCTCCCTCGGCCCGCGCCCGCCACGCCAGGTCGCCCGTCACCCGGGCGGATTCGCGCCACGTCGCCCCTCCCCGCGCGAGCCATACGGCGGCCTCCCGCGTCCAGTCCCGGCCCGAGCCGATCTCCTCGGCGACCCGGGCGCGCACCATCACCCAGCCGCGCTCCCGCAGGCCGTCCGCGCCCTGCCCCAACGCGCACTCCACGGCGTCGGCCGCCCTCGGCAGCCGCCACAACCCGCCCGCCGCCCGCTCCGACGCCGCCGTCCACCTCGGCGGCAGCGCACCGATCGCCGCCCCCGCCGCTTCGAGTCCCCGATGCCGCTCCACGTCCACCAGCCGCCCTCCTGACCCCGCCGCACCCCGGCGCGCGTATCCCGTCACCCACGGTGATACCCGAGCCCCGGCCCGGGTCGGGCCGCGGCACGCAGAGCGGCTCCGCAGGAGGCCATACGGGCGAGCCGGTGCATCCGCGACGGCCGCACTCGGGGAAGGGAAGCAGGGCAGCGGTCACTGTGGAGCGGAGCGAAAGGGGTGGGGCGGTTGGGCCGGGACGCGGACGTGGTGATCATCGGGGCGGGAGCCGCCGGACTGAGCCTCGCCCTGCGCCTGACCGCCCCCGGCGGCTGGGCCACCGGTCCGCCCTCCGTGGCCGTCCTGGAGGCGGGCGCCGGTCCGCTGCGCGCGCCGGACCGGACGTGGTGCTTCTGGGAGGAAGGACCGGGTGAACACGACCCGCTGCTCACCGGCCAGTGGGACCGGCTGCGGGTGACCGGCGGAGACGGCCGCCCCGCCGACGCGGATCTCGGCCCGTGGCGGTACAAGATGCTGCGCTCCCCGCAGTTCGAGGCCGCCGCGGGCCGGACGCTGGCGGCCCGGGGCTGCCGGCGCCGCCGGCTGGACGTCGAGTCGGTACGGGACCGCCCGGGCGGCGCGGAGGTACGGGGGTACGACGCGGACGGGCGTCCGCAGACGTACCGTGCCCGGTGGGCCTTCGACTCGCGCCCCCTGTGCCCCCTCCCACCCTTCCGCACCGCACTGCTCCAGCACTTCAAGGGCTGGTTCGTCCGGACCCCGGCTCCGGCGTTCGATCCGTCCTGCGCCCACCTGATGGACTTCCGCACGCCGCAGCCGGAGCCGGGCCTGTCCTTCGGCTACGTGCTGCCCTTCAGCCGTACCGAAGCCCTGGTGGAGTACACGCAGTTCTCGCCGAACGTGCTGCCCAAGCCGGCCTACGACAGGGAACTGCTGGCCTACTGCCGCGACGTCCTCGGTCTGCGCGCCTTCACCGTCAGCGGCACCGAATCCGGCGTCATCCCCATGACCGACTCCCGCTATCCGCGCAGCCGCGGCCGCTCCATCGTCCCCATCGGAGCGGCCGGCGGCGCGACCCGGCCCTCGACGGGCTACACGTTCGCGGCGATCCAGCGCCAGACGCGGGCCATCGACGCCGCGCTGCGTCACGGCCGCGACCCGGCCGTCCCCCGCCCGTACCGGGCCCGCCCGCTGGCCATGGACGCGGTGCTGCTGCGCGCCCTCGCGACCGGCCGGATGGACGGGGCACGCTTCTTCGCCGACCTCTTCCGGACCGTGCCGGCCGACCGGCTGCTGCGGTTCCTGGACGGTACGACGGCCTGGTGGGAGGACTTCCTGCTCGGCCTGCGCACCCCCGTGGCCCCCATGCTCCTGTCCCTGCTGGAACTGCCCCTGCTACCACGGCGGACCCACTCCTGACCCGCCGAGGACGCTCCCGCGGCCGCCCCCTGGAAGGAACCCATGCCACTCACGCACCCCGTACCCCTGCTGCGCGACGACGATCTGTCCGCCGCCTTCGACCGTGCCGCGTCGACCTACGATCTGCTGGTCGGCGCCCATCCCGGCTACCACAGCCAACTGCGCCGCTCCGCCCGCCGGCTCGGTGTCCGGTCGCTGCCCCACGGCAGCCGGCTGCTCGACCTGGGCTGCGGAACGGGCGCCTCGACCGCCGCGCTGCTCGCAGCGGGTGCCCAGGGGTGCGAGATCACGGCGGTCGACGCCTCGGCGGGCATGCTGGAGCGGGCCGCGGCGAAGCGGTGGCCGCCGAACGTCTCCTTCGTCCACGCACCCGCGGACCGGTTGCCCGCCGCCGGAGCGGGCGGCCCCTTCGACGCGGTCTTCGCCGCGTACCTCTTCCGCAACGTCACCGACACCGACGGCGCGTTGGCGGCGGTCCTCGCGGCCCTGGCCCCGGGCGGCCGGATCGCCGTACACGAATACACGCTCAGCGGCCGCGCGGTGCACCGGGCCGCCTGGAGCGCGGTGTGCCGGGCAGTGGTGCTGCCGCTGGGCCGGGCGACGGGGGACGCGGCCCTGTACGAGCACCTGTGGCGCAGCGTCGTCGCCTTCGACACGGCCCCGCGGTTCGCGGACCGGATGCGCCGCGCGGGTTTCACCGGTGTACGCATCCTGCCGCTCGCCGGGTGGCAGGGGGGCATCACCCACACGTTCGTGGCGCGGGCCCCGGGGCGCGGGGGGCCGGCGGAATGACCTCCAGAGGCCGGCAGCGCCGCTTTCCGGGCAGGGACCGGCGGGCGCACGAGGTACCGGGGCGGCCGGGCCGGGAGCGGATCGCCGGACCCGCGCCGCACGTCGCGGTGGTGGGCGGCGGCATCGCGGGGCTGGCCGCCGCGGTGCTGCTGGCGGAGCGCGGCGTCGCGGTGACCGTGTTCGAGCGGGAGAACGGACTCGGCGGGCGACTGGCCGGGTGGCCGGTCCGGCTCGGTGACGGTTCGCGGGCCACGATGAGCCGAGGTTTCCACGCGTTCTTCCGTCAGTACTACAACCTGCGCGCGCTGCTCGGGCGTACGGATCCGGGCCTGCACGGACTCGTGGGGCTGCCCGACTACCCGCTCCGGCACAGCGGCGGCGGCGAGGACGGCTTCGCCCGGGTACCGCGCACGCCTCCCCTCAGTGCGCTGGGCTTCGTCGCCCGCAGTCCCTCCTTCGGCTGGCGCGACCTGACCCGGATGGACCCGCGCGCCGCGCTGCCGCTGCTGGACGTGGCCGTGCCCGAGGTCTACCGGCGGCTCGACGGGGTGAGCGCCGCCGAGTTCCTGGCCGCGATCCGGTTCCCGGAGGCCGCGCACCACCTCGCGTTCGAGGTGTTCTCGCGCAGCTTCTTCGCCGACCCGGCGCGGCTGTCGGCGGCCGAGCTGGTGCTGATGTTCCACATCTACTTCCTCGGTTCCAGCGAGGGCCTGCTCTTCGACGTACCGCGCGAGCCGTTCCCGCAGGCCTTGTGGGAGCCGCTGGGCCGTCACCTGGCCGCGCTGGGTGCCGACGTGCGCCCGGCGACCGCCGTGGAAGAGGTCCGCCCCGCAGGGCCGGACGGCCACGAGGTGCGGGCGGCGGGCCGCGACGAACGCTTCGACGCGGTCGTGCTCGCCATGGACGTCCCGGGTCTGCGGCGGGTCGTGGCGGCCTCGCCCGGTCTCGGCGACGAACAGTGGCGCGCGGACATCGCCGGGCTGCGCACCGCCCCGCCGTTCCTCGTCTCGCGATGGTGGCTGGACCGGCCGGTACGGCCGCGGCGCCCGGGCTTCCTCGGGACGAGCGGTTACGGGGACCTGGACAACGTCAGCGTCCTCGACCGCTGGGAAGGAGAAGCGCACCGGTGGGCGCTGCGTACCGGCGGCTCGGTCGTGGAACTGCACGCGTACGCCGTGGACCCGGCGCAGGAACGCGCGGAGGTGGAGCAACGGCTCGTGGAGCAGCTGCACACGGTGTACCCGGAGACCCGCGGGGCCGGGACGGTCGGCGTCCGGCACGAATGGCACGAGGACTGCCCGTTGTTCGAGACCGGCGGCTATGCCTCCCGTCCCGGGGTGCGCACTCCCGATCCGCGGCTGGTGGTGGCGGGCGACGTGGTCCGTACGGGATTGCCGGTGGCGCTGATGGAGCGGGCTGCCACGAGCGGGTTCCTGGCCGCCAACGCCCTGCTGGAGCAGTGGGGGGTACGGGGCGAGACGCTGTGGACGGTGCCGGCCCGCGGGCGCTCCGCGACGATGCGGTCCTTGGCCCGGCTGGGCCGGGCCTGAGGCAGCGCACCCCCGGGCGTCAGCCGGGGAAGCGGCCGGTGCTGCGCAGCTGCCATCTGCGTTCGGCGTACGCCAGGTCGTCCTTCCAGAGCCGGCCCGCCGCCTGGCGCATGAGCGGCCGCAGCAGCGCCGCACCGGCCCGGGCGACGGCGAAGCCGGGGCGCTCGGAGGCCGCGATGACGGCCTCCGTCACCCTGGTCCTGGGCCGGCCGTCCCGCCCCGGCCCCAGTGGGGTCGCATGGGTTTCCACCACGGAGCCCCGCCCTTCGCCCTCGGTGATGCGCATGACGACGGTACGGGGCCCGGGGGCGGTGAACTCGGCGGTGACGGGGATGACGACCCGGCCGGCGAGGCGGAAGGACACCCGGACGACCAGGGCCTCGTCCGGTGCCGACGACGGGCCCGGCGCGTCCAGCACCCGGAGGTCGACGAATGAGTAGGGGTGGAACCAGGCCCCGTGCCAGGGGTCGAGACGGTTGGCGACGATGTCCTCGGGCTCGCAGGTCCCGGTGGCCTCGTAGACGGCGGCCACCGCGCGGGCCGGGCCGGGCCGCCGGGGTACGGCGGGCCGGGGCGTGGGCTCCTCCCCGCCGTGCGCATCGAGCCGGATCCAGCACAGGACGCCGTCGTCGTGCGCCGGATAGCCGGTCCAGCCCGCGACCGGGCCACCGTCCAGAGCCATTCCGTGCCAGTGGCAGACGAGTGTCCCGCAGTGGACCCGCGCCCGTGCCAACGGGGCCCCCAGGTGGGGGCAGATCCCGGACCCGGCCGCCAGCCGCCCCTGTCCGTCGCGCCACGCCACGATCTCCTCGCCGGCCACGGCGAAGCCGTGCGGCCTGCCCGGCCCGATGCCGGACGAGGCACCCAGCACGTACCAGTTGCCCGACGGGCGGGCGAGCGCGCGCTCCAATGACGCTCCGATGGTCCGAGGCGAGGCGGCGCGCCAGGTGGGTTCCTGCCGCTCCCAGGGGACGGGCGCCCGGCGCAGGCTGAGCGGGTAGCGGTTGCGGCGGGTGCGTTTCGGGCTCACCGGGCTGTCTCCGTCACGTTCTCCGGCAGGTTCTGCGGCGTCGGCACGGCCGTGGCCGCGGGCCGGGCGGGCTGCTGCGGGCGGCCGCCGGAGCGGCGCCGCCGGGCGGCGACGGCCCGTACCAGGCCCCGCCCCGCGACGGCCGCCCGGCGCCGCCGGGGGACCGCCGAGCGGCGGTGGACGGAGGCGTACCCGTCGCGGGCGACGGCGTCGAGGATGTCGCCGTACAGCACGAAGGCGGTGCGGATACAGGGCCGGCTCGTGGGGTGCAGCAGGCCGATGCCGGGTTCGGCCCGCGCGTAGACGCTCCTGGTGTGCGCGGCCGCGGCCTTGAGCGCCTCGGTGATCCGCGGGTCGCCGCGCCCCGTGCCGCGGCTCCACAGCAGCAGGTCGCGGTCCACGCCGTGTGCGCCGAGGAGGTCCAGCGGCAGATAGACGCGGCCGCGGTCGAGGTCTTCGCCGACGTCCCGGATGAAGTTGGTCAGCTGGAACGCCTCGCCGAGAGCGGCGGCGTACGGCGCGGCCTCGTCCTGGGGGCCGACCGTGCCGAGGACGGGGAGCATCTGCAGACCGATGACGGCGGCCGAGCCGTGCATGTAGTCGCACAGGTGCCGCATCGTCGGATAGTGGGTGACGCTGAGGTCGCTGCGCATGGAGGTCAGGAAGTCGGTGAAGTGGGCGGCCGGAATGCGGTAGCGCAACGCGGTGTCCGCCAGCGCGCGGACGACGGGGTCCTCGCTGCCGCCGCCGCCCAGTACCGTCGTGAGTGAGGCGGTGAGGTCTCCCAGGAGCCGCGAGCGCTGCCCTTCGGTGGCGTCGCCGAGGTCGTCGACGATGTCGTCCGCCCAGCGGGCGAAGCCGTAGAGGGCGTGGACGGCCGGGCGGCGGTCGGCGGGCAGGAGGCGCGTGGCGAGGAAGTACGTCTTGCCGTGGCGGGCGTTGAGACGGCGGCAGGCGGCGTACGCGGCGCGCAGGGCCGGCTCGGTGATGCCGGCCGCGTCGAGTTCCCGTCGGGTCACGCCGGAGCTCCGTTCTCGGTGGACCGGCCGCGGGGGAGCGGACGTCGGGTTTCCGCCGTGATGCGGGCGGCGGCGAGCTTCCCGGAGATGAGGACCGTGGGGACGCCGACACCGGGTGTCGTGCCGCAGCCGGCGATGACGGCGTTGGAGGTGCCCCGCACGAGGTTGCGCGGGCGGAACGGGCCGGTCTGGGCGAAGGTGTGCGCGGCGGAGAAAGGGGTGCCGGCGGCGTGGCCCTGCGCGGTCCAGTCGGCCGGGGTGACCAGGGCCTCCTCTTCGACGGCGGCTTCGAGACCGCTGAGTCCCCGGCGTTCGAGTACGGCGAGCAGGTCCCGGCGGTAACGGGGTCCGAGTGCCGCCCACTGGCCGGCCGACGGACCGATGTCGGTGTTCGGGCAGGGCGCCAGCACGTACAGGCTGTGCCGCCCGGCCGGGGCCAGGTGGGGGTCGGTGGCGGTGGGCCGGGTGACGAGGAGGGAAGGGTCGCTCATCAGCCGCCCGGTCCGCGTCAACTCGTGAAAGGTTTCCTTCCACTTCCGGCCGAAGAAGATCGAGTGGTGGGCGAGCCCGGGCCAGCTGCGGTCGGTGCCCAGGTGCAGGACCACGGCCGAGGGGGAGTGCCGCAGCCGCACGGGCCGCCGCGGTGACGAGCCGAGGAGCCGGTACGTGACCGGCAGGTCGGGCGTGAGGACGACGGCGTCGCAGGCGATGCGCTGCCGGTCGGTGACGACGGCGGTGATCCGCTCGCCGCGCCGCTCCAGCCGCCTCACCTCCTGCCCGTAGAGCAGGGTGGCGCCCGCGCCGGCGGCGGAGGCGGCCATGGCACGCGGCAGGGCGTGCATGCCGCCGGTGGGGAAGTAGACACCGGCGATGGTGTCCATGTAGGCGATGACCGCGTAGGCGGCCAGCGCGCGGGCCGGCGGGACACCCGCGTACAGGGCCTGGAAGGAGAAGACCCTGCGCAGCCGCTCGTCCTTGACGAAGCGTCCGATGGCGGGGTCCAGGCGGCCGAAGCCGCCCAGCGCTGCCAGGCGGGCGAGGTCCGGGTGCAGCAGTTGCCGGGGCGAATCGAAGTTCGTGTCGATGAACCGCTTCATCTGGGCCCGGTAGAGGTCCTGGAGCCAGCTGCGCAGGCGCCGGTACCCGAGCGCCTCACGGCTCCCGGCGAACCGCTCGATCTCCGCTTCCATGGCCTCGGCCCCGGTGTGCACGTCCAGCGAGCTGCCGTCGGCGAAGGAGGCGCGGTAGGCGGGATGCAGGGGTGTGAGTTCCAGCCGGTCGCCGAGCGTGTCGCCGACGGCCGCGAAAGCCTCTTCCAGCAGGTGGGGCATGGTCAGGACGGTCGGGCCGGTATCGAAGCGGAAGCCGCCCTTCGCCAGGAGACCGGCCCTGCCCCCAGGCACCGGGGCGCGCTCCACCAGGGTTACCCGCCGCCCCGCGCCCAGCAGGTGCAGGGCGGCGGCGAGCCCCGCGAGGCCGGCGCCCACGACCACCACGTGGTCCGTACGTCCGGTGACCGTCCTCATCGGCCACCTCCGGTGCACCGGGCCGCGGCGGCCGGGGACGGGGGCAGCGGGCGGGGACCCCGGTCCTGCTGCGGACCGGGGGACGCGACTTCCCGCAGGAGTCGTACGAGGGTGAGCGCGGCCGGCCCGTGCAGCTCCGCCCGGGCCACGTGGCGCTCCGCGGTGGCGGCCAGCCGCCGGATCCGCCGTTCGACGCGCTCGACCGCGCCCGTGCGCCGAAGCACCTCCCTGACCTCGGCCAGGTCGGCTTCGGTGAGCGACCGGTCGCCCAGGGACCGGTCGAGGAGGTGCGGCGCACGCGGGTCCGGGCCGGCGGCGGCGAGGGACCGGGCCAGTGCCACCAGGTAGGTGTTCTTGCCCGCCCGGATGTCGTCGCCCGCCGGCTTCCCGGTCACCTGCGGATCGCCGAACACCCCGAGCAGGTCGTCGCGGAGCTGGAAGGCGACCCCGGCGCAGCGCCCGGCGGCGCCCAGCGCCGCCACCGTGGCGGCGCCCGCCCCGGCGATGGCGGCGCCCAGGACCATCGGCCGCTCCACGGTGTACCGGGCCGTCTTGAGACAGGCGGTGCGCAGGGCCAGCACGGTGGAACGGGCGCCGGTGGCCTGGGTGTGCAGGTCCAGGTACTGTCCGGCCACCATCTCGGTACGCATGAGCCGCCATATCTCCAGCACCGTGTCCCGTGCCGCATCCGGCAGAGCGGCCGCGGCCACGAGGTCGTCGGCCCATACGAGGGCCAGGTCCCCGGCGAGGACGGCGGCGGAGGCGGCGAAGGCTCCGGGGTCCTCGCATCCGTCGGCGTACCGCGCTTCGAGCTGTGCGTGGAAGGACGGGCCGCCCCGGCGGAGCGCGGACCGGTCCATCACGTCGTCGTGGACGAGGGCGCACGTCTGGATCAGCTCCAGGGCTGCGGCGACGCGCAGCAGGGCCGGTGTCAGGGCCTCGCCGGCCCCACAGGCGCGGGCGGCCCACCAGAGGAACCTCGACCGGTTGCGGCGCCCGCCCCGCAGGGTGAAGGCGACGAGGCGGTCCGCCACGTCGGAGGCGAAGACGGAGTCGAGCGCGCGTGCCCTGACCCGCAGATCGTCCAGGACGGCTGCCAGCTCCTGGTGCACCGCCGCGGGCACGTCTGCGTCCACCCGCGCGCACCTGGAGCCGGTCGACCCGGCCCGGGCCACGGTGTGGGCCTGTTCGAGAACGGCCTTCGGAATCAATTGCGGTCCTCCGTCGGATGGGCGACTGCGCTCTCGGTGGTTCGGCGGCCGGGGAACCTTCGGATGCACCCACCCGCACCGAATCCTGTCCCCGCGGCGGTGACCCACCTCTGTCCTTCCCCGCCCGGCGCGTGCCGGACGTCGCTTCCCCCCGGACGGCCCAAGCCACGACCGGCGGCGATGCCCCCGCCCATGGGCGGGGGCATCGCGGGTACGGGCCCGGTAGCGGAAGTGGAGACGCGGGCGGAACGCCGGAGGTGACCATGACCCCCAAGGGCCGACTCGCGGAATACGCGCGACGGCGTGACTTCTCGAAGACCGCGGAGCCCAGCGGCGGGGGCGACGCTGCCGCGCCCCGTCAGCCGCACCTACGGCCGTGTTTCGTGGTGCAGATCCACGACGCCACCGCCCTGCACTTCGACTTCCGGCTGGAGGTGGACGGCGTACTGAAGTCCTGGGCGGTGCCCAAGGGGCCCTCCGGCGACCCGCACGACAAGCGACTGGCCATGCCCACCGAGGACCATCCGCTCGCGTACCGGGAGTTCGAAGGCGTCATCGCCGAGGGCGAGTACGGCGCGGGCAGCGTGATCATCTGGGACGAGGGCACCTACCGCAACCTCTCGGCCCGCAAGGACGGGAGGGAGATCCCGTTCGCCCAGGCGCTCGCAGCAGGCCACGCCTCCTTCTGGCTGGACGGCCACAAGCTGCACGGGGGCTACGCCCTCACCCGCTTCCGGACCTCCGGCAGTGGCGGGCGCGAGGCATGGCTGCTGGTCAAGCGCGCCGACGGGCGCGCCTCGGCGAAAGGACCGCCCGATCCCAGACGGGCCCGCTCCACGCGCTCCGGCCGCACCTTGCGGCAGACGGCCGCAGCGGCCGGCGGACAGCCGTGAGGAGCCTGCGGCCGGCTGCCCCGGGCCGCGGCAGGCGGTCCGTGACAGGCGGTCCGTGACGGGCCTCGTCGGCCGGCGCCCCGTGCGGCCGGTCGCTGAGGGCGTCCGCCGCCGGCTCATACGCCACGACGGGTGACGTGCGCCGGATGAGCGCCCCGGAAGCGCCGCAGGCCCACCGGGGCGTACCGCTCGCCAGGAAGGGTAGGCGCCGGGCAGCAGCCGCTTCAAGCAGCGGGAGGAGCCATGACCCGACGAGTCCACGAGGTGATGACCGGGAAGCCGGTGACCGTCGAAAAACTCACCTCCCTGGCAGAGGCCGCGCGCGTGATGCGGGACGCCGACATCGGGGACGTCCTGGTCGTCGACGGTGGTCGGCTGCACGGCATCCTGACCGACCGGGACCTCGTCATCCGCGCCATGGCCGAGGACCGGGATCCCGCCGAGACGACGGTGCAGGCGGTCTGCAGCACCGAACCGGTCACCATCAAGCCCGACGACGGCGTCGACCGGGCCAGCGACCTCATGCGTCGGCACGCGCTGCGGCGCTTGCCCGTGCAGACGGCGGACGGGGAACTCGTGGGGGTCGTCACCCTGGGCGATCTCGAAGTGGAACGCGACCCCGGGTCGGCCCTCGCCGCGATCTCGGCCGCGGAGCCCGACACCTGAGCGCTGCGCCGGCGGACCCGACGCCGCGGCCCCCTCCATAGGCCCTCCATAGGATGCTGGGGTATCGCGGGGGAGGGGGAGGCGTATGCCGGGGGGCGCAAGGACGGGCCGGGCCGGTCCGGGGGTCGAGATGACGAGGGTGGGCGCCCGGTGGCGGGTGACCCGCCCCTGGCCGCAGCGATTGCGGCCGGTCCTGCACAGCTACGCCGGCTACTGGGAGGCGACGGCCTCCCCCTACCGGGTGCGGCTGGTCCCCACGGGCCGGGCCGTCGTGGTGATCAGCCTCGGCGAACCGTTCGCGCACATCCGCAGACTGGACGGCACGCCTCCCGACAGCCAGGTGACCGGCTCGCTGGTGGCCGGTCTGGAGGACGGACCCCGGGTCTGTGACCATCCCGGGGGTCAGGAGGCCATTCGGCTCGAGCTGACCCCACTGGGCGCCTACCGGCTGTTCGCCGTGCCGATGAGCGAGCTGACCAACAGGGTGGTCCAGCTCGGTGACGTCCTCGGACCCGAGGCCGGAGCGCTGGTGGAGCAACTGGCGGCCACCGGCGACTGGGGAGCCCGCTTCGACCTGCTGGACCTCGCGTTGACGGCCCGGCTCGAACGCGGACCCCGCCCCGCGCCCGAGGTGGGCCATGCCTGGCGACTGCTGTCCCGGGCCGGCGGAGCGGTCCCGGTGGGCCGGATCGCGGCCGAAGTGGGCTGGAGCCAGAGCTACCTGGTGCGCCGCTTCACCGAACAGGTGGGCCTGACGCCCAAGACCTCCGCCCGGGTACTGCGTTTCCACCGGGCCATGAGGCTGCTCACGCGTGAGGGCGCGCACCTCACGGAGGCGACAGCCGCCTGCGGTTTCTACGACCAGGCGCATCTGAACCGAGAGTTCCGCGCCCTGGCCGGCACCACGCCCGGCAGGGTGGCGACGGCCCGAGTGGCGGAGGGAGCCCTCGCGCTCTGAGGCCGAGGTCAGATTTGTCCAAGCCAGGCCGTCGGCACGTCGATAGTGTCGCCGTTCGTAGTCGATCAGGCACCTGCGCACCTGGACTGCCTCCGCCGGACGAAGCCGTCTTCGACCGGCGGCCGAGGCGGCCCGGGCGACGGTGAACCTGGCTCGGAGGGGAGTACTCGATGGAAGACCTGCTGCGCATCCTCGTGGCCGGCGCGCTCTCGGGCGCCTTGATCGGTCTGGCGGGGGCCCTCGGCCGACGCCGGCGCAGCCGCCGGGAGAGCGGTGACCCGGACGCCCGCTGATGTCATGCGGAGCCGCCCCGGCGGCAGGCCGAGGTGCTCGAACCGCTGAGGGGCCGTGGCGGACGCCGCGGCGCGGGTGGGGCGGGGGCGGGGCGCGCAGGCCGATGTCCAGCCCCGGAGCGGCTCAAGCAGGGGATCCACGAGCTGCCCTCCGCCGTACCGCTGAGCCGGTGGCTCGTCCAAGGTCGTCTGCAACATCCGCACCGAGCACTCGGGCGACGCCACCTGGGTCTCCGACGGCACCGACCCGATTCACCGACGCCAAGCCGAAGCTACCCGGCCTTCGACGTCGTGACCACCGAGCGACCCCCGCCCCGAGGGCCGGGACCGGCGGTGCCGATCATCCGTCGGCGGTGCGCGAGAACAACTGCCCGTACCCCTCGATTCCGGCCGCTGAGCTCCCGGCGGCCCGGAGCGCGGCCCACAGCAGTACTTGGTTGGCCGTCAGTACGGGGAGCTGCAGGGTCCGTTCCATGTTCTCCACTGCCCCCACGGCGCGGAATCCGTTGCCGCCGACGACCACGGCCTCCGCGCCGGACGGCACGTGTCCGGCGATCCAGTCGTGCAGTTCGGCGGGCCGGATCAGCCGCTGCCCGCTGGGGAGCGAACAGGGCGCGGCGTACACCACCGCGAAGCCCGCGGCCTCGTAGTACGACCGGCCGAGGCCGTTCAGTTCGGCGCTGAACCACGGCGGGTCGACCAGGGCGATGCGGCCGGCCCCCAGGGCGTGCAGCGCCCGCGTCGTGGCGGAGCAGGTGCCGACCACCGGCAGGCCGCGCGCCCGCGCGGACAGCCGGTCCAGCATCCCCGCCTCGGCTTCGGCTCCGGTCACGTACGCCGAGCTGGTGAAGGCGAACGCCAGCACGTCGACGGGCGCTTCGGCCAGCAGCGCCGCCGCCTCGTCCACGTGGGGAGGCTCGGCGAAGGCCCGTACCGGGGCGAGCGGGATCGTGCGGTCCATGGCACCGCCCGACCGCATCGCGCCGAAGGGGACCCGCGCCGCGTGGACACCGACGTCGCCGGGGGCCATGGCGCGCAGCTCTGACTCCGGTCCCACATCGGCATGCGGGGTGAGCACCCCGATGCGCACCCGTGCGTCCCAGCCGTCGGGTCGGTACACGCCCTCTTCCTCCTCCGCGTCCGGGGCAGCATGGTTCGTCCGGCCCATCTTCCGCCTCTCCCCCGCCATCCTCGTGGAATCGCCGCGCCGCCGGGCGTGTGAGCCGGGGGCGCCGCGGGCGCCGGTGTCTGCTGGCGGCAGGAAGGGCCCCAGCCCCGGGGCCGCCACGCTCCAGGAGGCACCGGAACCATGAAGTTCGCACAGATCATCGACTTCGAGACCGAGCGCATCGACGAGGTACGCGACCTCATGCGCGCCTACGAGGAGCAAGTCCGCTCGGCGGGCCGGACCAGCACCCCGGCCGCCCGCACCCTGCTCCGGGACCGGGCCAATCCCAACCGCTACCTCGCCGTGGTCCAGTTCGAGTCCCACGAGGACGCGATGGCCAACAGCAACGCGCCCGAGACGAGCGAGCTGGCCCAGCGGCTTTCGGGACTGATGACCAGGCCGCCGGTCTACACCGACTGCGACATCGCGGAGCACCGGACGACGGGCTGACCGCGCCCGTACCCGGCCGGGACCCGGCCGGGATCCGGCCCGGCCGCGGCGGGTCTCGCGCCGCCCTCGCGAGGTTTTCCGCCGGGCGGACCCGCGTCGCCGCCCCCTTTGGACTCCCTGCCGTAGGACCGTGCCACGGCGCGCCTTCACCGGACGGGACGCACCGCACCGTTTGAGGCCGGGTCAGTTGGTCATACGCGGCAGGAGGAAGTCATGGCCAACACATCTGACAACGACACACAGAAGAAGGCGGACGAGAGGAAGCCCCCGCGCCCGGCAGCGGTGATCCTTTCGGCGATGCAGCAGCTGTCCCAGCTGCTCGGCCTGCCGGCAGAGGCGGTGAGCTCCTGTGAGCGCGCCGAGGACGGCACCTGGAAGCTGAAGGTCGAGATCGTCGAACTGCCCCGCGTCCCGGACACGATGACGCTGCTCGCCTCGTACGACGTGGAAGTCGACGGCGACGGCGAGCTCATCGGCTACCGCCGTACCCGCCGCTACGAAAGGGGTCGTGCGGACCGCCGCTGACCCGGCGGAAGCTCCCGGCCCTGCCCGACAGAAAGGGAACCGGAAACTATGACTGTCGTTCCTGCCCAGCCCGCGCCCGCCGCCTCGGGCGGCGGCTCCAGCGGCCTGTACGACGTACTCGAACTCATCCTGGACCGCGGCCTGGTCATCGACGCGTTCGTACGGGTCTCCCTGGTCGGCATCGAGATCCTCAAGATCGACATACGTGTGGTCGTGGCCAGCGTGGACACCTACCTGCGCTTCGCCGAGGCCTGCAACCGACTCGACCTGGAAGCCGGCCCCCGCAAGAGCCCCGGCCTGCCCGACCTCGTCGGTGAGATGACCGAATCCGGGGCGCGGGGCAAGACCAAGGGCGCCTTGAGCGGCGCCGCGCAGACCATCTCCGACGCCTTCAGCCAGGCGCGCGAAGAGAGTTCCGAAGAGAAGAGCGAGAGCCGGCCGCGCCGCCGCACCACCACCCGCCGGGAGGAGAAGGAATGAGCACCTACGTCTACGGCATCACGCGCGCCTCGCAGCAGCTGCCCGACAGCATCGAGGGGATAGGCGATCCGCCGCTGCCGGTCCGAACCGTCAAGGCCGGAGAACTGGTCGCCCTGGTCAGCGACGCTCCCACGGAGCTGAAGGCCAAGCGCCGCGACCTGCTCGCCCACCAGCGGGTGGTGATCCAGGCGCAGGTCGGCGGGCCCGTCCTGCCGCTGCGCTTCGGCGGCGTCTCTCCCGACGACGAGGCCGTGGGCGCGATCCTCAACGAGCACCACGACGCCTACCTGGCCCGACTGGGCGTCCTGACCGGCCGGGACGAGTACAACGTCAAGGCCAATCACCACGAGGAAGCGGTCCTGTACGCCGTACTCGCGGCCGACCCCGAACTCCGCGCCCGGCACGAGGCCAACCGCGCGGCCGGGGGCGGCACCCACGAGCAGAAGCTGGCCTTCGGTGAACTCGTCGCCCGGGCCGTCTCGGAGCGCGAGCGCGCGGACGCCGCCCTGATCGAGCAGACCCTCGTGCCCCTCGCCGAAGGCGTGCGCCGGGGCCCCGAGAGCACGGGCTGGCTCGCCAACTACTCGTTCCTCGTCGACCGCGAGCGCCGGGAGGACTTCCTGGCCGCCGTCCGCGGCCTGTACGAGCAGCACGAACACCTCCAGGTGCAGGCGACCGGACCGCTGCCCCCGTACAGCTTCGCCGAGGCGGACTGAGCGCCGTGGGGCTGCTCAAGGAAGTACTGCTGCTCCCTGCCGCGCCGCTGCGCGGGACCGGCTGGGTCCTGCGCCAGGTCGTCGCGGAAGCGGAGCGGCAGTACTACGACCCCGCCGTCGTCCAGCGCGAGCTCGCCGAGCTCGTCGCGGCTTTCGAGGCGGGCCGCATGGACGAGTCCGAATTCGACCGCCGGGAGGACGAACTCCTGGCCCGACTTGAAACCAGGATGCGACCCCAATGAACAACCGCATGGCAATGGGAGTGGCGCTGGGCGCCGGCTACGTGCTCGGCCGCACGAAGAAGGCCAAACTCGCCTTCGGCCTGACGACTCTGGTGCTAGGCCGCAAACTCGCCCCGGACGGAGCGTCGGTCGCTTCCTTCATCGGCAGCCGCCTGGGAGACAGCCCGCAGCTCAAGGAGATACGCGAGCAGTTGCGCACGGACCTGCGCGGGGTCGGATCGGCGGCCGCGAGCGCCCTGGTCGACCGCCGGCTGGAGGCGGTGGCCGACCGGCTCCACGACCGCACGCTGGGGGTGCAGGACCGCCTCGCGGGCCTGACCGGCCGCGACGACGAGGACGGCGACCGGGCGGCTGAGGAGGCCGACGGGGACGGCGAGCGCGGCAAGGCCCGGGCGGCCGACGAGGGGGACGAGGAAGCTACCGGTGAGCGGCCGGCGCGAAAGCGACCTGCCCGCAAGCAGGCAGCCTCCCGCACCGGCAACCGGCGGGCCTCCTCCGCTACGGCCAAGAGCCCGGACAGGACGAAGCGCAGGAGCACCGACGCCGACAAGCCGCCTGCCCGGCGAGCCGCGAAGAGGTCCGCCGGCCACGGCCAGGGAGGTGACGGCGATGCCTGAGACCGCACTGGCACGACTCAAGGACAGCCCCGCCGCCGACCGGGCCAAGCAGGAACTGGAGGCCTACCTGCTGGCCCAGGCCGAGCGCCTGCTGACGGGCGCCGGACGGGCCATGGGCCGTTCCACCGCCCACCTGAACGCACTGGCCGACGGCAGCAGCCCCGGTCTGAAGGCACTCGCACTCGACGGCGCCCGCCGGATCGGCAAGGGGCGCGGGCCCCTTCGGGCGGTCGTCGAAGCCGGGGCGAAGCAGGCCAAGGACAAGGCCGCCGACGCCCTGCGCGACCGGCTGGGCAGGCAGGGCGGCAAGCCCGGCCGTGGCCGCCCCACCGTCATCCTCGAATCGGTGGACGTCGGCGTGCCCGTCAGGGACGCCTACAACCAGTGGACCCGGTACCGCGACTTCCCGGAGTTCGCGCGCGCCGTCACCAGCGCCGAAGCCACCGACGAGACCACCAGCGACTGGAACGCCAAGATCTTCTGGTCCCGCCGCAGCTGGACGGCTCACGTCACCGAGCAGGTGCCCGACGAGCGCATCGCCTGGACCTCCGAGGGAGCCAAGGGCACCACCCGCGGCGTGGTCACCTTCCACGAACTGGCGGCCGGCCTCACCCGTGTCCTGCTGGTCATCGAGTACCACCCGCAGGGCCTCGTGGAGAAGACCGCCAATCTCTGGCGCGCACAGGGCCGACGGGTCCGCCTAGACCTGAAGAACTACGCCCGCTACCTCACCGTCAACGGCGGCCGGCCGGACGGCTGGCGCGGCGAGATCCGCGAGGGCGAACTCGTCGAGGACCACCAGGAGCCCGAGGACCAACAGGACCACGAGGAGCCAGACGAGATCGACGCGGAGGACACGACCGACCCCGACGACGACGAAGCCGCGGCGCCGGAGGCCGATGAGGCGGACGACGCCTACGACGACGCCTACGAGGACGAGGAAGAGCCGGGCGCCTACGAGGACGACGAGGGCTACGAGGACGAAGCCGGCGCCCCCGACGACGACCGGGTGGAAGCGGACGAGGAATCCGGCCCCGGCCCCGCGGACGACGAGCCGGAAGCCGCCCGGCCGCGCGGCCGCCGGGAAGACCGACGGCGCGCATGACCATGCCCTCCGGCCTGCCCCGGCCCTACGACGACAACTCCAGTGCCAACCTCGCCGACATCCTCGAACGGGTCCTCGACAAGGGCGTGGTCATCGCCGGCGACATCCGCATCAACCTCCTCGACATCGAACTGCTCACCATCAAGCTGCGCCTGGTGGTCGCATCGGTGGAGCGGGCCAAGGAGATGGGGATCGACTGGTGGGAACAGGACCCCGCCCTCTCCTCCAAGGCCCGGCACCGCGAACTGGGCAGGGAGAACGAGGAACTGCGCCGGCGCGTCGCCGAGCTGGAGGCGCGCCAGGAGGAACTCCCGTGACCGACGAACTGCTGCTCTACGTCTACACCGTGCTGCGGAGCGCGACACCGCCGTCCGCGCCCCTGGCGCTCGACCCTCAGGCCCGTCTGGGCCACGGGCTCGAGCTGGTCGAGCACCAGGGGCTCACGGCAGTCGTAGAACCCGTGGATGCGGCCCACTTCGACGAGGAGCCGCTGCGCGCCCACCTGGAGGACCTGGACTGGCTCGCCGACGTGGCCCGGGCCCACCACGACGTGGTCGCCCACGTCGGCCGCCAGACCACCACTGTCCCCCTCCGGCTCGCGACCCTCTGCCGGGGCCGCCACGGAGTCCGGCGGATGCTGGACGACGCCCACCGGACCATCGGCGAAGCCCTGGAACGGGTGAAGGACGCGGAGGAATGGGGCGTCAAGCTCTACGCGCAGGCCACACCCGCCGCCTCCCCGGCCGCCGACCCGGACACGACGGGCGCCTCCGCCGCCTCCGGCCGCGACTACCTCCGACGCCGCCTGGCCACCCGCCGCGACCAGGCCGACCGTACGGGCCGGGCCCGGCGAACGGCCGAAGCCCTCCACGAACGGCTCAGTCACGAGGCGTCAGGCGCCGTCCTCCATCCGCCCCAGCAACAGCAGCTCTCCCAAGCGCCCGGACAGAACGTCCTCAACGCCGCCTACCTCGTTCGCACCGCGCGCCGGCAGGCCTTTCTCGACGAGGTCCCGGCGGCCGACGACCTGCCGCCCGGCGTCCGGGTGGAAGTCACCGGCCCCTGGGTGCCCTACTCCTTCACCCAGACCAACGCGCCCGCCCCGTCGGCCGAGCCCGCATGATCGGAGATCAGGAAGTCGCCCTCGTAGACCTCCTCGACCGCCTGCTGGCGGGCGGTGTGGTCCTCGCCGGCGACATCACCCTGCGGATCGCCGACATCGACCTGGTGCGCATCGACCTCAAAGCCCTGATCAGCTCGGTGAACGACACCGTGCCCGCCCCCTGGGGGGAAGGAGCGTCATGAGCCGTCCGCAGCGGGTGGACCTCGACCCCGACACCGTCGAACGCGACCTCGCCCGCCTCGTCCTGACCATCATCGAACTGCTGCGGCAGCTGATGGAGCGCCAAGCCCTGCGCCGGGTCGAGAGCGGAACTCTCACCGAGGACCAGGAGGAGCGGCTCGGCCTGACCCTGATGCTCCTCGAAGACCGGATGGAACTCCTGCGCAGCCGCTTCGGACTCCGCCCCGAAGACCTCAACATCGACCTCGGGCCGTTGGGGAAGCTCCTGTGAAGGCGCGGGGTTTACCGCACGGGCTTTCGGTCACACGCGGGACATGACTGAATCGGAGAAGTCCACCAACAACAGTTCCACAGACCGCAGTTCGTCCAACGGAACCAAGAGCAGGTCCCGGGCCGGCAGCGCCGCGCGGGAGGGCGCGAAGGCGGCCTCCGGCACGGCGAGCGGCGCCGCGGGCGCTTTCACGGCTCTCCCCGCCCCGCTGGCGGAGAAGACCGCGGCCGCGGCGCAGGCGCTCCGCGGGACCGTCGGCCGGGCCGGCTGGGTCTGGACCGCGCTCCGGGCCCGCAAGGCCCTCGCGGCCGGCGCCGCCACCGCCGGCGCGGCCGCCGTGACCACCGCCTACACCCTGGGCCGCCGTACGGCGCTGCGCCGCAGCGGCCCGCTCACGAGGCTCACCGGCGGCCGCATCTGACCTCCGGCAGCGTGGAAATGCGTGCACCCGCACGCCGAGCCCCGTGCCACCGCCGAGCTGGTGGACCGGCCTGGGCACGGGGCGCCTTGCCTACCCTTCCGGCGCCTTCGGGGCGGCGGCTTCCAGGTCGGCGATGCTGCCCGCCATGATCGTCCGGACGTGTGCGGTGATGTGCTCCGCGGGCCAGTCCCACCAGGCCACCGCGAGCAGGCGGGCGATCTCGTCCTCGCCGTACCGGGCACGGATACGGCGGGCCGGATTGCCGCCGACGACCGCGTAGTCGGGCACGTCGGCCGTGACCACGGCTCCGGTGCCGATGATCGCGCCGTGGCCGATCCGTACGCCGGGCATGACCGTCGTACCGTGGCCGAACCACACGTCGTTGCCGACGACGGTGTCCCCCCGGTCCGGCAGTCCGGTGAGCAGGTCGAAGTGGTCGGACCACGAGCCGCCCATGGTGGGGAAGGGGAAGGTCGAGGGACCGTCCATCCGGTGGTTGGCTCCGTTCATGATGAACCGCACTCCCGTGCCCAGCGCGCAGAACTTGCCGATGATCAGCCTTTCCGGCCCGTAGTGGTAGAGCACGTTGCGCGTTTCGAACGCGGTCGGATCGTCCGGGTCGTCGTAGTAGGAGTACTCCCCGACCTCGATCAGCGAGGACTTCACCAGCGGCCTGAGCAGCACCACCCGGGGCTGCTCGGGCATGGGATGGAGAACCTTCGGGTCCGCAGGCACGGGCATGGCGGGTATTTCCTTCGGATCGCGTGTCGATATCCGCTCCATCATCGCGGTACCGGCCGTGCCGGGGCACCGATCGCGGCCGGATCTCCTGCCCGCCTGCCGGGATAAGAAACAAATAAAAATCGAATGCATGCGGGCGGAGCGGCCGGGCAGAAGGCGCTTCGGAGGTTGATAACTATGGTTCCCCTGCTTCTCGTTCTTCTGCTCGCCCTGATCCTCTTCGGTGCCGGTTTCGCGGTGAAGATCCTCTGGTGGATCGCCATCGCCGTTCTGGTCCTGTGGCTGATCGGTTTCGTCGCTCGTCCGAAGGGGGGCAGCGGCCGCTGGTATCGGTGGTAGTCGCACCGCGACAGGGCGGTACCCACACGCAGGGCGGTGGCCTGCCGCGCCCCTCTTCCGAAGAGGG
>NZ_JBSGYT010000027.1:26924-96028 GCF_053610645.1 Streptomyces sp. NPDC054883 | reverse complement strand
GGCGGCACCGGTTCATCCGGTGCCGCCCGCCTGCTGGTTCGGGAGGATAGTCGGCTGCGGGTCAGCCGAGGAAGCCGCTGTAGTAGCCGCCCACCTGGCCGCGGTAGGCCTCGTCGTGGAGGTGCTTCTCCCGCTCGAACTCGGGAGCGTTCTTGATCTGCTCCTTCGTCCCGTCGACGTAGACCTTCTGTTCCTCCGGGTCGATGCGCGTGATGGTGCCGGCCGGGAGCAGGACTTCCCGGCCGAAGATCCACGGGCCGGTGTCGACCACGATGTAGGAGGAGCCGACCTCGTCCGAGTGCTTGTCGACCTTGCCGATGCTGCCGTCGGTGGCCTCGACCTTGTAGCCCGTCAGGTCGGCGCCCAGCGCCCGGCCCGACGTCTCGCGGTAGCCCCACACGTTCCCAGACATGCGCACATCTCCTTGATCGGTTCGTCGGCTCCTGCTCCGCCGGCCTGTCGAGAGGTACCGGAGGAGCGGGGGCCTCGTAACGGCCCGCCTGCCCCGGCACGCGGTTCCCACACGCCGGGACCGGAGTTCCCCGCTCCGGCGGGCGTCGTCGGGGGGATCAGACCTGGCCGCGCCAGGATCCCGTCTCCTGCCCGCGCGCCTCGATGTACTGCTTGAACCGCTTGAGGTCACCGGTGATCCGGTGCTTGACGAAGCCGAGCTTGTCGCCGACGTTCTCCGCGAACCCGTCCGGGTCGTAGTCGAGCTGGAGCATGACCTTGGTCGTGGTGTCGTCCAGGCGGTGGAACGTGACCACACCGGCCTGCTTCACCTCGCCGCCCAGGGTCGTCCAGGCGACGCGCTCGTCCGGGATCTGTTCGGTGATCTCCGCCTCGAACTCCCGCTGGGCGCCGCCCACCTTGGTCACCCAGTAGGTCAGGGTGTCGGTGCGCTGGTCGATCCGCTCGACCCCCTCCATGAAGTGGGGGAACGTCTCGAACTGCGTCCACTGGTTGTAGGCGGTACGGACGGGGACCTCGACCTCGATGGACTCTTCGACCTTCGACATGGGTGCACCTTCCTGTTCACGGCCGCCGACGGGTTCCGCCGCCGGGCGCACCGGGGAGTCCGTCTCCCGACTCCGCCCGTGCCCCGGTTCCGCCGTCTCATCACCCGGCGCCGGCGGAAAACAAGAAGCTTGTGCCGTAGGCCGTTTGGAACCGCCCCGGCGGGTCACACGCGGGGATGTCGGTGTACGGACGCCGCTCGAACCGGCGCCGAAGGCGTACACCGAGGACCGGTGGCCGCGCGCAGAGCCCCTCCCCCGGTAACCGCGCGCGGCTCACGGGCCCCACACGACGCTGCCGTCCCGCCGCACCGGCCCCCCGGCCCCGCGCCGCTGCGCGCAGCGCGGGCCCGGGCAAGCCCCCGGCGGCCACTGCCCTCCAGAGACCCCCGGGCCCGGGCGGGACGGCGGCGCTGTCCGGCCGTGCCCGTGACGGGATCGGCCGTGAACTGGATGCCGGACGCGTGCGGGACGACCATCCGCTGTACGACCACGGCCATGTGGACCGTGCGGTGGTCGATGCCGTTGCGCCGGCGGTAGGTCACGGCCCGCTCGGTGAGCAGCGAGGCCCAGCACCGGCTGACGTGCCGCAGGACCCCGTCGGCCCGACGACGTTCAGGTACGTGTCCTGCCGGCCGGCGAAGGAGGCCGTCGGCAGGTCTTCCGCCGTCGCGCTGGACCGGACGGCGCAGGCGGCCTGCCCGCCGAGCCGGGCGAGCGCGCGGGTGATCTGCGCCGCGGAATCGCCCGGGACGACAATTCCTTCGATGGTCCGGCGGATCTGCGCGAGAGCGTGCGGACGGCCTCCCGGTCGTCCGGGTTCAGGTGCGCCAACCGATCGAGCAGTTCGTCGACCGCCTGCGCATGCGCCATGATGCGCCGGAAGACGTCCGTCGTCCCGTAGAAACCACCCGGCACGCGGATGCCTTCGATCCGCGACAGCGCGCCCAGGTGCGCGCCCTTGCCGCCGACGACCGTGACCTGTGCCCCGTCAGCCTCTTGACGGTCTGATACGTACTGCTCGGTCACCGCGATACCTCCGACGTCGGCCGGCGCGTGCCCCCGCGCCGGGGCGCCCGGTTCGACGTCGCCGCGTCCCCCCATGCGCCGACTCCGACATGCGCACGTCGTATGCTCCGCCTCCCGGGGGCCACGAGCGGCCCGCACAGGAGGAGGGCGGTCGTCTTCGTGTCCCGTGAAAGAACCGATGCCCGGACCCGGCACCCGCGGCACGAGCGGCGCGGCGAAGCCAGGTTCCCCGCGGTGATCGCCACCCTGACGGCGATCCTCCTCTACCTCGCGCTGCCCCAGCAGTTGCTGATCGCTCCGCGCTATGTGCTCCCGGCGCTGGAGGTACTGCTCCTGCTGCCGCTGATCGCGATCAACCCGCGCCGGCTGACCCGCCAGACGAACGCCTTCCGGTTCCTGTCGCTGGTCCTGGTGCTGCTGATCGTGGCGAGCAACCTGACTGCCCTCGGCATCCTCATCCACGAGCTGGTCTACGCGGGGGTCGATGACGGGCGGTCCCTGCTCGTGGCGGCGCTCCAGGTGTGGCTGACCAATATCATCGCCTTCGGCCTGACCTACTGGGAACTCGACCGGGGAGGCCCGGTCAGTCGCACCCAGGCCCCGCGCGGGGAACTCCCACTGGCGGACTTCCGCTTCTCCCAGGACGAGAACGACGACGCCGTCCAGGAAGTCGCGGACGGCTCCAGCAAGGTCTCCGACTGGGTTCCCACCCTGATCGACTACCTGTACGTGTCGGTCACCAACTCCACCGCTTTCAGCCCGACCGACACGATGCCCCTCTCGGTCCGCGCCAAAGTGCTCATGGCCGTCCAGAGCGTGGCGGCCCTGCTGACCTCGCTCCTGGTCATCGCCCGAGCCGTCAGCATCCTGCACTGAGCCGCCGACCGGGTCACGGTGGCGTCACACAGCACGGTCCTCCAGGGAGCTGCGCAGAACGGCCGTGCTGTGTGACTCCAGGCGCAGGGTGGCACCCGGTTTCAGTTCCCGCTCGTCGGGGGTGTCCGTCGTCGCGGTGTCGAAGAGCAGCGTCCAGCGCGTGGCGAAGCCGCTGCCGGGGAGGCGGAAGTCCACGGCGGCGTCCGAGTTGTTGAACATCAGCAGGAAGGAGTCGTCGGTGACCCGGTTGCCGTACCGGTCGGGTTCGGTGATCGCTTCGCCGTTGAGGAACATGGTGAGGGTGCCGGCGGGCGGCCGCGTCCAGTCCTCGTCCTGCATCGGCGAGGCGTCCGGGCGCAGCCATTCCACGTCCGCGGGGAGCCCCCGGTGTCCGGCGGCACGGCCGGAGAAGAAGCGCCTGCGGCGCAGCACGGGGTGCCGGCGGCGGAGCCGGATCAGGCGGGAGGTGAAGTCGAGGAGGCGTTGCCCGGTTTCGTCGAGGTCCCAGTCGATCCAGGCGGTGGGGTTGTCCTGGCAGTAGGCGTTGTTGTTGCCGCCCTGGGTGCGGCCGAGCTCGTCCCCGTGGCTGATCATCGGGATGCCTTGGGAGAGGATCAGCGTGGCCATCAGGTTGCTCTGCTGCCGTTCGCGCAGGGCCAGTACCCCGGGGTCGTCGGTCTCGCCTTCCGCCCCGCAGTTCCAGGAGCGGTTGTCGTCCTCGCCGTCCCGGCCCTCCTCGCCGTTCGCGTCGTTGTGCTTGCCGTCGTACGAGACGAGGTCGCGGAGGGTGAACCCGTCGTGGGCGGTGACGAAGTTGACGCTGGCGAGGGGGCGGCGCCGGTCGTGTTCGTAGAGGTCGGCGGAGCCGGTGATGCGGGAGGCGAATTCGCCGAGCGTGCCCTCGCGGCCGCGCCAGTAGTCGCGGACGGCGTCCCGGTAGCGGCCGTTCCACTCCGACCACAGGGGCGGGAAGTTGCCGACCTGGTAGCCGCCCTCGCCGAGGTCCCACGGTTCGGCGATGAGCTTGACCCGGCTGATGACGGGGTCCTGCTGGATGACGTCGAAGAAGGCCGAGAGCCGGTCCACCTCGTGGAACTGGCGGGCGAGAGTGGCGGCGAGGTCGAAGCGGAAACCGTCGACGTGCATTTCCTGGACCCAGTAGCGCAGCGAGTCCATGATGAGCTGGAGCACGTTGGGGTGGCGCATCAGCAGGCTGTTGCCGGTCCCGGTGGTGTCGTAGTACTGGGAGCGGTCCTCGTCGACCAGCCGGTAGTAGGCAGAGTTGTCGATGCCCTTGAAGGCCAGGACGGGTCCCTTGTCGTTGCCCTCGGCCGTGTGGTTGTAGACGACGTCGAGGATGACTTCGATGCCGGCCGCGTGGAGTGCCTTCACCATCCGCTTGAACTCGGTGACCTGTGCGCCTCGGCCGCCGGTGGCGGCGTAGGCGTTGTGCGGGGCGAAGAAACCGATGGTGTTGTAACCCCAGTAGTTGGACAGGCCCTTTTCGGCCAGGTGGCCGTCCTGGACGAACTGGTGCACCGGCATCAGTTCCAGGGCCGTCACCCCCAGACCGGTCAGGTGGGCGATGATGGCGGGGTGGGCGATGCCGGCGTAGGTACCGCGCAGTTCTTCGGGCAGCGCGGGATGGGTGCGCGTGAGGCCCCGTACGTGTCCTTCGTAGATGACGCTCTCGCCGTAGGCGTATCCCGGTGGTTCGTCGTCGCCCCAGTCGAAGGCGCGGTCGGTGACCACCGACAGCATGGTGTGGCCGGCGCTGTCCAGGGTGTTCGGTTCGGCGCCGTCCGCGAAGCGGTGGCCGTACAGGGACTCGTGGTGGTCGAGCTGCCCGTCGATGGCGGTGGCGTACGGGTCCAGCAGGAGCTTGGCGGGGTTGCAGCGGTGTCCGGCGGCCGGGTCGTACGGGCCCCGTACGCGGTAGCCGTACCGCTGGCCGGGGCCCACGTCGGGCAGGTAGATGTGCCAGGCGGATCGGTCGATCTCGGTCATCGGGACGCGGGTCTCGCGCCCGGCGTCGTCGAGCAGGACGAGGTCCACGCCCTCGGCGACCTCGGAGAACAGTGCGAAGTTGGTTCCGGAGCCGTCGTACGTCGCTCCCAGGGGATACGGTTTGCCCGCCCATGTGCGCATGTGGTCACGCTACTGTCGCGGGCCGCCCGGGGCAGGGCGAGCGGGCGGGACACCGGGCGTCGTGTCCGGTCGCGGCCGCCGGTGTGCGGCGGCCCGGGGCGGCGATCGCCGCGGTGCGCGCATGAGCGGGCCGTCGCGGGTAACACGGCGTCAATGAGACCCGAATTCGGCACGGCAGTGCGGTACGGCCGCCTGCCCCTGCTGTTGCTCTTGCCGGTACAGGCGGCCTTGATGGTGGGTGTGGGGCTGCTGGTGACCGGGCCTCTCGCGGACCAGTGGCCGGTGGCGGCGGAGGACGGCGTCAACCGCGCCCTGGCAGCGCACCGCGGCGGCCCCGCGACGCCGCTCTCCGAGTGGCTGTCCCTGCTGGCCGGTACGCAGAGCATCATCGCGCTGACCCTGCTCGCCGCCGTCACCCTGCTGGCCGTGTCGCGCGGGCGCCGGCTGCGGGAGGCGCTCTACCCGGCCGTGGCCGTCGCCGCGCAGTCGGCGGTGTTCCTGCTGGTGACCCTGGTCGTGGAACGGCCCCGCCCGGACGTACCGCACCTGGACGCCGCGCCGCCCACGTCCAGTTTCCCCTCCGGGCACGTGGGGGCCGCGGTGGCGCTGTTCGGGGCCCTGGCCGTCCTGGTGGCCCTGCGCCCGCGCGACGGCCGGCGCCGGGTGCGGGACGCCGTGGTCGTCCTCCTGCTGCTGGTCCCGGTGGCCGTGGCGTGCTCCCGGGTGTACCGGGGCATGCACCACCCCTCCGATGTCCTGGGCGGACTGCTCAACGGCACCTGCACGTTGCTCGTCGTGACCCACGCGCTGCTGCTGCCGGTGCGCCGGCCCGGGGCGGTGGACGCGGCCCGCGGCGACCGGCTCCCGGCGGCCCGCGCGACGGCCGAGGACCCGGCCGGTACCGCGCGGGGGCGGCGCGCGGTGGTGGTGCGTCACCCGCACGGCTGCGGCGAGGGGCTGGCCGAGCGGGTGCGGGTCGTCCTGCGCCGCCACGGCTACGCCGAACAGGTGTGGACCCCGACGTCCGCCGAGCAGCCGGCCGGCGCCCTCGCCCTGCGGCTCGCCGAGGCGGACACCGCTCTGGTCGTGGCCTGCGGCGGTGACGGCACCGTACGCGCCTGCGCCGACCTGCTGTCCGGCACCGGGATCCCCCTCGCGGTCGTCCCGTGCGGCACGGGCAACCTGCTCGCCCGCAACCTGCGGCTCCCCGGCGATCCGGCCACGGCGCTGGAGGCCGCCCTGTCCGGGGAGAGCGTCCCGATCGACGTGGGCCGGGTGCGGGGGGACGGACTGGAACCCGCCCGGTTCACCGTCATGGCGGGAGCCGGCTTCGACGCCGCGATGGTGGGGGACGCGTCGGAGCGGGTCAAGGAGCGCCTCGGCTGGGCCGCGTACGTCCTCTCGGCGGTCCGCCACCTCGGCGACCCGCGGATGCGCCTGTCGATCCGGGTGGACGCGGGCCCCGTGCAGGAGCGCCGGGCCCGGATGGTCGTCATCGGCAACGTCGGTACCCTGCAGGGCGGTCTGCCGCTGCTGCCCGACGCCCGGCCCGACAGCGGGCGCCTGGAGGTGGTGCTGCTGGACCCCCGGGGCGCCCGCGGCTGGCTCGCCGCGGCGGGCCACCTCGGCTCGCGCATGCTGCCGGGGCGGGCGGCGCGGGCTCCCGGCGGGGCGGGGGGCGGGGCGGTGGCCGGCGGGGCGCTGGAGTACTTCAGCGCGGTGCGCGTCGACATCCGCTTCGCGCGGCCGCAGCCGCGCGAGCTCGACGGCGACGTCGTCGGCTCCGGGACCCGGCTGACCGCCGAGGTCGAGCCGGGGGCGCTGCGGATCCGGCTCCCGCCGCGGCCGGCCGGGGCGCCGCCCGCCGCCCCGGCCGAGCACGCACCGTTCACCGTCGGCGGCTGAGGTCCGCCCCGTACCGCACGAGCCGTAAGGGGGGTCACGCACATGGGCACGGCCACGCGGGTACCGCAGCGCAGCGAGGTGGCGGCGGTGGAGACCGAACTGGAGCTGGAGGGTGAGGAGCTGTCCGCCGAGGAGGCCTGGTCGGCGCTGCGCCGGTACGGGGGCTGGAGCCTCGCGCGCGACTCCTTCATCCGGTTCCGGTACGCCGACGGTTTCAGCCACTCCAGGGCCCTGGCCCTCCAGACGGTCCTGTCGATCGTCCCGCTCGCCATCGCCGTCATCGGCCTGTCCGGCGTGCTGCACACCGAGGACGCCGGCCGGGTGGCGGAGCTGACGATCCGCCGGCTGGCGAGCGGGCCGAGCCAGGACGTGGTGGAGGACGCGCTGGCGCAGAGCCACCACCGGGCCGGGGACGGCGGCCAGGCCGCCCTCTGGCTCGGTCTGCTGTTCTCGGTCGTCAACGTGACCACGGGCCTGTGCCAGGTCGAGCGCGGCGCCAACCGGATCTACGGGACGGAACGCGACCGGCCGTTCCTGTCCAAGTACACCCGCGGACTGGCGATGTCCGTCCTGGCCGGGCTGCCGCTGGGGCTCAGCTTCGCGGTCACCGTCCTCGGGGCGGAGCTGAACCGCGCCGTGGCGGAGGTCTACCACCTCGGCCCGGACGTGGTCCGGGTGTGGGACCTGCTGCGCTGGCCGCTCGGGATCCTGCTGGCGGTCCTCGCCACCAGCGCCGTCTTCCGTCTCTCCCCGCGCCGCACCCAGCCCGGCTACACGTGGCTGGCGTTCGGCGCCACCGTCTACCTGGTGCTCTGGCTGCTGGCCACCTGGGGGCTGAGCGTGTACGTCGGGGCCGGCGGCTCCTTCGCCAGCGTGTACGGGCCGCTCAGCGCGTTCGTGTCCCTGCTGCTGTGGTCCTACCTCACCTCGATGGCCCTCTTCCTGGGCCTGGCCTTCGCCGCCCAGCTGGAGGCCGTACGGGCCGGGGTGCGCGAGCCGGTCACCGAGGACCCCGGCGTCTGACGCCGGGCGCGACAGGCCGGCCCCCGGAGGCCCGGCGATCCCCCGAAAGGAAGTACGAGGACATGGCACGACGCTCCACCGGCCGGCGGCGGCCCGTCGCCCGGCTCCTGTCCGGCCGCTACGGACCGGACGCGCGGTTCGGGATGCGGCTGGTGACGACGCTGGCCGCCACCGCACTGGTGTCGGTGCCCTTCGCGGTCGCCCTGGTGCTGGTGGAGTCCGAGTGGGCGCCGCTGCACCGGCTGGACCGGGGCACCGCCGAGCGGCTCCACCGGGCCGCGCTGGACCATCCCGCCTGGGTGCGGGTCCTCGACTTCCTCACGCACGTGGTGTGGGGGCCGCCGACCATGCGCCTGCTGGTGGCGGCGCTGGTGGTGTGGCTGCTGTTCCGCGGGGCGGTGCGCCTCGCCCTGTGGGCGGCGGTCACCGCGACGGCCGGCGGCCTGCTGGGGTGGCTGGTGAAAAACGTGGTCGAGCGGACCCGGCCCCATCTGCCCGATCCCGTCGCGCACGCGCCCGGGTTCTCCTTCCCGTCCGGCCACGCCATGACGGCCATGACGTCCTGCGCCGTTCTGCTGCTGGCCCTGCTGCCGATGGTGCCGCGCCCCCGCCGTCCGTTCCTGTGGGCCGTCGCGGCGGTTTCGGTGCTCGGCGTCGGCTACACCCGGGTGGCGCTCGGCGTGCACTGGGTCAGCGATGTGGTGGGCGGCTGGCTGCTCGGGCTGGCCGTGGTCACGGCGACCACCTTGGCGTTCGAGGCCTGGCGGGCGGATGTCGGGCGCGGCCGGACCACGCCCGCGCAGGGGCTGGAGCCGGAGATCGTGGCCGGGCATCCCGAACCCCGGGCGGGCGCCCGCTGAGCACCGGCCCGCCGGCAGCCGGTGGCTGAAATCGATCCGTCGGGCTTCTCGCGCATACCTCATGCCGGGCCGGGGCAATGCGACAAGATGCGAGCGCGAGTTCTAGTGGATGCACCCCTTCCCCAGGCCGAGAACCTGATTGAGGATCATGGGCGGTCCGGAGGTACTTCGTCCGCTTCATTGACCAGACGTCCCTACCCGATGAGGAACCATGCGCGCCCGACACAACCGCCCTTCCCCGCCCCCGATATGGAGATCCGGTGAAGGTTACGCACCTGGCGCGCCCGCTGCGCCCGCCGGCTCCCGAGAGGAGGCCCACCGTCACTCCCGGCTGAGGCCGGCCCGAAAGACGAGCGGGGGAGCGCTGGTCCCTTGAAGTTCCGGATCGGCCGTCCCAGCAGTCCGCCCGCCCACCGGCCCGCGCAGGAGCAGGCGCACGTCCCCGCCCCCGGCGACACCGAGCCGCCGGCCGCGGAAGCGCCCCTGTCCGAGCACGAGATACACCTGATCAAGACCTCGGCCTCGGTGGTCGCACCCGTGGCCGAAGAGATGACGGTCTACTTCTACGCCATCCTGTTCGCCCGCTACCCCCAAGTGCGTCCGATGTTCCCGCCCGGCATGGACGCCCAGCGCGGTCGCCTCCTGCGCGCTCTCCTGCACATCGTGGACGTGGTCGACGACCCCGGGAACCTGGTCCGCTTCTGCGGGCACCTCGGCCGCGACCACCGCAAGTTCGGCACCCTCGCCGAGCACTTCCCGGCGGTGGGCGAGTGCCTGCTGGCCGCTCTCGCCCGCTACGCCGGCCCGGCCTGGACGCAGGAGATCGCCGACGCGTGGACGAAGGCGTACGGCGTGGTCTCCCAGGTCATGATCAGCGCCGCCGAAGAGGACGAGGCCGTACGGCCCGCCGTCTGGCCCGCCACGGTGGTGCACCGGCTCCCGCGCGGACACGGCATCGCCGAGATCACCGTGCGCCCCCACCTGCCGTACGACTACCGGGCCGGACAGTACGCGAGCGTGGAGACGCCGTGGTGGCCGAAGCTGTGGCGCTACTACTCCCCCGCCAACGCGCCCCGCGCGGACGGCACGCTGACCTTCCACGTCCGCGCGGTGCCCGGCGGCACGGTCAGCGACGCGCTGGTGCACCGGGCCGCCGTCGGCGACGTACTGCGGCTGGGCCCGCCGATGGGCGACATGGTCCTGGACGCGGCGGTCCACCGCGACCTGCTCTGTGTCGCGGGCGGTACGGGCCTGGCCCCGATCCGCGCCCTCATCGAGGAGGTGGCCCGCCGCGGCGGACGCCACCAGGTGGACCTGTTCCTCGGCGCCCGCACCGGCGCCGAGCTGTACGGGGTCGACGACATGCTGCGGATGGCCCAGAAGCACCACTGGCTGACGCTCCGGGGGGCGGTCTCCCACGAGCACGTCCCCGGCATCCGGGGCTCGCTGCCGCAGGTGCTGGCCGAGTACGGGCCGTGGTACCAGCACGACGTGTTCCTCAGCGGACCGGCACCCATGGTGGTATCCGCCGGCGAGACGCTGACCCGCCACGGTACGTTGCCCGACCGCATCCACCACGACCCGTTCGAGACGCCCGTCCTGTCCGCCCGCTGAACCGCTCCCGCGTTCCCTCTCCCAGGAGAAGTCCCGTGATCTTCCCTTCGCCGTCGTTCGGTTCGGCCGGTGAGCACCGGCTCCAGCAGCAGCTGGGTACGGCCGAGCGCGCCGCCCGCTTCTACGACCAGCAGGTGCGCCCGCACCTCACGTCCGAGATGCGGGAGTTCATCGGCCGCCAGGTCATGGTCTTCCTGGCAACCGCCGACTCCCACGGGGAGTGCGACGCCAGTTTCCGCGCCGGGCCGCCCGGGTTCGTCCACGTCCTCGACGAGCGCACGCTCGCCTACCCCGAGTTCCGCGGCAACGGTGTGCTCGCCAGCGCCGGCAACATGAGTGAGAACCCCCACCTGGGCATGCTCTTCGTGGACTTCACCCACCACCACGTGGGGCTGCACGTCAACGGCGTCGCCCGGCTCTGCGACGACGCGGAGCTGCGGCGGGTCCACCCCGGCCTGCCCACCGACGTCGCTCCCGGGCGCAGCCCCCACCTGTGGGTCCACCTCACGGTCGAAGAGGCGTACATCCACTGCTCGAAGTACATACCCCACCTGGAGCCGGCGCCGCGTCCGGCCGGCCACGACCCGGCCCGGCCCAAGGACGCGGACTACTTCACCAGACCGCGTACGGCAGTGTGGTCGGGCCTGGCGTGACGGCGAGGCGCGGCGCATCCGGCGCGTACGGGCGCATGCGCACGGGTGTGCGGGGCACGAGCGCGCCGTGACATCGACTCTGCGCAGCGAAGGGCGCCGCGGCCGGGCCCCCGCCGCGGCGGCCGCGGCGCGCGCCGGGGGCGCGCTGCGCGGTACGGCCGTACGGCTCTGGCACGACAACGTCGCGGACTCCGCGGCGGCGCTCACCTACTACGGCCTGCTCGCGCTGCTGCCCGCGATCGTGGTCGCCGTGTCCCTGGTGGGGCTGCTCGGGGAGGCGACACGGGGGCGCCTCGTGGCCGAACTCACCTCCTACGCGCCGCCCCAGTCCGCCCAGGTGCTCCAGGACGCGCTGAACGGCCTGTCGGCCGCGCACACTTCGGTGTGGACGCTGGCGTTCGGCGGGGTGGTGAGCGCACTGTGGTCCGCCTGCAGCTACCTCGCGGTGTTCCGCCGGGCCCTGCACACGATGCACCGGATCCCCGACACCCGGCCGCCGCTGCGCGCGGCGCACACACTGGTCATCACCGCGTCCCTGCTCCTGCTCCTGCTGATGGCCGGCGCGGTGGGTCTGGTCGCGTCCGGTCCGCTCGCCCACCGGCTCGCCGCGGCCGGCGGGATCGGGGTGCGGAGCCTGACGGTGCTGCGCTGGCCGGTCCTGCTCGTCGTCGTCACACTGCTGATCCTGATCCTCTTCCGGACCGGACCGGCGGGCACCCGGGGCACCCGGCGCGGGCTGCCGGGCGGTGTCCTGGCGGCGGTCCTGTGGCTCGGCGCGTCCTTCGTCTTCACCCTGTACACGCAACTGAACACGTACGGACGCCTGTACGGTTCGCTGGCCGGGGTCATCGTCTTCGTCGTGTGGCTGTGGTTCGCCAACCTGGCACTGCTCGCCGGGGCGCAGTTCAACAGGGAGCTGGCGCGGGTCCACGCGGGGTGACGGGAGGCGCTCGCCGGGCTGGACCCCTCCTCGCACCTGGAGGTCGTCCACCACTTCGACCGGGGCCCGGCGGAGAAGGTGGAGACCGGGGCCCGGCACCCGCGCGGCAACACCGACTGGCCGCTGGTCGGCATCTTCGCCCAGCGCGGCAAGAACCGCCCCAACCGGCTCGGGGTCTCCCGCTGCCGACTGCTGCGCGTCGACGGGCTCGACGTCCACGTGCAGGGTCTCGACGCGGTGGCCGGCACGCCCGTGCTCGACATCAAGCCCTACCTGGCCGAGTTCGGCCCCGGGGCGCCACCAGCCAGCCGGACTGGGCGACGGAGATCATGCGCCGGTCCTACTGACGGGGCGCAGGGCTGGGTCCGCCGCCGGGGGTGCGTTGTACGACCAGGCGGACGGCCGCGGTCGTGAGGTCCGGGGCGTGCAGCTGGACGTAGTGGTCGCTGCCCGTGGCGAGCAGGTGCGGGGTCTGCGGCGCCAGGGCGACCAGCGACTGCTGGGCCTCGGGCCAGGCCGCCTCCAGCCGGGCGAGCAGCTCCTTGGGCATCGAGGCGGGCGCGGCGAAGGGCCGCGTCTTGCTCAGGACGGCGAGCGGGACGTCCGGTAGCGGGCCGGCCCGGTCGATGGCCGTCACCGCGCCGTCGATGTCGACCTGCTCGAACGCCGGATCGTCGTCGTAGGGGGTGCCGGGGCGGCGCAACTGGCTGACGTACTCGGGCCAGGCGGCCCCGAGGCGCCGTTTCAGGGCCGGGGCGAGCGCATCGGCGAGGACGAGGCCGCGGGTCCGGTCCGGGTGCTGTTTCGCGTACAGCAGGGTGATCATGCCGCCGTAGGAGTGCCCGACGAGTACGTACGGTCCCGGGACCTTGCCCGCGGTCAGGACGCGGTCGAGGTCGCGCACGGCGGCGGGGAGCCCGCGGGTGCCGGTCACCGGACTGGTACGGGTGGTCAGGGTGGGCGGGTCGGTGTAGCGCAGGGTGCCGGGCCGGTCGTACACGCAGACCCTGGTGAACGCCGCCACGCCCGGGAACACGGCGGGCGCCTTCGGTACCGGCGGCGCGGTGTCGGTGACGGTCCAGCTGTCGGAGGCCTCGTGCAGACCCGACACCAGGACGACGGTCGGCGCGCCGGTGCCCCGGCAGTGCAGGTACACCGTGCGCCCCCCGCCGATGTCGACGTGCTGGACGCTGTCCCCGCCGTCGGGGGCGGGGGCGGCCTGGCCCGCGCAGAGCGTCAGCGCCGCGGCGACCGCCAGGACGGCGGCGCGGGGACGTCGTCGCATGTCCCGGGTCTCCTTCCGGGCGGGGCCGGACCGGCGGCTGCCGGACCGGCGGCTACGGGGCACCGGCTACGGGGCGAAGACGCGCGAGAGGTACGAGCCGAGGCCGGCGCCGGCCGGCGGGACCAGGCGGGCGCCCAGGTAGCCGTCGGGGCGTACGACGAAGGCCGCGGGCTCCTCCCCCACCCCGTAGACGCGGGCGAACTCGCCCCGCGCGTCGCGGTACACGGGGACCGGGGCCGCCCTTCCCGTCCCGGTGGTGGCGAGCACCGCGCAGATGTTCATCCGGTCCGGGGCCAGTTCGTGCACGACCTCGGAGAGCTGCTCGAGGTGCGGTACTTCGGGCCCGGGCCCGTAGAGCACCAGGGTGTGCTCACGGCCGCGCAGCAGGTCGTACAGCCGCGACGGGTACGTGGCGATCGCCGTGACGAGCCCGCCGCAGTCGGGCGCGCGGTCGCCGGGCCGCGGTCCCGGCCCCGCTCCGGGCTCCGCCGGTTGCACCAGGGGGCTGTCCGGATAGCCGACGAGCAGCTGCGCCTCGCGCCGCAGCAGGGTCACCGGGTCCTCGCGGTCGGCCCGGATGCCCTCGGCGGCGTGCCGGACGGTGCGCCCGACGACCTCCTCGCCGACCGGACGGCGTTCGGCGTCGTAACTGGCGGGCAGGTCCGGGTCCGCGGCGCCCGCCACTGCCAGGGCGAGCTTCCAGGCCAGGTTCCAGGCGTCCTGGATCCCGGTGTTCATGCCCTGCGCGCCGGTCGGCGGGTGGATGTGCGCGGCGTCCCCGGCAACGAAGACCCTTCCCTCGCCGTACCGGTTCACCAGCCGGTGGCTGATCCGGAAGACGGAGGACCAGCGCAGCGCGGACGCGGTGGCGGGCTGCGGCGACAGCCGGTCCAGCGCCTTCTGGACGTGGGCCAGCTCGGGCGTCCGGCCGGCCCCTGGGCCGTGTGCCACCTCGCCGCCGGCGCGGTCCGCCGCGGCGGAGAGCTCGGGCGGCACCAGCATCGACGCGCGGTAGCGGTGTTCGCCCGGCAGCGGGATGCACACCAGCAGGTCGTCCACGGCACCGGCGGCGTCCCGGTGTTCGCTGCGCACGCCGTACCCGTAGGGCATGTCCCAGTCGACCTCCACGTCGGCCAGCATGTACTCGTCGGGCAGGGCGCCGCCTTCGAAGGTCAGCCCGAGGCCCTTGCGCACGGCGCTGTGCGCGCCGTCGCAGCCGACGAGGAACCGGCTGCGGACCTCCTCCTCGCCGTGCGGGGTGCGGAGCAGGCTGGTCACGCCGGTGTCGTCCTGGGTGAAGGAGACCAGTTCGGTCTCGCGCTCGATCACGGTCCCGAACCGGTTGAGGTGCTCCTCCAGGATGCGTTCGGTCTCGTACTGCGGCAGGGCGGCGAAACCGTACGGCTCCTCGGGGGGCAGCGCCAGTTCGATGCGGCCCTGCTCGGCGCCGTTCTCGTACATGACCTGCCCGCGCATCGGTACGGCGAGGTCGAGGACGGCCTGGACGAGGCCCATCCGGTCCCAGATCTCCAGGGTGCGGGGCTGGATCCCGACGGCCTTCGCGTAGGGGAGCCGGGCCGGGAGCCGGTCCACGATGCGGCACGAGGTCCCGCGTCGGCGCAGCTCGGCGGCGGCCGAGAGACCGACCGGTCCGGCGCCCGCCACCAGGACGTCCGCATGTGCTGCATCGTGGTGCGCCATGGCCTCTCCAGGGATGCTTCCCCCCACGAAGGGTGCCCCTCCATGGTGGCCCGGCGCTCGGCGCCCGGCCAACGCACGGCGGGCCGCCGCACGGCGGTCAGGGCCGCGGGGCGGGCACGGCGGTGGCGAGCTGCGGGTAGTCGATCACCAGGCCGTCGGCGTCGAAGTTCACGTCACTGCGGAAACCGCCGGACTCGTAGCGGATCCGGCAGCCTGCCGCGCCCCGCTCCAGCGGTGTGTACGTCTGCCGGTCCGCGCTCACCGCGAGGTCCGGCACGGAGACCCAGGCCATCAGGAAGGTACGCGGGAGCGCGTCGGGCCGCTGGTGCAGGCCGTGCCGGAGCACGGGCATGGTGTTGGTGAGCGGGCACAGGCCCAGGTCGCAGTCGAGGGCGCCGTCCAGGTCGGGGCGTGGCCCACCGTTTTCCGTCCACCGCCCGTCCTCGTCGCGGCGCAGGTCCAAGGCCGCCGTCGTCTCGTGCGTCTCCACGGTGACGGACAGGCGCCGGGTCACGTAGCCGGGCCCGGTCTCGATCTCGTACGCCAGCCAGTAGGGGGCCGGTACCAGCCCCACGGCCCGGCCGCGGGCGCGCAACCGCCCTCCGGCGAGCTCCGCCCACGCGGTGGTGCGTCCCCGCGAGGGCAGGACCTCCCAGGTCCGCGCCACGGCTCGGGTGTTCATGACGGAAGCCTAAGGGCTGCTCACGCGGCCGCGTGGAAGAGGGCCGCCGCCTGGCCGCGGGAGGCCACGCCGAGCTTGGTGAGGATCTTGGCGACGTGGAACTTGACCGTCGATTCGCTGATGTGCAGCTCCTCGGCGATGGCGCGGTTCCGGTGTCCTCGGGCCAGCCGCGTCAGGACTTCGAGCTCCCTCGCACCCAGCGTGCCCAGCGGGTCGGCGGCACCGGCCGGCGGGGCGTCCGGGGTGGTCAGCGGGACGAGCGCGGTCACGGTGGTGCCCCAGCCGGGGACGGGGTCGATGTCGAGGCGTCCGCCGAGGACCTCCAGCCGGTCCGCGATGCGGGTGGGGCCGAGGCCGCAGTAGCTCATGCCGCCCGGGCCGTCGTCCCTTACGGTCACCCGCAGTTCCTGCCCGGTGACCTGCCACCCCACGTGGACGCGGCTGACGGGGTCCTGTTCCAGGACGGCGAGCAGCAGCTCGCGGGCGATGGCCCGGGCGGTGTGGGCGACGTCGGCGGGCACGCTGCGGGTGGAGTCCGGTGCGCCCAGCTCCAGTCGTACCGGGCTGTGGCGCAGCAGCGGGCGCAGCGAGTCGGCGAGCCGGGCGAAGGCCTCGTCGACCCGTTCCTCGGCCATGGCCTGGTCCCGTTCGGCCTCGGCGCGCAGTTCGGCCAGTCCCGACACGGCGAGTTCGGTGGCGGTGGAACGTGCGGCCGCGTCGTGGAGGTTGCGGCTGCGCAGGACCCCCAGGAGGGCGGTCAGGGTCGCGCTGTGGCGGGCGCTCAGTTCGGCGATGACCCGGGCACGGGTGTCCGCCGCGGCGCGGGAACGGGCGAGCGCGCCGGGGGCGGCCTCCGCGGACAGCCGGTCGAAGTGGCTGGTCACCAGGGTCCACAGGGCCTGGACCACGGCGAGCGCCGCCGCGTCGGCGGGCGCCGCGTCCTCGTCCCGTACCAGGACCAGGAGTGCCCCCCGCTGCGTCGCGTCGGTCATGACCGCGATCACCGGCCGGTCGGCCCCGGCGATCGTCGCCCTGCCCTGCCATGGCCGTCCGGCGGTGCCCGCCAGGAACAGCGGGTCCATGTCAGCGGCGCTGATCCGGGCGGGGTACGCCTCGTCGCCGAAGGACTTGAACGGCGAGTGGGCGCAGTGCGTGGACAGTTCGGCGGCGGCCCGGTGCGGCACCAGGCCGGCGAGGACCGCCGAGAGCCGCGGCAGGATCTCCCCCAGCGGCTGCCTGATGACGTCGTATCCGGCGGCCAGCGCGGCGAGCGTCGCCTCACCCGCCGCGAGCACGGGGGCCGTCCGGGCGGTGAGGGGCGCGGCGGTCGCGATCAGCTCCATGAGGTCAGCTTAGTCAGCGCCTCCCCGAGACCCACTGGACTTTCGGCCAGGCCGGACTGGCCTTGCGGCGGGCCGGATTCCCCGCCGTCCGGCCAGAAGCTTGAGCCATCGACCGACAAGCTGCACAGCGGGGAGACTGACATGGAAGCGATCCTCTACGACGAGTTCGGCGGCCCGGAGGTCCTGCGTCACGAGGAGATCGGGAAGCCGGAGCCGGGCACCGGGGAGGTGCGGGTCAAGGTGGTGGCGGCCGGCGTCAACCCGCTCGACTACAAGCGGCGTTACGGCTGGGTCGAGGAGTTCTACCCGACCGTGTTCCCGGCGGTCCCGGGGCTGGAGTTCGCCGGTGTCGTTGACGCGGTCGGCGAGGGCGCCACCCGCGTCGAGGTCGGAGACGAGGTGCTGGGGTGGACGCGGACGGGGGCGTACGCCGAGTACGCCATCGCCGGTGACGTCGTCCGCAAGCCGGCCGGACTGTCCTTCGAGCGGGCCGCGTCGTTGCCGGTGGCCGGCGAGACCGCGCAGCGGGTGCTGGACCTGCTGCGGGTGAAGGCGGGCGAGACGCTGCTGGTGCACGGGGCCGCCGGCGTGGTCGGCTCGGTGGCGGTCCAGCTCGCGGTGGCCGCCGGACTGACGGTCATCGGTACGGCTTCCCTGCCCAACCACGACTACCTGCGATCCCTGGGCGCCGTCGCCGTCGAGTACGGGGACGGCCTCGCCGAGCGGGTACGGGCGGCAGCGCCGCTCGGGGTGGACGCGGTGTTCGACGCGGCGGGGCAGGGCGTACTGCGGCTGTCGGTCGAACTGGCGGGCGGCTCCACCGAGCGCGTCGTCACCATTGCCGATCCGAACGCCGCCGAGTACGGGGTCGTGTTCACCGGCGGCGGCACGGATCCGGCGGCGATCCGCGCCGGTCTGGCCGAGCATGCCCGCCTGGCCGCCGAGGGCCGCCTGCGAGTACGGCTCGGCGAGGTGTTCGCCCTGGCGGACGCCGCGAAGGCGCAGGAGCTGAGCGAGTCGGGCCACGCCCGCGGCAAGCTGCTGATCCGGCCCTGAGGTCCCGGTACGGCCCGGGCGGGAGCCCGGGTGCCGGGGCCGGGCGGGGGCGTGAGAGGGTCGGGCCCGACAAGGAGGAGGGCACGGTGACCGGTGATGCGCCCGAGGGGCTGGTCCTGGTGGCGGACGACGACGCCGCCATCCGTCGCTCGCTGGAGCGCGGGCTGCGGCTGAGCGGCTTCACGGTGCTCCTCGCCGAGGACGGCCCGGGCGCGCTGCGGCTGCTCGCCGACCGGAGCCCGGACGTCGTGGTGCTGGACGTGTCGATGCCCGGGCTGACCGGCACCGAGGTCTGCCGCGTCCTGCGCGAGCGGGGCGACGAGACGCCCGTCCTGATGCTGTCGGCGCTCGACGAGCTGGCGGACCGGGTCGCCGGGCTGCAGGCGGGGGCCGACGACTACCTGGTCAAACCGTTCGCGCTGGAGGAACTGGTGCTGCGGCTGCGCGCCCTGCTGCGGCGCCGGCCGGCCCAGGCCCCGTCGGACGTGCTGCGGGCCGGTCCGCTCGTGGTGGACGAGGCGACCCGCCAGGTCCGCTGCGGCGCGGCCGAAGTACACCTGACCCGGCGTGAGTTCGAGCTGCTGGTGCAGTTCGTGCGCAACGCCGGGATCGTCCTCACCCGGGACCGGCTGCTGGACCGGGTGTGGGGCTACGACTTCGAGGTGCGTACCGACGCCGTCGACACGTTCGTCAGCTACCTGCGGCGCAAGCTGGAAGAGGGCGGCCGGCCGCGGCTGATCCACACGGTGCGGGGGGTCGGCTTCGTCCTGCGCGTGCCGGACGGCCGGAGCCGGCCGTGAAGCTCGCCACCCGCATCGCGCTCTCGGTGACCGTGGTGGTGCCCCTGCTGGTGCTCGCGGCGGGGCTGCTGGTGCTCGGGCTGGTCACCCGCGATCTGCACCAGCAGCAGGACTCCCGGCTGCGCGACCGGGCCTCCGCCGTCCTCCCCGATGTCAGGTCGCTGCTCGCGGCCGATCTGAAGGGGCGCCCGAAGGCGGAGCAGAACCAGCACCGCAAGGTGCTCGGTGACGCGCTCGACGCCGGGATCAGGGTGCGCGGCGCGGACGGGACCGTCGTACTGCAGGGCGGCCCGCAGCCCGCGGAGCCGGCCCGGCTGCCCGCGCAGACGCCGGACGGGCCCGTCACGATCCGGTCGAAGGGGCACGCCTGGCGGGTGCTGGCCGTCCCGGTGGCCGGGGCGGCGCCGGGCACGCTGTGGCTGGTCACCCCAGCCTCCGCCACGGACCCGCAGCTCGTCGCCGTGCGCGGCCGGGTCCTGCTGGTCGCACTGCTGTCGGCCCCCGTGTCGGGGCTGATCGCGTACGGTCTGGCCGGGCGCGCCACCGCCTCCGTACGTCGGTTGGGCCGCCGGGCGGCGGCGCTCGACCCGCGGGCGGGCGCCGCGGCCTTCCCGACGGCGCCGGTGAACATCACCGAGGTGGACGAACTGTCGTCCGCCATCGGCCAGTTGCTGGCCCGCTACGACGAGCAGGCGGGACGGACCGCGCAGGCGCTGGAGACCGCCCGGTCCTTCTCCTCCGCCGCTTCGCACGAGTTGCGCACCCCGCTGATGAGCATGCGGACCGACCTGGACGTCCTCGCGGCCCATCCCGACCTCCCGCCGGCCGAGCGGGCCGAGGTGGTCCGCGACCTCCAGGCCGACCATGCGCGGCTGCTGGAGCTGCTGACGGCGCTGCGCATGCTGGCCCGGGGCGACCTGGTGGAGGCGTCCGCGTTCGGCCCGCTCGACCTGGCGGAGCTGGTGGACACGGCGGTGGGCGACGCGGGCCGGCGGCGCCCGGGCGCCCGGCTGAGCGCGGATCTCCCGGCCGAGCTGCGGGTGCGCGGCTGGGAGGCCGGGCTGCGGATCCTGCTCGACAACCTGCTGGGCAATGCCGTGACCCACGGGCACCTGCCGGACGAGCCGCCCGTGGTCGCGGTCCGGCTGCGCGCCGAGGGCGGGTACGCGGTACTGACCGTGGACGACGCGGGGCCGGGCGTCCCGCCCGGTGAGCGGGAGGCCGTGTTCCGGCGCTTCCACCACCGCCCGGGCAGCCCCGGTTCGGGGCTCGGGCTGACACTGGTCGCCCAGCAGGCGGCGCTGCACGCGGGCACCGTCACCATCGGGGCGGCGCCCGGCGGGACGGGGGCGCGCTTCGAGGTGCGCCTGCCGTTGCCGGCCGCGGACACGCCCGTGCCGCCGCTTCCCGCCCGCCGGGACTGGATCTCGCGCGGCGACTGAGGGCCGGTACGGGGGCGCCGTCCCGCGGCCGGGCCGGGACCCACAAGAAAACCACAAAGACGCCCCCTACCGTCCTGCACGGCCGGACCCGCCAGGGGAACCGGCCCAGTCCGTACGAAGGGGATACCACCATGCTCCACAGCCGTAGGACCGCCGCCGCGATCGGCGCCGCCGCACTGACCGGCGCCCTGTTCGCCGCCGCTCCCGCACAGGCCGACGCCGGCGCGCCGACCGCCGGCGCCACGTCGAAGTCCGCGCCGAAGGGCGACGGCGCCAAGGCGATCTGCAAGCGACTGCCGAAGACCGAGGCCCGGGTGAACGCCGCGGTCACCCGGCTGAACGGCGACGCCACCGTCTCCGGATCGATCGCCCGGCTGGAGCAGCGCGTCGCGAACGCCAAGACCGAGGGCCACACCGAGGTCTACACGTACCTCAACGACCGGCTGACCGCCCGTAAGAACCTGCTGCCCACGCTGCAGAAGCGGCAGACGGACCTCAAGGCGGTCAGCACCTGGTGCGCCGCGCAGAAGTCCAAGTGACCGGGCGCGCCGCCGCCGGCCTCGCCGCGCTGGCCGCCGCGGCGGTCCTGCTGCTGACCGGCTGCGGGCCGGGCGCCGAGGCCCAGCCGAAGGCACCCAGGCCGGTGTCCGACGACGCCAGGGCCAAGGAGATGCAGGACACGCTGGACGCCGCCGACAGCGCGGCCGACCAGGCGGACACGGACGCCACCCAGAACAACTGAGCGGCTGGGCCATTCGGCTCCGGCGGCGCGCGCGGGCGGGCCGCCGGGGTGAGGGTTGGGGTCAGATCCTCCGGTTCCACGCCTAGGGAAAGGTCCGGCCCCATGCCGCTCTGCCATCGCAAGGACCTCGGACTGCTGGCCCTGCGCCTCGGTACGGGTGGTGTGCTCATCGCCCACGGCACCCAGAAGCTCTTCGGCTGGTTCGGCGGGGGTGGCCTCGAAGGCACCGCCATGGCGATGGAGCACATGGGCTTCGCCCCGGCGCGTCCCAGTGCCATCGCCGCCGGGCTCGGCGAAGCCGGCGGCGGTGCGCTGCTCGCGCTGGGGCTGGCCACCCCCGCGGCCGGCGCCGCGGCGGCCGGCGCGATGGCGGGGGCCGTCTCCGTCCACGCGCCCGCCGGGTTCTTCGCCCAGGGCGGCGGGTTCGAATACCCCGCCTTCCTGGGTTTCGTCGCGGCCACGCTCGGCCTCGCGGGACCGGGCAGGCTCTCCCTGGACCACTTCACGCGTCATCGGCTGGACCGGCCGGCCGTCCTGCTGCTGGCCTTCACCGTCAGTGCCGCCGCGGCGACCGTCGTCGTCACCCGTCGGAACGCCGCCGTGGCCGCCGCGGCCGACCGGGGCCCGGACGACGGCGCATAATGCGCAGGCGTTCCGCAGCGCATCCGGTCCGCCGGGGTCCGGACGACGCGCGCGCCCGTATCCGTACGGCTGCCCGCCGGGCCCGCGGCCGGCACCCGGCGGCGGGTCCGGCGGCGGTGGCTCCGCAGCTGGTCACGGTGGCGGGGTACGCCTGGCGGATCCTGGTCGTGGCCGGCTTCGCCTACGGCATCTTCTACGTCCTGGGCCGGTTCCACGAGGTCGCCGTTGCGGTCTTCCTCGGCCTGGTGGTGACGGCGCTGCTCCGCCCGATCGCCGATCTGCTGGCCCGGTGGGTCCCGCGGCCGCTCGCCGTCGCCTGCTCCCTGATCGGCAGCATCCTCGTGGTCCTCGGGACGCTGGCGTTCGTCGGGGAGAACGTCGCCGGCCAATGGGACAAGCTGGTGACCGAGTTCAAGGACGGGCTGGCCCGGATCCAGCCGTGGCTGGAGCGTCCGCCGCTGCGGGTGAGCGCGGACGCGCTCGGTGATGTGCAGGCCAGGATCGGCGAGTACCTCTCCAGCCACCGCTCGGACATCCTGAACACCGCCATCAGCGGGGCGGGCCGGCTCGTGGAGGTCTTCACCGTCGCCGCGCTGGCCCTGTTCTGCTCGGTCTTCTTAATCCACTCGGGCGACCGGCACTGGCAGTGGTTCTGCGACCAGCTCCCGGCCGGCGCGCGCCACCGGGTCGCGGTCGTCGGCCGCGCGTCGTGGCGCACCTTCACCGGCTACACCCGGGGCATCGTGCTCGTCGCGGGAACCAACGCCATCCTGGTCGGTGTCGCCCTGCTCGTCCTGAACGTGCCGCTCGCCGTGCCGCTGGCCCTGCTGGAGTTCGTCGCGGCGTTCATTCCGCTCATCGGCTCGCCCGTGGCCCTCGCGGTCGCCGCCGTCATCGCCCTGGCCACCCGGGGGCCGCTGATCGCCGCGCTGGTGATCGTACTGATCGTGGTGATCGGCCAGATCGAGGGGCACCTGCTGCACCCGCTCGTCATGAGCTGGGCCGTGCGCCTGCACCCGGTGGTCGTGGCGCTTTCGGTGATCGCGGGCGCGATCGCCGCGGGGGTGGTGGGGGCGGTGGTGGCGGTTCCGCTGGTCTCGGTCCTCTGGTCGGCCGGCCAGGCGCTGCGCTCCACCGCCCCGCCCTGACGTCAGCGGCGGCGGCCCCCGCCCGCCCCGGCGGCGGGGCCGAACCGTTCGTCCAGTACCGACAGCCGTCGCCAGTACTCCTCCTCGTCGATCTCCCCGGAGGCGAAGCGCCGCCCCAGGACCGCGATCGGCCCGGGTTCGCCGGTGGCTCCCGGTCCGCCGGAGCCGGGACGGGCCGCGGCCCACGGCCGGCCCCACCACACCGTTCGGCGCAGGACGGTGACGACCGTGAGGACGACCGCCGCCCAGATCAGCGGGAAGAAGAGGATCCACGGGCCGGGCCCGTCGAATGCCGGCGTGTCCATCTCGTTCAGCTCCTCGGAAGTGGTGGATCCGTCGCTTCCGAGATTCGCCCGGCCGGCGGACCGCGTCGTCCTGCGGGCGGCGGCCGTACGGGTACCCCCGGCGCAGTACGCGCTCAGCCGAGCCAGCCGGGTCTGACCAGACCGGATTCGTACGCGAGCACCACCAGTTGGGCCCGGTCGCGTGCGCCGAGTTTGACCATGGTGCGGCTGACGTGCGTCTTGGCGGTGAGCGGGCTGACCACCAGGCGGCGGGCGATCTCCTCGTTGGACAGGCCCATGCCCACCAGGGTCATCACCTCGCGCTCCCGCTCGGTCAGCCGTTCCAGCCCGGCGGCCCCGGCGGCCGCCTCGGGCGACCTGGAGCGCGCCGCGAACTCCGCGATCAGGCGGCGCGTCACCCTGGGCGAGAGCAGCGCGTCACCGGCCACGACCGCCCGCACCGCGCGCAGGAGTTCCTCCGGTTCGGTGTCCTTGACGAGGAAACCGGAGGCGCCCGAGCGGATCGCCTCGAAGACGTACTCGTCCAGGTCGAAGGTGGTCAGCATGACCACCTTCACCGGGGCCAGGGCCGGGTCGGCGGTGATCGTACGGGTGGCGGCCAGGCCGTCGAGCACGGGCATCCGGATGTCCATCAGGGCGATGTCGGGGACCAGTGCGCGCACCAGCCGCACGGCCTCGGCGCCGTCGGCCGCCTCGCCCGTGACCTCGATGTCCGGCTGGGCGTCGAGCAGGGCCCGGAAGCCGGCCCGGACCAGCTGCTGGTCGTCGGCGAGCAGGACTCGGATCATCGGTCCTCCCCGGATACGGGGCCGGCGGGGCCCGCCGGCCCGGTCAGCGGGAGCCGGGCCAGCACCCGGAACCCGCCGTCCGGGCGCGGCCCGGCTTCCAGGGTGCCGCCCTGGACCGCGGCCCGCTCGCGCATGCCGATCAGTCCGTTGCCGCTGCCGCCGGCGCCGTCACCGGCGGCGGGGCCGTCGTCGTCCACGCCGAGCTCCAGCAGGCCGGACCGGCGGCTGATGCGGACCCGTGCGGCTCGGGAGGCGGAGTGGCGGACGACGTTGGTGAGGGCCTCCTGCACGATGCGGAAGGCGGCGAGGTCGGTGGCCGGGGGAAGGACGCCGGACTCCCCCTCGACGGTGACCGCGAGCCCGGCCGAGGCCGCCTGGGCGACGAGTTCGGGGAGCCGGCCGAGTCCGGGGACCGGGGCGCGGGGCGCCTCGCCCGGCGCCCGCAGGCTGTCGAGGACCTGCCGGACCTCGCCCAGTGCCTCCTTGCTCGCCGCTTTGATGGTGGTCAGCGCGGTACGGGCCTGCTCGCGGTCGGAGTCGAGCAGGGCCAGGCCCACGCCCGCCTGGACGTGGATCACGGAGAGGCTGTGGGCCAGCACGTCGTGCAGTTCGCGGGCGATGCGCAGCCGTTCCTCACCGGCCCGGCGGCGCTCGGCCGCCGCCCGCTCGGCGCGGTCGCGGGCCCACTGCCCGCGGCGTACGCGGATCAGCTCGCAGGCGGCGAGCACCGCGATCACCCAGGCGGTGACGCCCGCCTCGGTCCCCCAGCCCACGGGTCCGTCGCCGGGCGGCGGCAGCCACCGGTAGAGCCAGTGCCCGATGAGCAGGTGCCCCGTCCACAGCACGGCGGCGGCGGTCCAGGCCGCGTACCGGTGGCCGGCGAGGACGGCGGCCAGGCAGGCCAGCGCCACGCTGATGAAGACCGGGCCGTACGGGTAGCCGCCCGCCGGTACCCGAGGGTGACCGCACAGACCCCCGCCAGCACGGGCACCGGGTGGCGGTGACGCCAGACCAGCAGGGCGGGACCCAGCAGCAGCAGGAGCCGTCCGGTCGCGCCGAGCGGCTCGCTGCCGGGCTGGAAGCGCGCGGCCCATCCGCTCCCGACCACGGCGATCGCGGCCACCAGCAGCGAGGACCGCCACGGCGGTCCGCCGGGTCCGGGCCGGTTCGCCCGCTCCGCCCACCCCGCCGCGCCGCGCCGCCGCCACTCCGCCATGCGGCCACGCTAGACGGGCGGCCCGGTCGCCGTCGTCCGCCGCACGGGGCGACCGGGCGTGCTCCCCGGGGAGTACGCCCGGTGCGGCGGTGCGTTCAGCGGGTGGTCAGCGGATGGTCCGGGGCCAGAACTCGGGCGATCCGGGCGGCGACCGTCTGGCCCGGGTTCTCTTCGGTGGCCCGGGGGCCCTGCGTGGTGCTGACGGCGATGGAGAGCCGCTGCGCGGGGAGATAGGCCTGCACGGCCGCGTAGCCGCTGAACGACGGGTTCTGGAGGATCCAGTCGTGCACGACGAGGACGCCGAAGCCGAAGTGCTGCGCGGCGGTGTTCTTCAGGCAGACGTCGGCGGGGCAGGTGTCGCTCTTGCCGCCGAGGCCGACCGTCCCGGGGTCGAGCAGTGTCCTGAGCCCTTGCGGCGAGAGGAGTTCACCGCTGCCGATGGCCCGGGCGGAGCGCGCGACGTCACAGATGTCGCTGGTGAGGACCGCGCCGGCCGCGGTCGTCCAGGACGGGTTCCAGTAGCTGGACTCCTCGTAGACGCCGCGTTCGGAGGTGAAGGCGTGCAGCGCGGGGGCCGGGATGTCGGGGGTGTAGGCGTTGTGCGTCCCGTGCAGGGCGAGCGGGGTCAGGATCCGTTCGCCCAGCAGCCGGTCCAGGCGGGTGCCGGTGATCTTCTCCAGTGCGACGCCCAGGATCTGGAAGTTGGCGTGCGAGTAGCTCCAACTCGTGCCCGGCTCGTACCAGAGGGGATGGGCCGTGGCGATGTCGACGGTGTCGGAGAAGCTCCAGTGCCGGAAGGGGGCGGCTTCGAGTTCGGCGAGGAACTTCTTGTCGGTGACGTAGTCGTGGAGGCCGGAGGTGGAGCTGCCGAGCATGCGCAGGGTGATCTCGGACGCGTGCGGCAGCGCGGGCAGCCAGCGCGAGACCGGGTCGTCCAGGTTCACCTTGCCCTCGTCGACGAGCTGGAGCAGGACGGTGGCCATGTACTCGATGGCGACGGAACCGGAGCGGAAGTGCATGGCCGGGTCGGCGGGTACGCCCGTCATGGACTCCCCCACGGCGCCGGTGACGACGTCCCGGTCGCCCGCGACCACCTTGTAGATCACCGAGTTCAGGTGCAGGTCCTGGGACGCCTGCCGGACGACGTCCCGGACCCGGGCCGCTTGGCCGCCCTCGGTCTCCGGGGAGGAGACGCAGGGCTGGGGCGCGCTCGCGGCGGCCGCCGTGGAGGGGATGCCGGTGGGCAGGATCGCGGCGACGATTCCGGCAACGCAGAGCAACGCCGTTCGGGTACGCCTCACGCTCCTCAGTATCGGCGGAAGGCCCCGACTCCGCCCTCTCACTCCATGGGGCCTCCCGCCCGGTCCACCGGAAGGGCCACGAGGCGGAACCTACGAGGCCCGGGCCGGCCGGGTCGGGCCGAACCGGCCGAAGAGCGCGTGGAGCAGGACCGCGGCGAGCGTGCCCGCCACCACCCCGCTGCCGAGGACCGTCCGGGCCCAGCCGGGGAACCCCTGGTAGAGGTCGGGCGCGACCACGGGCAGCAGACCGGCCGTCAGGGCCAGCGCGGCGACCGTCGCGTACGGGCTGTCGCCCGAGCCCGGATCGGCTGCGGCCGGCAGCGCCCGGCCGAGCATGGTGACGCCCATGACGGCGATGATCCCGTAGATGACGAGGGCGGATCCGCCGACCACCGGCGGCGGGATCGCGGCCAGCAGCCGGGACAGCGGCGCCAGCAGGCCCACCAGGACCAGCAGCACGCCCGCGCCCGCGGTGACGAAGCGGCTGCGTACGCCCGTCAGGCGACCGATGCCGATGTTCTCCGCACTGGTGACCAGCAGGGAGGTACCGAACAGGGCTCCGAAGACCGAGACGAGCGCATCGGCCCTGGCGACGCGCGGCACGTCGCGTCCGGGGTCGGACTCCCGGCCCACGGTCTGGCTGTTCAGGACGGTCTGTCCGGTGACCTCGGCGAGGGTGGTGAGGCTGAACACGAGCAGCGGGAGGGCGGCGAGCACGTCGAAGTGCGGGGCCCCGTAGGGCAGGAGCCGCGGGAGCGCCGGCGTGCCGAGGCTGCCGCCGGCCGGCGTGAAGGCGCCGAGCCCCGTGGCCAGCGCGATCAGGGCCCCCGCGCCCATGCCGAGCAGCACCGCCGTCTGGCGCCAGACCCCGCGCAGCACCAGGAGCAGCAGCACGGTGGCGCCGATGGTGGCGGCCGCCAGGGCCACCGCCGAGGGGGCGGCGTACCCGGGGGCGCCGCGCTGACCGGTGATCAGCTGGGCCGCCACGCGGATCATCGCGATGCCGATCAGGAGCACCGTGGTGCCCATGACCAGCGGCGGGAAGAGCCGCACGATCCTGGCGTAGAAGGGCAGCACGGCGAAGAGCAGCGCCGCGGCGAGGAGGACGGAGCCGGTGGCGGTCGCGGGACCGTGGTCCTTGGCGATCTGGAGGAAGAGCGCGGTCGCCGCCCCGCCGGGCAGCATCACGAACGGCAGCCGGGCGCCGATCCGCCAGACCCCCAGGGATTGGAGCAACGCGCCCGCCCCGCACAACAGGAGGGTGGCGCTGAGCAGGGACGCCGTGCGGGCGGCGTCGAGTCCGAGGGCCTGGCCGGTCAGGAACGTGGTGGAGACGGGGGCGGCGATCATCGCCAGGACGTGCTGCGCGGAGAGCGGCAGCAGCCGGCGCAGCGGAAGCCGCTCGTCCACCGGTCGTACCGGTTCCTTCGGGCGGGACTCCAGGGTTTCGGGGGCGCTCACGACGTGGTCTCCGCGTTCAGCCAGGGCAGCTCGCGCGCGGAGTAACGGTAGGCGCGGAAGACGGCGTTGGGCTCGGAGGGGAACAGGCCGCGCACCTCGGATTCACGGTATCCGCCGAAGTACGGGACCACGTACTCCCAGCACAGGTACCCGTCGGGGGTCACCTCGAAGAGCCTGCCGGAGGGCGAGTCCGTGACGAGCGTGTTGCCGCCCGGCAGACGCTGCGCGCTGCCCATGAACGGGGCGAAGAACGCCTCGCGCGCCGGGTCGTGGTACTCCCAGACGACCTTGCCCGACGACCGCTCGATCTCGATGACGCGCGAGTACGGTACGTCGGCGTGGGGGCGGAAGACGCCGTTGTCGAAGACGAGCAGGTTCCCGTTGGCGAGTTCGGTCGGCGCGTGCTGCTGGGAGACGACGCCCGGCTCGGTGCGCCACAGGATCTCGCCCGTCTCCCGGCTGATGACGACCACCGCGGACACGCTGCGCAGGCTGGCCAGGATGTTGCCGTCGGCCAGCGGCAGCACGCTGTTGATCAGGGGCCAGTGCTCGCGCGAGTACGCGGGGTGGAGGGCGTACTCCTCGCGGTCGAGGTGTTCGGCGGCGCTCCACTCCCAGGTCACGGAGCCGTCCGCGGCGACCTCCCGGATGGTGTCGGCCCACACGGTGGCGCCCGTCTCGGAGCCGGGCACGCCGCCGCGCACGCCCTCGGCGTCGGCGCCGCGCAACGGTTCGAGCGCGGTGTACAGGAGGCGGCCGTCGCCGAAGTGGTGTGCGTCGTGGTGCTGGAGCGGGTCGCGGTACTCGCGCAGGACGGTGCCGTCCGGGGCGGCTTCGAGCATCACGCCTCCCCGGTACTTGTGCCACATCGGGAACAGGGCCGGTTCGCCGGGGAGTACGCCGCTGTAGGCGAGGTTTCCGTTGGCCAGGATCCGGGCGTGCCGGCCGGGGCGGTAGGGGAGCTTCCACTGGTGGACGACCGTGCCGTGCGGGTCGATGAGGTAGACCTCGCCCGCGCCGGTGAGCGGGGCGAAGAGGGTGTAGCCGCCTTCGCCGGCATCGGGGTCGAGGGCGATCAGGCCGGTGCCCCGGCGGCGGCGGGAGTTCTGGTCTACTGCGGACATCCGGTCCTCCTGTGAAACTTTCTTTGATCACACCAACAGGGTTAGAAGGTAGCGGCGCAATGTTGCGGCGCTGTGACGGCCGTGCGAAGCCGCCCGCGGACTGCGAGAAGATGATCCGCAGAGCGGACCGGAACCGAGGAGCCACGTGACAGACGAAGCGCCCGCCCCACGGATCGGGGCGGGCATCCGCCGGCGGCGCAGGAGCCTAAACCTCACCCTGGCCGAGGTGGCCGCCTCGAGCGGCCTCTCCTCCCCCTTCCTCAGCCAGGTCGAGAACGACCGGGCCCGCCCGAGCATGCGCTCGCTCCAGCTCATCGCGGACGCCCTGGAGACCACCGCGGTCCAGCTGATGGCCGCGGCCGAGACCCCCCGCCGGGTGGACATCGTGCGCGCGGACGCCGACGCCGGGCTGGATCCGGCGGCCCGGGTCCGTCCGCTGGTGCGCGGTCACCACCAGATGCACGCACTGGAGTTCACCGGGGACCACGACGCCGACCGGGCGTTCGAGCACCGCAACGACGAGCTGATGTACGTGGCCGACGGCACGGTGGAGGTCGAGGCCGACGGACGCACGCACCGCCTGGGCCGGGGTGACACCCTCTACCTCACGGGCGGGATCCGCCATCGCTGGCGCGCGCTGGAGCCGGGCACGCGGGTGCTGCTCGTCGCCGTGGCCGACCACATCGAGGCCGCCCCGGACCCGCGCGCCTGACCCGCCGGGCCGCCACGGAACCCCGCTCGCTGTCACGGCCCCGGCAGGTGGCCGCAGGTTACTCGCGAGGAAAGCCCACATGTGGCTATGGTGAGCGCCCTCGGTCAAAGACTCCTTCGGATCCCAAGGAGAAGCGCGCCTTTGCGCGCCGATCGAAGGGCGTCCTGCCAATCCAGGGCCCACATTCCAGTGCAGAGCGACGCGCTGTCGGCAACACCGCCCGGCGTCGGCTCAGTACGAGCCGATCTGCCCTCGCCCCGTCATCCCCGGGGCTGGAGGGCGGCGGTCTTCTCATTCACCTACCTCGCGAAGGCAAGGCAGAGATGGCACGAGTCACCCGACAGTCCTCCCGGCACCAGCAGACGCATCCCGTCGACGAGTTGCTGCCGTTCCCCCAACTCGCCCTGTACGGCTTCCAGCACGTCCTCGCGTTCTACGCGGCGGCCGTCATCGTTCCCGTCCTCCTCGGCAGCGCCCTCGGGCTGACCCGCCCCGAACTCGTCCACCTCATCAACGCGGACCTGCTGACCTGCGGGATAGCCTCGATCATCCAGGCGCTCGGCGTGTGGAAGATAGGCGCCCGGCTGCCGCTGGTCCAGGGCGTCACCTTCACCGCGGTCTCCCCCATGATCGCCATCGGCCTCGGGGCGGGCGGCGGCACCGCCGGACTGCTCGTCGTGTACGGAGCGGTGATCACCGCGGGCATCGCGACCTTCCTGTTCGCGCCGGTGTTCAGCAAGCTGGTCCCGTACTTCCCGCCCGTCGTCATCGGTACGATCCTGACGATCATCGGCATCACCCTCATCCCGGTGGCCCTCCAGGACGCGGCCGGCGGTGCGCGGCTGATCGGCAGCCCCGCCTACGGGGAGCCGAAGAACCTCGCGTACGCCCTGGGCACCCTGCTGTTCATCCTGGCCATGGCCCGCGTCGGCAAGCCGTTCCTCAGCAGCGTCGCCGTGCTCCTCGGCCTGGTCGGCGGCACCGGCGTCGCCTGGCTGCTCGGGGACGCCGACTTCTCGGCGGTGGGCGACACCGACTGGTTCGGGGTCACCACCCCGTTCCACTACGGCATGCCCCGGTTCGAACCGCTGCCGATGATCGCCATGCTCGTCGTCATGCTGATCACGATGGTGGAGACCACCGGCGACGTGTACGCCATCGGCGAGATCACCCGCAGGCGGGTCGACACCGACACGGTCGCCCGGGCGCTGCGGGCCGACGGCGCCGCGACGGTGCTCGGCGGCATCCTCAACTCGTTCCCGTACGTGGCCTTCGCCGAGAACATCGGCCTGGTGCGGATGTCAAAGGTGATGAGCCGGTACGTGGTCGTCGCGGCCGGGGTGTTCATGGTCCTGCTGGGGCTGCTGCCCAAGGCGGGCAGCCTGGTCGCCTCGATCCCGAATCCGGTGCTCGGCGGGGCCGCGCTCTCGATGTTCGGGATGGTGGCGGCGGTCGGCATCCAGATCCTGGGCAAGGTCGACCTGCGCGAGGAGCGCAACGCCCTGATCCTGGCGGTCAGTCTGGGCGCGGCGCTGTTGCCCACGACGGTGGCGCCGTTCTTCGAGCGGATGCCGGACGACGTCCGGGCCGTGCTCGACAGCGGCATCACGCTGGGCGCGCTGACGGCGATCTCACTGAACCTGCTGTTCAACGTCTTCACCAGCCGCTCCACGATGGAGATCGACTGGGACGACATCGAGGACGACGTCGTCGCCGAACCGCGGTACGCGGCGGGCGCCGGCTGACCCGCACGGCCGCAGCAGCCGGGCCGGGGCGGACCATCGGGTCCGTCCCGCGCCCGCGCGCCCGATCGCCCGCGGGGCGGCAGCGGCTCAGCGGTTGCCGAGCGGGAAGGGTGACGCGTCGCCCGCCTCGCCGATCAACTCCCAGAAGTGGTCCACGAGTCGGCGCAGGTACGCCGACCGCTCGGCGGCGATCTCCTTGAGCCGGGCGTCGTCGTTGCGGGCCACGAGGTGCCCCATGTACCGCTCGGCGAAGTCGGCGAACTCGGCCTGCATGGTGCGCAACGCGTCCCCCACGCTCGTCGCGTCGACCACGACGATCTCCGCCACCGGTCCCACGCAGGCCTTCCACCGCCCCTCGACCGCCGTGCGCAGGAGGCCGGCCAGTTCGTCGACGCGGCCCATGATCCCGGTGAGCGCGCGCAGCGACAGGCCCAGCGCTTCCACCAGCGCCCGGGTCTGCCAGGTGTCCCCGTTCCAGTGCCGGCCGGCTTCCGCGGCCCGGTACTCCTCGGGGTCCATGCCTATCCGGTAGGCCAGCCGTTCCACCGTGAGCTGGCGGGCGAGGCGGAACTCGGCGAGGGTGCGCGGCGCGACCCCCATCAGCGTCGTGGTGTCGCACCACAGGATGTTGGCGAGCGCGAAGAGCTGCTGGTCGGTCGGCGCGTAGGACCCCAGCTCCCAGGCGGCGACCAGTTCGGGGTGGACGGGGGTACCGCAGGCCGCCATCGACTGGGCCACCTGCGTGGTCGTCAGGCCCACGCGTTCGCGTGCGGAGCGGGCTTCCGCGGGGGAGAACGGAGTGCTGTACACGTACAAGACACCTCGCAACGCCCTCGAAGCGATGAGTGTTCGAGGGGAGACGGATCGGTGGATGAACATCCAGGAGCGGGCACACTAACAGACGTTCCTTCGGTGTGATCGCCCATACCCCTTGGATATGAAGGCGTGACCCGCGCTCCGCAAGTGATCATCAAAAGCGACGTCGTGTCTCCGCTCACTCGCCGGGCGTCCGGCTCGTGTCACTGTCCACGGCGGCGCACCCCGGCACCCGGTTTCCGCCTCGGCGGCAGGTCCGCCGCCCGCCCCGCTCGCGCATGATCGGTCCGCACCTACCGGAGGGAGCTCGTCCGCATGCCAGCCGATGACCGGCCGCAAAGCGTCGCGCGGACGGAACGCCCCGTCCGGACGGCTCAGGCGCCGATGGTCCCGCGAACGCCGCCGAGTGCCTCGTCGAGGGTCGGGGCGATCAGCTCGTGGCCGGTGAACCCGTCGTCCGTCCCGGGGTCGACGGTCCATCCCCACCCGGAGGAGTCGTCGCCGTCGATGGTGGCCGTGTGCTCGCCGCACGTCACCGTGATGGACAGGTTCCCGGCCGGGAAGGCGGTCACGTCGGCGTGCGCCTCCTCGCCCAGGATGCGGCGGACGGCGTCACGGGCGGTCTCTACGGTGGTCATCAGCGGGCCCTCCTCACAGGCGGCGGGTACCGGTACACCTCCAGTACACCCCGCGCCGGACGGCGCCGCGTGCGCGGAAGAGGAGGCGGCCGCGGCGCCGTGCCGTGACCGCCCCTCCCGTCGGTGGCCCCGCCCGTCAGGCGCGGCGCGCGGGCCGGCCCGAGCCGCGGGTGAGTCGGTATCCGGCGATGCCGGCGAGGCCGCCGAGCAGTCCCCCGGCCGCGGTCCAGATCCACCGGTCGGACCACCAGCCGCCGGCCCAGCCGTCCTCCGGTTCCGTCCCCGCCGCGCTCCGGCGCGCCGCGGTGCTGCCGGGGACCAGCGGTGCGGCGACGGCGCCGTCCACCGCGTGGGCCCCGCCCAGCTCCTTCGCATCGGCCTGCACCTGCGCCCGTACGGGCTGACCGAGGTCCTCCTGGGCCAGGTCCACGACCGTAAGGCGCAGGTAGTACGTGCCCGGCAACGGGTCGTCGGACCACGTGTCGGCGCCGCTGCGGACGGGGCGCAGGGTGCAGGAGAGTTCCAGCGTGGCGCTCTCCTTGGGCGCCGGCGCCGCCTGTACCCCGTACATGCAGGGCTGGCGGCGGCGCAGTCCGTCGTAGACGTCGATCCGCCAGGTCGAGGCGGCGTGCCTGGAGCCGGCCGGCGGCAGCGCCACCTTGGCCCGCACCGTGGTGCGCTGGCCGACGTCGAGCGGGAAGGACCAGTAGAGGTAGTCACCCGTGGAGGCGTCGGCGGTCGCCTCCTGGCCGAGCTTGACCGGGGTGGCGGTGCGGAAGGCGGTACCGGCCTCGGTCGGTCCGGCCGTCGGCCCGCTCGGCCTCGGCGAGGGGGTGGCGGCCAGGGCGGTGCCCGCCGGACCGAGCAGACCGGCGCCGGTCAGCAGGGCGGCGGTCAGTACGCGTACGGTACGCATCAGTTGGTCCTCCAGACCGAGATACGCCAGCGGGAGATCCAGCCCCAGACCAGACCGGCGACGAGGCCGGCGAGGACCAGCACACCGAGCAGCCACCAGCCGCGGCCGAGACCGAAGGCCGCCGCGTCCGACGCGTGGTCCGGGCCGGCCACCAGGTCGATGGTCAGCTCCAGCGGCATGCCCGGCGCCGTCTTCACCGACGCGGGTGCCGAGAAGGAGTTGCTGACCTGGAGGCAGACGGTCTCGGGCGCCGTTTCGGCGTTGCCGTCCTCGTCGTCGAGGACGGCCTTCGGGTAGCGCAGGCCCGTCGAGATCAGGTCGGTACGTCCGTCGCCCGCCTCGGAACCGCGGACGATCTCCCGCCCGTGCACGGTCGAGGCGCGCAGCATCACGCCGTAGTCGTTGTTGACGGCGCGATCCGCGGCGAGGCTCACCGACGCGCGCAGCTCCTGGCCGGGTTTGACGTCGATTTGGTACCAGCGGTGCTCGCCGAAGGTCTCGCGGTCGCTGTAGAGCCCCGCGCCCAGCTTCGGCGCGTTCCGGCACTCCTTGGCGCCCTGGGCGGCGACCGGGGTGACGACGGGAGCCGCCGCCCGGTCGACGAGTTGCCGTACCCGGCCGGAGAGTTCGTCCTTGTGCTGGACGGAGGTGTACGTGCCGCCGGTGGCCTCGGCGATGCAGACGAGCTGGTCGCGCGTCTTGGCGTCGGGGACGAGACCGAGCGTGTCGATGGTCAGGTGGATGCCCTGGGCGGCGATGTCCCGGGCCACTTCGCACGGGTCGAGCGGGGCGCAGGTGTCCTCGCCGTCCGTGATGAGCACGATCCGCCGGGTGGCGTCACCGCCCTTGAGGTCCTCGGCGGCCCCGAGCAGGGCCGGCCCGATCGGGGTCCAGCCGGTGGGGGCGAGGGTGGCCACCGCGGTCTTCGCCTCGGTCCGGTTGAGCGGGCCGACGGGGTAGAGCGCCTTGGTGTCCTTGCAGCCGACGTTGCGGTCGTCGCCGGGGTAGGTGGCGCCCAGGGTCCTTATGCCGAGCCGCACTTCGTCGGGCACGGCGTCGAGCACCTCGTTGAAGGCCTGCTTCGCCGCGGACATCCGGGACTGGCCGTCGATGTCGGTGGCGCGCATGGAGCCGCTGACGTCCAGGACCAGTTCGACCTTGGGGGGTTCCTTGGATACGGGTTCACCGGCGGAGGCGGTCGCCGGGAAGAGCCCGGCGGCCAGTGTGGCCAGCAGGCCGCAGGCCCCGGCCGCCACCCATTTTCTTGTGATCATCGCCGGATCGTATTGAGGATGGTCCGCCAAACCAAAACGTGGGCGGCCGCGTTGACGGCGCGCAACCGGTTCCTCAGATCCGGATCCGGGCGGCGACGGGCAGGTGGTCGCTGTCCGTGGCGGGCAGGGTGCGGACGGCGGTGACGGTCACCGACCGGGCCAGGATCTGGTCGATGCGGGCCACGGGGAGCGCGGCGGGCCAGCTGAACGCGAACCCGGGGCCGGGCACGCCCAGCTGCGAGGTGACCGGGGCAAGTCCGCGGTCGTCCACGGTGCTGTTGAGGTCCCCGAGCAGGATCACTCCGGCGAGCGGCTCGGCGGCGACGGCGGCGGCGAGCAGCGCCGCGCTCTCGTCGCGCCGGGCGGAGCCGAGGCCGTGTGCGAGTCCGAGGCGCACCGAGGGCAGGTGGGCCACGTACACGGCCACCGGGCCCCGCGGGGTCGCCGCGGTCGCCCGCAGGGCGCGGTTCCAGTCGCCGCCGAGCCCGGCGGGCCGGATGTCCACCGGACGGACGTCGCTGAGCGGGAAGGCGGACCAGAGGCCGACCGTGCCGTGCGTCGCGTGGTAGGGGTAGAGCGGCGCGAGGGCCGCGGCGAAGGGCGCGAGGACGGCCGGGGTGAGTTCCTCGGCGGCGATGAGGTCGGCCCGGGTGGCGGCCAGCGCCTTCGCGGTGCCGGCCGGATCCCGGTTCTCGTCGCCGACGTTGTGCTGGACGGCGAGGATCTCGTGGGGCCGGCCGGACGCGGGGAGCAGCAGCGCGCCGAAGAGGCCGGTCCAGACGAGGCCCGGCAGCAGTGCCGCGCAGGCGGCGAGCCGGGAGCGGCGCAGCAGCGCGAGGCCCAGCAGCAGCGGGACCGCCAGGCCCAGCCAGGGCAGGAAGGTCTCCAGCAGGCTGCCGGGACGGCCCGCGGAGTTGGGCACCGCGGCGTGGCAGAGCAGCAGGGCGGCGGTCAGTACGGCGAGCGCGGTGAGCACGCGCCCCCGGACGGGCGGTGCCCCTCTCACGTGAGCGGCTCCGTGGCATCGAGGGCGGCGGTGCTCCCCGGGAACACCTCGGCGCGTACGGTGTCGAACAGGGCCGTCACGCCCGGCGCGTCGAGGCCCGCTTCGCGTGCTTCCCGCATCCAGACGGCGAGCCCGCCGCGCAGCCCCGGCTCCGTCCGCCCCTGCGCCCCGGACGGCTGCGGGACGTGCGTGACGAACGTACCGGCACCCTGGCGGACTTCCACGAGCCCGGCGCGTTCCAGCTCGCGGTAGGCCTTGAGCGTGGTGTTGGGGTTGACCTTGGTGGCCGCGGCGACCTGCGCGGCCGTGGGCAGTTTGTCGCCTTCGGTCAAGGCGCCCATCCGCAGGGCCCGTTCCACCTGCTGGACGATCTGCAGGTAGGCGGGCAGCCCGCCGCGCCGTTCGATGTGGAATACGACCATGGTGCCCGCCTCCTTCGTGCCGTGTGGTGACCTGTCACTCTATGACGTGAACGGGGCCCGGCGGAGGCGCCAGAGGAAGAGCGCGATGAGGACCGCGCTCAGTGCCACGAGCACTCCGGCGGCGGTCCACTGCAAGCCGGCGCGCTGGTCGGCGCCGAAGTAGTCCCAGACCGAGTTGACGATGCCGAGCCGGGCCCGGCAGGCCTCGGGGGACGCGTCGGAGACGCAGGTGCCCCATCCGTAGAGCTTTCCGGACGCGGTGCCCACCCACTGGTCGACCTGCACGACGTGGTCCAGTACGGCCGGCTGGTCGGCGCCGAGCGGGAACGAGATCCGGCGCGGGGTCGCCAGGTCGTCCTTGTACACGTCACCCACGACCAGGGCGGCCCAGGAGGCCAGGAAGGTCAGGACCATCGCGCTCACCACACGACGGGTCAGTGCCCCGATGGCGAGGCCCAGGGAGGTGGTGAAGAGGGCGGTCGCGACCAGGACCGGGCCGGTGGCCTCGAAGACGGGGTCGTGCAGCCAGTCGGTTCCGGCGACGGGGCTGACGGAGTCGCGCCACCGGCCGAAGAGCAGGCTCAGGGGCAGGGTCGTGACGGTGGCGACGCCGAGGGCGAAGCCGACCTTCGCCAGGAGCCAGCGGCCCCGCGGGACGGACTGGGTGGTGACCAGCCGCGCGGTGCCGTGCTCCAGGTCGGAGGCGATGAGCGAGGCCCCCAGGACCACGCCCAGCACCCCGGGCAGGGAGCCGAGTGTGCTCGCGTAGGAGTTGAAGCGGTTGACGACCCGGTTGGTCACTTCGCCGTCGAGGGTGTCGGCGGATTTCGCGGGCCAGCCGGCTCCGTGCAGCGTGTCGAGCATCGCGGCGCGCTGGTACACGATCCAGGCGGCGCCGAGGACGGTCACGGCGAGGCAGGCGAGGAGCGCGATCCGGTGCTGGCGCACCAGCAGCCAGAGCAGGCCGCGCGGGCCGCGGCGCCGGGCGCCGGGGGTGTCCCGGTCGGCTTCGGGGTGGGTGAGCGTGGTCATGCGGCGAATTCCTCTCGCGGGGCGGGCGCCGCCGTCGGGGCGATCAGCGCGGGGGCCCCGGGCGAACGGAGGTAGGCGAGGAGTACGTCCTCCAGGCCGGGCTCGGTGAGCTGCCACTCCTCGTTCAGCGGGCCTTGGCGCAGCAGGAGGGCGGTGAACTGCCGTCCGGCGGTCCGGGTTTCGATGACGGTGTGGGCGGCCAGCGCCTCGGGCAGGGCGCCATCGGCATCGGTGACCCCGGTGACCAGCGTGTGCATGGGCACGAGTTCATCGGTCTCGCCGGCCATGCGGACGGTTCCGCCGTCGAGTACGAGCAGGAAGTCGCACATCTGCTCCAGCTCGCCGAGGAGGTGGGAGGACATCAGGACGGTCGTACCGTGTTCGGCGGCCTCGGACATCAGCAGTGCGCTCATCTCGTCCCGGGCGACCGGGTCGAGGTCGGCCATCGGCTCGTCCAGCAGGAGCAGCTCGGGGCGCTTGCCGAAGGCGAGCGCGAAGGCGACCCGGGTGCGCTGTCCTCCCGACAGCTCGGCGATGCGGGCGTCCATCGGGACCCGGCCGCCCCGCACGATCCGTTCGGCCACCGCACGGTCCCAGCCGGGGTTGAGCTCCTCACCCGTGCGCAGGGTCTGCGCCACCGTGAACCGCTTGAACAGCGGCTTGTCCTGCGCCAGGTAGGCCCAGCGCGGCATCGCGGCGGCATCGCCGGCCGGTGCGCCGAAGATCCGCAGTTCACCGGCCGAGGGTCCGGCGAGCCGGGACGCCAGACTCAGCAGCGTGCTCTTGCCCGCCCCGTTGGGGCCCACGAGGGCGCAGATGCGGCCGGCGGGGATGCGGAAGGTGCAGTCGCGCAGCGCCCACCCCCGGCGGTACCTCTTCCCCAGCCCGCGTGCTTCGAGCGCCGACCGGGTGCCGGCGGGACCGGGAACGGTCATATCCCCCACGCCTCCCCCTCTCCATGATTCCATTAAATGACTAGTGGAATCATGGTGTGTGGCTCCGGGCCTGTCAACCGGCTCCCCATGCGCGGGGCCCGCCACCCGCCGCCGGAGCGGAGGGTGACGGGCCCGTGAGCCACGTCCTGCCGAAGGTCAGGAGTTGACGCAGACGTTGCCGGCCGCCGGGTTCAGCAGACCGATGACGTTGACCGAGTTCCCGCAGGCGTTGATCGGGATGTGGATCGGAACCTGGACCACGTTGCCGGAGAGCAGACCCGGCGAACCGACGGCCAGACCCTCCGCATGGGCATCGGCCGAAGCCGCCGAGGCTCCGCCGACGACCAGGGCACCGGCCGCCAGGGCCATCGCGACACTCTTGAGAACACGCGACACGAGGTGTCTCCTTCAGATGCATCCAGCGGCGCGACGAACGCGCCACACGGTCCGGTTCGGGTCCGCACTCCTTCCTTCGTCCACGACCGGGTCCCGCCTTTACCTCTGGAGCGGCTTTCCCGCAAACGGATGAGCCCGACCGGCGCAGCCTCGGACACGCGTCCGGATCCTGGGCCACGGATGGCGGTGCGCGCCACAGCGGCCCCGACCGCTGTGTGGCCGTACGCCATGGGCGCCGCCGGCCGCCGCGCCTACTGTGTGCAGGCATGACGAGCACACTTCCCGCCCCCGCCGCCGCCGACCTGCGCGGGCGGGTGGCCCTGGTGACCGGCGGCGGCAGCGGCATCGGGCGGGCCTGCGCCCTCGCCCTGGCCGGGGCCGGCGCGACCGTACACGTGGTGGACATCGCCGAGGAGGCCGCGAAGACCGTCGCGGCGTCGATCGGCGGCCGGGCGCACGCCGTGGACCTGGCGGATTCGGCGGCCATCGGCGTACTGCCCCGCGAGGTCGACGTACTGGTCAACAGCGCGGGGCTGCAGCACGTCGCCCCCATCACCGACTTCGCCCCGGAGCGCTTCGCCCTCATCCAGCAGGTCATGGTCACCGCGCCGTTCCTGCTCCTGCGCCATGTGCTGCCGCACATGTACGCGGGCGGCTGGGGCCGGGTCGTCAACATATCCAGCGTGCACGGACTGCGCGCCAGCGCCTACAAGTCGGCCTACGTGGCCGCGAAGCACGCCCTGGAGGGGCTGAGCAAGGTCGCCGCCCTGGAGGGCGCCGCACACGGCGTGACCAGCAACTGCGTCAGCCCCGGGTACGTCCGCACCCCCATGGTGGAAGGCCAGATCCGGGACCAGGCGGCGGCCCACGGGGTCAGCGCCGAGGACGTACTGAGCGAGGTGCTGCTGGCCCGCTCCCCGGTCAAGCGGCTCATCGAGCCGGAGGAGGTGGCGTCGGCCGCGCTCATGCTGTGCGGCCCGCACTCGGGCTCCATCAGCGGCACTTCGCTGGTCATCGACGGCGGCTGGACCGCACGCTGACCCGCTCCCTGGGCGGCCGGCGAGCGGCCCCGCCGCGCGGGGACCGCTCGTGTGGTCCGGCCGGCTCAGCAGATCCGCGGCAGCTGCTCGCCGATCGGCAGGTCCACCACGCGGGTGCCGCCGAGGCCGGTACGGGCGACGACCAGCCCGGGGTGGGCCTCCACCGCCTCGCCGATCACCGCCGCGCGGCGGCCCAGCGGGTGGGCGCGCATCGCCTCCAGCACGGCGTCGGCGTGGTTCCGGGGCACGAACGCGACGAGCTTGCCCTCGTTGGCCACGTACAGGGGGTCCAGGCCGAGGATGGCGCACGCGTTGGCGACCGGGTCGGGAACCGGTACCGCGCCCTCGCGGATGACGACGCCCGCTCCCGAGGCGGCGGCGATCTCGTTCAGGGCGGCCGCCAGACCGCCGCGGGTGGGGTCCCGCAGGACGTGCAGGTCCGGGGTGACCGCGAGCATGGCGTCCACCAGGCCGCCGAGGGCGGCGCAGTCGCTCTGGACGTCCACGCCGAACTCAAGGCCCTCGCGCACGCTCATGATGGCCACGCCGTGCAGTCCGATCTCACCGCTGACGATCACGACGTCCCCGGGGACCACGCGCTGGGGGCGCAGGTCGACACCGTCCGGGATGAGCCCGATCCCGGCCGTGTTGATGTAGACGCCGTCGCCGTGGCCGGCCTCGACCACCTTCGTGTCGCCGGTGGCCACCTCCACCCCCGCCGCGCGCGCCGCGCCGCCGAGTGCCCGGGCCACCTCGGCCACCACCGCCATCTCGACGCCCTCTTCGAGGATGAAGCCGCAGGACAGGTAGGCGGCCCGGGCCCCGCTCATCGCCAGGTCGTTGACCGTGCCGTTGACCGCGAGGTCGCCGATGCTGCCGCCGGGGAAGAACAGCGGCCGCACCACGTAGGAGTCGGTGGAGAAGGCGAGCCGGACCCCGCCCAGCAAGAGTGCGGCGGAGTCGCCGAGCTGGGCCAGGATCTCGCCCCCGAAGGCGGGCGCGAAGAGGTGCTGGACCAGCTCGGCGGAGAGCGCCCCGCCGCCGCCGTGGCCCATCACCACGCGGGGGCGGTCCCGCAGCGGCGCCGGACAGGTCCAGCCGGTGACGTCCAGCGCGGTTGCGGACTGCGCGGGCAGCGCGGTCCCGGGCTGCGCGGTCTGCGGCAACGAGGTGTCAGGCAACGGGGCTCGCCTCCAGCGGTGCGGTGGTCTCGTGCGGGGCCGCCGGCGCGGGTGGCGCCGTACGGGCGGCCGGGGTGAGTTCGAGGCGCCGGTAGAGGTAGTAGGCGGCGCAGGCGCCCTCGCTGGAGACCATGGTGGCCCCGAGCGGGCTGCGCGGCGTACAGGTGGTGCCGAACGCCCCGCACTCGTTCGGCTTGATGAGGCCCTGGAGGACCTCGCCGCTGCGGCACTCGGCCGGCTCGCGGGTGGCGATGCCGGTCACCGCGAACCGGTGCTCGGCGTCGAACTCCCGGTACCGCTCGGACAGCCGCCAGCCGCTGTCCGGGATGACGCCGATGCCGCGCCAGGCCCGGTCGGTGACCTCGAAGACGTCCTCCAGCATGGCGAGCGCGGCGGGGTTGCCCTCCGGGCGGACGGCCCGCGCGTAGGCGTTGTCCACGGTGTGCTCGCCCCGCTCCAGCTGCCGCACGGCGCGGCGCACGCCTTCCAGGATGTCCAGCGGTTCGAAGCCGGTCACCACGATCGGCACCCGGTGGCGGGCGGCCAGTTCGGGGTACTCCCCCGTGCCCATCACGCTGCACACGTGCCCGGCTGCGAGGAAGCCCTGCACCCGGCAGCTCGGCGAGCTCATGATCGCCTCGATCGCCGGGGGCACCCGGACGTGGGAGACCAGCAGGCTGAAGTTGGGGATGCCGAGCTTCTTCGCCTGGTACACCGTCATCGCGTTCGGCGGGGCGGTGGTCTCGAAGCCGATGCCGAAGAAGACGACCTCGCGGCCCGGGTTCTGCCCCGCGATCTTGAGGGCGTCGAGCGGGGAGTAGACGACCCGTACGTCACCGCCCTCGCTGCGCACCTGGAACAGGTCGCGACCCGTGCCCGGGACGCGGAGCATGTCGCCGAAGGAGCAGAAGATCACGCCGGGGCGGGAGGCGATCTCCAGCGCCTTGTCGATGACCTCCAGCGGCGTGACGCACACCGGACAGCCCGGACCGTGGATCAGCTCCACCTGTTCGGGGAGCAGTTGGTCGATGCCGTGCCGGATGATGGTGTGGGTCTGCCCGCCGCAGACCTCCATCAGCGCCCACGGCCGGGTGACCGTGGCGTGGATGTCGTCCAGGAGCCTGCGGGCGAGGCCGGGGTCCTGGAACTCTTCGATGTACTTCACTGCCGCGCCTCCTGCGGTACGTGCCCTGCGGCCGGGCCCTCGGTCCGGCCCCCGTCCCCGTCCCGGCCCCCTTCATCGGTCCGGGCGGTCTCCTCGAAGGGCCAGGCGGCTCCGCCCGCCTGCGCCGCCTGCTCCCAGGGGTCGCCGAACTCCTCCTGGAGCATGCCGAGCTCGGTGAACAGCGCCAGCGTCTGGCGGGCGGATTCCTCGTCCAGGCGCTGGAGGGCGAATCCGACGTGGACGATGGCGTACTCGCCCACCTGGAGGTCCGGCAGGTACTCCAGGCACACCTCCTTGACCACCCCGCCGAAGTCGACGGTGGCCATGCGGGTGCCGTTCTCCTCCGCGATCTCAAGCACTCTGCCGGGTACCGCCAGGCACATGGGCTTCTCCTCGCTGTGGGTTTTCCGTGGTGCGGTCTCGTGCGTCGGCGCTGTGGCCGCTGGTGTCCGCGGTGTGGCCGCGGGCCGCCGCCACCATGAGCTGGCCGAGCGCCAGCCCCCCGTCGTTCGGCGGCACCAGGCGGTGGCGCAGGACCGTGAAGCCGGTTCCGCGCAGCCCGGCGGCGCAGGCCGAGGCCAGCAGGGTGTTGCCGAAGACCCCGCCGGTGAGGGCGACGGTGTCCGCCCCGTGGCGTTCACGCGCCGCGGCGCAGACGGTACTGACGAGGGCGGCGACCGACGCGTGGAAGCGGGCCGCGATCAGCGGCGGCGGGGTCCCGGCCCGCACGTCGGCCACGACGGCCCGCAGGACGGGCGCCGGGTCGGCGACGAGCGGGCCGTCGGGGGCGGCGGACCGCGACGGCCGCAGGGCGAAGGCGTACCCGGGGGCCGCCCCGGGGGCGTCCAGCGCCGCGGACTCCAGCTCGATCGCGGCCTGGGCCTCGTAACCCGCGTGGTGGCAGATGCCGGCCAGCGAGGAGACGGCGTCGAAGAGCCGGCCCATGCTGGACGTGGGAGCACAGTTCACGTCGCGGCTCAACTGGATCCGTAGCACCCGCAGTTCGTCCGCCGGACAGGCCTCGACGCACGGCAGGCCGGCCGTCCAGCCGATGCCCGCCGCGCGCAGGTGGGAGAGCGCCATGCGGTACGGCCGGCGCACCGCGGCGTCCCCGCCGGGCAGCGGGACGTAGGCCAGGTGCGCGAAGCGGGTGTATCCGGCGTAGTCCGCGAGGAGGAACTCCCCGCCCCACACCGCGCCGTCGTCGCCGTAGCCGGTGCCGTCGAACGCGACCCCGATGACCCGCCGGTCGCCGGTCAGGCCGTGTTCGGCCATCGCGGAGGCGATGTGCGCGTGGTGGTGCTGGACGCGGATCAGCGGGCGGGAGCCGGCGTTGCGCACGGCCCACCGTCCGGAGCGGTAGCCGGGGTGCCGGTCGGCGGCGAGCAGGGCGGGGCTGACCCCGGTGATGCTCTGCAGCTGACCGGCCGCGCGCTCGAAGGCGTACTGCGTGGCGAGGTCGTCCATGTCCCCGATGTGGGCGGACGGCCAGGCCCGGCGCCCTTCGCCGAGGCAGAAGCTGTTCTTGAGGTCTCCCCCGACGGCCAGCGTCGCCGGTACCGGCGCGGGGAGCGCGAGGGGCAGCGGCGCGTAGCCGCGGGAGCGCCGCAGGACCAGCGGTTCTCCGTCGCAGACGCGCACCACCGAGTCGTCGCAGGGCACGTGGATGGGGCGGTCGTGGGTGAGCCAGGCGTCGGCCAAGGGGCCCAGCCGGTCCAGGGCTTCGGCGTCGTCGGTGACGATCGGTTCGCCCGCCAGGTTGCCGCTGGTCATGACGAGCAGGCGGGGGCCGGGAGGGTCGCCGGGCAGGCCGAGCAGCAGGTGGTGCACGGGCGTGTACGGGAGCATCACGCCGAGGTCGGGGCTGCCCGGGGCGACGCCTTCGGCGATCACCGGGCCGTCCGCGGCCGTGCGGTGGCGGCGCAGCAGCACGATGGGGCGCGGGCCGCCGGTGAGCAGGGCGTGCTCCTCGGGGCCGGTCGAGACGAGGGCCGCCAGGTCTGCGAGGTCCCGGGCCATCAGGGCGAACGGCTTGTTCCCGCGGGCCTTGCGGCGGCGCAGGGTGGCCACGGCCGCCTCGTCGGCGGCGTCGCAGGCCAGGTGGTAGCCGCCGAGGCCCTTGACCGCGAGGACCGCGCCACCGGCCAGCAGCCGGCGCGCCTCGGCCACCGGGTCCACGCCGGGCACCTCCCGCGGCGGTGTCCCGGCCAGCAGCCGCAGCCGGGGTCCGCAGGCGGGACAGGCGACGGGCTGGGCGTGGAAGCGGCGGTCGGCGGGGTCGGCGTACTCGCGGGCGCAGTCCGGGCACATCGGGAAGGGCGCCATGGTGGTGTGGGCCCGGTCGTACGGCAGTCCGGTGACGATGGTGAAGCGCGGGCCGCAGTGGGTGCAGGTGATGAACGGGTGGCGGTACCGCCGGTCGGCCGGGTCGGCCAGCTCGGCGAGGCAGTCGGCGCAGGTGGCGACGTCCGGGGAGACCAGCGTACGGGCGGGCCCGCCGCTGCGGGAGGCGATGATGGTGAAGCCCGCGCCGCCCGCGAGGGGGACCGCGCAGTGGTCGACGGCGTCGATGAGCGCGAGGGGCGGGGCGTCCGTCGCGAGCCGCTCGCAGAATTCGGTGACCGCCGCCCGGGCGCCTTCCACCTCCGCGACCACCCCGTCCGGGGTGTTCGTGACGTGGCCGGCCAGCCCGAGCGCGGTGGCGCGGCCGTAGACGTACGGGCGGAAGCCGACGCCCTGGACCACGCCCCGCACCGTGACCCGGCGGCGTTCGACGGCCTCCATCAGCGGGTCCGCACCACGGGCGGGTGGGCGTGGTGGTGGCCGGCGCCGTGCTCGTGACCGGCACCGTGACCGTGACCGGCACCGTGACCGTGATCCGCGCCGTGCTCGTGACCGGCACCGTGACCGTGATCCGCGCCGTGGTGGTGGCCGTGGTCCCGGCCCGCCATCACGGGCTCGTGCGCCGGGCAGCCCTCGCCGACGGCGAGCGCCCGCTCCAGCAGGGTGCCGAGGCCCTGCCCCGTGCGGACGGAGGTGAGCACCACCTCCACACCGGGGTTGACCTGCTGGACATTGGCCCGGAAGGCGGCCTCGTCGAACTCGACGGCCTCGGCGATGTCGGTCTTGGTGACCACCACCAGCTGCGCGAGCCCGAAGGCGGTCGGGTACTTCAACGGCTTGTCCTCGCCCTCGGTGACGGAGGCGAGGACGACCCGCAGGGATTCCCCGAGGTCGTACGAGGCCGGGCACACCAGGTTGCCGACGTTCTCCACGAACAGCAGCCGCGATCCGTCGGGCAGCCACCCGTCCAGGTGCCGGGCCAGCATCGCGGCCTCCAGATGGCAGAGGCCGTCGGTGAGCACCTGCTTGACCGGGACGCCGGAACGGCCCAGGCGCAGTGCGTCGTTCTCGGTGGCCAGGTCGGCGGTGAGGGCGGCGACGCCCACACCGCGCCTGCGGGCGAGGTCGAGTTCGCGCTCCAGCAGGGCCGTCTTCCCGCTGCCGGGGCTGGAGAGCAGGTTGACGACGGTCGTGCCGCGTGCGGTGAGTTCGGTGCGCAGGGTCTGCGCGGCCGCCTCGTTCTTGGCCAGTACCGCCTGCTTCAGGTCGACCACTCGGCACATGGTTCAGCGCTCCTCGGAGATCGGTTGGCGGGTGTGCGCGGGGGCGGGGACCGTGGCGTCCTCCGGCTCGTCGTCCCAGGTGACGTCCAGGATCCGCAGCTCGCGTCCCGAGACCAGTTCGGTGCCGGTGGCGCTGCCGCACGCGGGGCAGCACAGGTCGGGCGGCATGCCGACGGCCCAGTCACCCGTACAGGAGGTGCAGCGGGCGCGGGCGGCGACGGCCTCGGCGGTGAGGGCGGCGCCCTCCAGGGGCGTTCCGGCGCAGGCGAGTTCGAAGCAGAAGGCGAGGGCGTCGGGGACCACCCCGGCGAGTTCCCCCACCTGGAGCCGGACGGCGCTCACCGTGTGCGCACCGGCGGCTCGGGCCGCTTCTTCCACCTGGCTCACCACGGCCATGGCGATCGACATCTCGTGCATCGGGCTCCGTTCTGCCGGGCCTCATTAGAGCGGCACGGCGGCGGCGGAGCGGTCGGGCACGCCGACACGCGGCCCGCCCCGTACGCCGTTCGGGCGCCGGGGCGGGCGGTGACGCGTCGTGCGGCGCGGACGCGGGGGCTCACATGTTGCGGATGCGCAGGTAGCGTTTGACGTCGGGGGCGATCTGCACGGCCACCACCAGCAGGGCGGCGATCGTCGCGCCGCAGAGGACGGCCTTCTTCATCTGGTTCTCTCCTCGGTTCGGGCCGGCGCTGCGGCCGGATCGTTGTGCACCAGTTCCAGGACCATCCGTACGGCCTCCGGCACCGCCGCGGCCACCGGTCCGCTCAGGCCGATGCCCTCTTCGACGGACTCCGGTTCGCAGCCCACGACGAGCGTGCGGCGGGGCGGGGTGCCGCCCGTACCGGCGCACAGGGTGCCGAGCAGGGCCAGCACGGCGTCCGGGGACATGTGGTGGCCGTCCAGGACGGCGCCGCCCGGGGCGGCCCCCGGTTCCCCGGCCTCGATCAGGTAGAGGGTGCCGGGGGCGCCGCCGCGCGCGGTGGCGTCGACCAGGACGAGGGTGTCGTAGCCGTCGAGGAGCTGGTAGGCGAGGTGGACGCCGCGGACGCCGAAGTCCACCACCTCGACGTGCCGGGGCAGCGGCCGCGCGGCCAGGTGGCGCACCGTCTCGACGCCGAACCCGTCGTCGCCGAGGAACACGTTGCCGATCCCGGCGACCAGGGTCCCGCCCGTCACCGCTCCTCCAGGGGTGCGACCTCGTCGGGCTGGAAGTACAGGAACCGGCCCTGCTCGCGCCGGATGTCGGCGCCGGGGTCGCCTTCGACGGTGACCGCGAGGTGCACGCCGCCGTCGACGTCGTGCAGGACGGCCTCCACCCGGGCGGCCCGCCCCCGTACGAACAGGTCCTGGGCGTCGGTGCGCCGCAGGCCCGGCCGCAGCAGGACCCGGCTGCCCACGCCCACCGGGACGCCGTCGACGAGGACCCGGTCGGGGACCGGCCCGGCGGTGTCCGCGCGGGCCGGGTCCCACCAGGGGGTCTCGGGCCTGAACACCGGCTGCGCGCCCGGGGGTTCGAGTCCCGTGGCGGCGTCCGGCGCCGCGTCGGGGCCGGTGATCTCGCGCAGGGCCCGGACCGCGCCGTGCAGCCGTTCGAGCACCTCAGGCGGCATGGACTCGGCGAGGTCGATCACGGCGGCGGCCCGGGGGTCGGTCCCGCGTGCCTCGCGCTTCTCCTCGTCGGTCAGGGCCGCGGTGCGCAGCGCGAGGATCTCGTCGATCTCGGTAGCGTCGTACATCGCGCCGATGCTCTCGGGGGCGATGCCCGGGTGGTCCTCCAGGATGATCGGGGAGGACAGGACGACGTCGGCGCGGCCTGCTTCCCCGGCCAGGACCGGCCAGGTGTGGCGGTTGACGCAGCCCGCGGTGACGCCCTTGGCCCACTCGGGCGGGTCGGTCATCGACAGGAAGCGGCCCGCGTCGAGCCCGAGCAGGAGGTGGGCGGCGACCAGGGAGCGGGACAGCGCCGCGTCGCGGCCCGCGCCCTCGGTCCCGGGCTGCCAGCCGCTGGTGTTCTCCACGACCGCGGTGAGTTTGGACGCCCGGTAGGCGCAGTCGAGTTCGCTCGCGCGCAGCCGCAGGACGCCGCTGATCTCCTCGGTGCGCCGCACGAGGCGGCCGACCGTCCGGCCGTCGGCGCCGACGACCGGCTCGGTCTCCTCGCCGGCGGGGCGGGTGAAGGGCAGGCTGACGCCGTCGCCCGCCAGTTCCGTCACGTCGACGGTGAGCTCGACGCGTTCCTCGGTGCCCTCGTCCCAGGGGACGAGGACGCGGTCGGGGAGGTGCAGTTCTGCGACGTCGGTGAAAGTGCCGTCGGCCGCCGCCTGTTGGACGGTACGTCGCTGCGCGTGCAGGAACCTGAGTTCCACGGCGAGGGTGGCGCCCCCCTTGGGTTCCATCAGGAGCTCGGTCTGCTGGAGGCAGTGCTCGCCGTGCACGGGCGCCCAGGCGGGGGGCACGAGCACGCCGAACTGCCAGCGCAGCCGGTTCTTGGCGGCCGAGGCCCGGTAGGGGTAGAGCACGTACCCCTCGAAGAGGACGGCGTCGGCCACCTGCCGGGCGGTCTCGAAGCGCGCGTCGAGCGCGGTGGCGGTCATGGCGCCGTCCGCTCGCCGACACGGGGCAGCAGTCCCGCGCGCAGCCGCTCGGGCGGGGTCGGCCGGGCGGCTGTGGCGGCCGTCGCGGCTGTGGTGGCGGTGGCCGCGGTCCCGGCCCCGGCTCCGGCTCCGGCGAGGAGGGCGCGTACGGTCGCCTCCCAGGAGGCGAGCGCGTGCCGGGAGCGGTAGGCGAGCAGCTCGTCCATGGCGTCGCGGGGCAGCCGCAGCCAGCCACAGCCGGGGAAGTGCTGCTCGATCATCTCCTGCCACACCGTCACCGGCATCCGGTACGCCGCTTCGCGGTCCCAGGGGACCGGCTCGACGTGGAAGCCGCCGGCCCCGGTGAAGGCGGTGCCGGAGAACAGCATGAGCAGGGGTGCCTCACCGTCGTCCAGGGCGGTGAAGTACCGGGTCGCGGCGATGTCCATGTCGTAGGTGCAGGGCACGGCCAGGTCCACCTCGGTGGACCCGGTGAAGCTCGGCACCATCAGCGTGACCTGCGCGAACTGCACGGGCTGGAGGGTGTTGCCCCAGCGGGAGCGCTCGCCGAACAGGTCGACCAGGCCCTGCGCCTCCGCGTCCCCGTAGCTCCGCCGGGCCGGTTCGATCCGGATCTGGCAGCGCAGGGCCAGCGCGTGCACCCGGGTGTCCCCGGAGGCGGTGACGGCGAGGCGGAAGACGAGCGTGGGCCCGGCGGCGTACGGGTCCGCGCGCACTCCGGTGCAGGTGAAGCCGAACTCCGTCACGGCGCGACCTCCCCCGCCGGGACCTTGGCGCGGCGTTCTACCCCGTCGAAGAAGCCGTCGAGTGCGGCCCGCGCCTCGGCACCGCCGTCGAAACCCTGCCAGAGCAGCCGCATCCGGCCGACCAGCTCGTAGCAGACGTCGATCGGGACGAGGTAGCAGTCGGTACGGCCCTCGCGGCGGCGCAGCAGCAGCGCCTCGACGTCCGGCCGCAGCAGGGCGGCCAGGGCGCTGTCGCCGAGTGCCGACTGCCAGGTGGCGGGGTCCAGTTCGCTCTCGGTGGCCCCGGCCGGGCTCGGGTAGAGCGCGACGAGCCGGTCCAGGGCCGCGTTGCGGAAGAAGAACGCGACGCCCACCGGGATCTGCAGGAGTTCCCAGGCGCCGTCGTCGAGCCGGTGGCCGGGGTCGTGGAGGTAGCGGTCGGGGACGGCCCGGTAGCGGCCGGTGGCGGCGCCCGGCCGGTCGAACAGCAGGGCGCAGGCGGTACAGGCGCAGACGAGCGCCCGCTTCTCGGTCTCGACCAGGTGGCGGTGGCCGTCCTCGGCGATCGCCGCCCCGCACAGTTCGCAGCTCTCGGGCCGGGGTTCACGCGGCCGGGTGAACCGGCGCAGACCGGGCGGCCCCGCCGTCCGCGCGGACGGCGGGGCCCAAGTGCGGGGCGCGCTCACGGCACCCGGACCGGGGCCTGCGGGCGGGTGCCGATCTGGAGCAGCGGCTGTGGCGGTGCGCCGGCCGGCTCCAGTTCGACGGTGGTCACCTCGGGTGCGAAGGCGGCCAGCGCGGCCTCGGCGGCCTGCCGTACGCCGTCGCCGGTGCTGCCGCAGCCGCAGCCGCCGCTCGCGGCGGGCCGCAGGCGCAGCGTGCCCGAGGTCTCGTCGTAGCCGAGCAGTTCGACCGGGTCGCCGAGGGCGTCCAGGGCGCGGGCGATCCGGGTGTGCACGTCCTCGGGGTGCAGGTCGTGCAGGGCCAGCAGGCTGGAGACGAGTTCGTCGTCCAGCAGCGGGGCGAGGGCGGCGGGGGCGAGCCGCGAGGTGATGCGGGCGAGCCCGGAGCCGTAGAAGTCCATGAGGACGCGCACCAGTTCCTCGGCGGCGGCGCAGACCTCCCGGTCGCCGGTGTCGGCCAGCCGGTCGAGGACCTCCTCGACCCGGCGGCCGGTCTGGAGGGAGTCGGCCGGGGCGCTCATCCGCCCAGTCCGCTCAGGCCGGTGGGCACGTGCATCTGCTTCACGGTCTGCCCGTTGCCGACGTACATGTGGACGCCGCAGGGCAGACAGGGGTCGAAGCTGCGCACGGCGCGCATGATGTCGATGCCCTTGAAGTTCTCCGGGGTGTTCTCCTCGAAGATCGGGGTGTTCTGCACCGCGTCCTCGTAGGGGCCGGGCGTCCCGAAGGTGTCGCGGGTGCTGGCGTTCCACGGGGTGGGCGGATAGGGGTGGTAGTTGGCGATCTTGCCGTCGCGGATCACCATGTGGTGCGAGAGCACGCCCCGGACGGCCTCGGTGAAACCGACTCCGATGGACTCGTCCGGCACTTCGAACTTCTCCCAGGTCTGGGTACGGCCGGCACGGACCTCCTCCAGGCCCTTCTCGGCGCAGTGCAGGGCGATGGCGGCGGCGTAGGCCTGGAAGTACGTGCGGGCGCGGTTGCGCTCCAGCGCGTTGCTCCACTTCGGGATCTTCCACTCGAAGGTGGTCTCCGGCTTGGTCATCGTCCGGGGCAGGTTGATGACGACGCTGTGGCCGGTGGCCTTGACGTAGCCGACGTCTACCAGCCCGGACAGGGCCGTGGACCACAGGCGGGCGATCGGGCCGCCGCCGGTGTCGAGGGCCAGGTGGTCCTTGCCGTCGAACCAGCGCGGTGACATCACCCAGCTGTACTTGCCGTCGAAGTCGCGCTTCTGCGGGGCGGGGATGGTGTGCTGGTTCCAGGGGTGGCGGGAGTCGACCGGGTTGCCGAGCGGGTCGTGGGTGACGAACTTCTCCTGGCCCGCCCAGTCGTCGTAGTACGAGCTGCCCAGCAGGATGCGGATGCCGAGGTTGATCTCGGTGAGGTCGTTGGTGACGAGTTTGCCGTCCACCACCACGCCCGGGGTGACGAACATCTTCCGTCCCCAGTCGGACATGTTGGCGTACGTGAAGTCGCAGTACTCGGGGTCGTTGAGGGCACCCCAGCAGCCGAGCAGGACGCGGCGCCGGCCGACCTCCTCGTAACCGGGCAGCGCCTCGTAGAAGAAGTCGAACAGGTCGTCGTGGAGGGGGACGACGCGCTTCATGAACTCGACGTACCGCATGAGGCGGCTCATGTAGTCCGTGAAGAGCTGGACCGAGGCGATGGTGCCGACGCCGCCCGGGTACAGCGTGGAGGGGTGTACGTGGCGGCCCTCCATCAGGCAGAACATCTCACGCGTGTAGCGACTGACCTGGAGGGCCTCGCGGTAGAACTCGCCCTCGATGGGGTTGAGGGAGCGCATGATGTCGGCGATCGTGCGGTAGCCGTGGTCACCGGCGTGCGGGGCCTCGGTGCGCTCGGCCAGCTCCAGGACGCCGGGGTTGGTCTCCCGGACCATCTTCTCGCAGTAGTCGACCCCGACCAGGTTCTCCTGGAAGATGTTGTGGTCGAACATGTACTCCGCCGACTCACCGAGGTTGATGATCCACTCGGCGAGGTGGGGCGGCTTCACCCCGTAGGCCATGTTCTGCGTGTAGACGGAACAGGTGGCGTGGTTGTCGCCGCAGATCCCGCAGATGCGGCTGGTGATGAAGTGCGCGTCGCGGGGGTCCTTGCCGCGCATGAAGACGCTGTAGCCGCGGAAGACCGACGAGGTGCTGTAGCACTCCGCCACCCGCTTCTGCTTGAAGTCGATCTTCGTATGGATACCGAGACTGCCCACGATCCGGGTGATCGGATCCCAGGCCATCTCCACCAAGCCGTCGCCGGACGCCTTCGTCTTCGGTGCCATCGTGTCTGCCGTGACCCTTCTTCGGAGCGGGCTCTGCGGGAACTGCGGGGGTGTGCGGTGGGGGCGGGGACGTACCGGTCACCAGGGCGGCCGGTAGCCGGTGGTGAGCCGCTCCCCGGTGTGCCGCCACTTCGGTTCCTGGTCCACGGTGTGCGCCGTCATCGAGCGCAGCTTGCGCACGACGGCGCCGTACGCGCCGCTGGCCTTGCTGGACACCTTGGCGCCGGGCGGCTCGTCCATGAACGGCATGAACTTGTCCGGGAAGCCGGGCATGGTGCAGGCGATGCAGATGCCGCCGACGTTCGGACAGCCGCCGATGCCGTTCATCCAGCCGCGCTTGGGCACGTTGCACTTGACTACGGGGCCCCAGCAGCCCAGCTTGACCAGGCACTGCGGCGAGTCGTAGGTGTGCGCGAACTGGCCCTGCTCGTAGTAGCCGGCCCGGTCGCAGCCCTCGTGGACGGTGGCGCCGAACAGCCAGGTCGGGCGCAGCTTGTCGTCGAGCGGGATCATCGGCGCGGAGCCGGCCGCCTGGTAGAGCAGGTAGGTGAGCGTCTCGGAGAAGTTGTCCGGCTGGATGGGACAGCCCGGTACGCACACGATCGGGATGCCGGCCTTCGAAGTCCAGTCCCAGCCCAGGTAGTCCGGTACGCCCATGGCACCGGTGGGGTTGCCCTCCATCGCGTGGATGCCGCCGTACGTGGCGCAGGTGCCGATGGCCACGACGGCGAGGGCCTTGGGCGCCAGCCGGTCGATCCACTCGCTGGTCGTGATGGGCTGGCCCGTCTCGGGGTCGTCCCCGAAGCCGCACCAGTAGCCGTCCGCCTTGATCTTCTCGTTCGGGACGGACCCCTCGATCACGAGGACGAAGGGGTCGATCTCCCCGCGCTCGCCCTTGAAGAACCACTCGATGAACGTGTCCGCGCCGCCGACGGGGCCGCACTCGAAGTCGATCAGGGGCCAGTGCACCGCGATCTTGGGGAGACCCGGCAGCACGCCCATCACGATTTCTTCGATGCTGGGCTGCATCGCCGCGGTCAGGGACACCGAGTCGCCGTCGCAGCTCAGCCCCGCGTTGATCCAGAGGATGTGGATGGGGGGATCCTCTACCGTGCTCGGCGTTGCTGCATCCATGAGGATGCCTCCTTGGGCAGGAATTCGGGGAGGTGGAGTGAGGGGGAGCCGGGGACGGGCACTCCGCTCACCCTTCTTCGTAACAGGGACCGGCGGTCGGTGTGCTGTCTTGTACGGCCAGTGCGGTGACCGGGTCCGCCGGGGGCCGCCGCCCGGCCGGCACCGTACGGACCAGGTGCGGCGGGGTGGCGGCGGCGGGCTCCTTGCGGACGAAGGCACGGCGCAGCGCGTGGTAGGGGGCCTGCGGGTCGAGGAAGGTGGCGCGCATCCGGGCCAGCTCCGCCTCCCGGTAGGCGGCCAGCGGGTTCTTCGCCTCGTCCCGCTCGCGCAGCTCCTTCTTCGCCGCGATCCGGGAATGGACCGCGGGGGACTCGGCCAGCAGCCCGGCCAGCCGGGCGGTTTCGGCGGCGAACTCCGCCGGCGCGCACGGCACCGTACGGTCGACCAGCCCGAGCCCGGCCGCCGCGGCGGCGCTCAGCGGCAGCGCGTCGGTGGTGAGCCGCTCGGCGACGGCGGGGCCGACGCGGCGGGGCAGCGTGTACGTCCAGTACTCGGAGCCGTAGAGGCCCATCAGCCGGTAGTGCGGGTTGAGGACGACACCGGAGCGGCACCAGACCTCGTCGGCCGCCAGCGCGAGCATCGCGCCTCCGGCGGCGGCGTTGCCGCCGAGGGTCGCGACGACGACCCGGTCGGTGGTGGTCAGGACGGCCTCGACCAGGTCGTCCATCGCCGTGATGTTCGCCCAGGACTCCGCGGCGGGGTCGGCGGCCGCCTCGATGACGCCGAGGTGGATGCCGTTGGAGAAGAAGTCGCGGCCGCCGCCGAGGACCAGGACGGAGGTGGGCCGGGCACAGGCGGCCCGGTAGGCGTCCAGCAGGCGGCGGCACCGGTCGGTGCTCATCGCCCCGCCGGGGAAGGAGAACGACAGGAAACCGGCCGGACCCTCCTCCCGGTAGCCGATGTCGGACCAGGTACGCCGCCGGGGACCGGCCCAGGGCGGTGCGGGGTCCTCGGGCAGCGGGGGCAGCCGGTCGCCCAGTGCCAGCGTGGCGGGCAGCTTGACCGGGACGGGCTCCCCCGGCTCCCGGCGGGCCCGCAGCTCGGGGATCCACACCGCGCCGTCGGCGGTCGCCCGGCAGATCGCGCCCGCCCGGGTGGCCAGCAGTTCGCCGGGGCGGCCGCGCAGCCGGTCCTCGGGGTGGCCCCCGTGCAGGAACCACACACCGCCGAGCAGTTCGTCCCGTACGCCGGGCTGGGAGTCGGCGGCCCGCAGGACGCGCAGGACCCGGTCGGTGGGGTCGGCGGCCCAGTCGATGCGGCGCTCGTCCTGGCGCAGGTAGGGCCGGGTGCGGTGGGTGGTCTGCGGGGTGGGGGTGTACGTCCCCGAGGCGAAGCGGTCGACGGCGAGCAGGACGGCCCGCAGCGCCGCGTCGGCGATCTCCCCGCGGTAGAGGTCGCTCTTGGCCAGTTCGGGCACGGGGCACTCGGCGAAGGCCCAGACGTCGCCGGCGTCCATCTCGGCATCCGCTTGCAGGACGGTGACGCCCCAGTGCGTGACGCCCTCCTGGACGGCCCGGTCGAGCGAGGAGGGGCCGCGGTCTCCGACCGGCCCCGGGTGGACGATCAGACACGTGCGGGTGGACCAGACCTCGCGGGGCACGGCCGTCTTCAGCATCGGCGCGATGATCAGGTCGGGCCGGTGGCGGCGCGCGGCGTCGGTCAAGGAGTCACCGGGCAGCGCGAGTTCGACGGCGACGCGGTGGCCGTGGTCGCGCAGTTCGGCGTGGACGCGCTGCGTCAGGCTGTTGAACGCGCTCGCGACGAGCAGGATGTGCACTCGGTCTCCCAGCGGCCAGGCGCCTTCGCGCACCGTAGGCCGGGTTCTCCGGCCGCCTGCGATGCTCGGGGACCGCCGGGCGGTGCGCTGCGAGGCCGAGCGCGGGCGTCACTCGAAAGCGGTCGGCGGGCGCTGCCACTCGGCGGTGCGGCGGTGCTCGGCGGGGCCGCGCGACGGAGTGGCGTACTCGTGCGCCGGGCGCGCCCGCTCCCGGACCGGCGGGCCCGCGCGCATACAGTCCGTAACCATCCGTCCGCTCGGACGGATGGTTACGAGAGGGAGGTCGGCGATGGCAGGGAAGCGCGTCATCACGGTGTTCGGCGCGACGGGCGCGCAAGGCGGAGGACTGGTACGGGCGATCCTCGCGGCCCCCGGCAGCGGGTTCTCGGCACGCGCGGTCACCCGCGACCCGGATTCGGACCGGGCGCGGGAACTGGCGCGGCTCGGCGCGGACGTGGTCCGGGCCGACATGGACGACGAGGCCACCCTCGGGCCCGTCCTCGAAGGGGCGTACGGGGCCTACCTGGTGACCAACTTCTGGGAGCACATGTCGGCGGAGCGGGAGAAGCGGCAGGCCGCCTCCCTCGCCCGGGCGACCGGACACGCCGGGGTGCAGCACGCCGTCTGGTCGACACTGGAGGACACCCGGGAGTGCATCCCGCTGGACGACGACCGCATGCCCACGCTCCAGGGCTCGTACAAGGTGCCGCACTTCGACGCGAAGGCGGAGGCCGACCGCTACTTCCCCGAGGCCGGTGCGCCGACCACCTTCCTGCGCACGACGTTCTACTGGGAGAACCTGTACACGATGTTCGCCCCGCACCGGGGCCAGGACGGCACTTTGGAGCTGGTCCTCCCGATGGGCGGCAGCCGGCTGTCGGGCATCGCCGCCGACGACATCGGCAGGACCGCGCTGGCCGTGTTCGAACGGGGCACCGACCTGATCGGCGCGACGGTGAGCATCGCGGGTGAGCACCTGCCGGTCGCGGACATCGCGGCGGCGCTCTCCGACGCCGTCGGTGAGCCGGTGCGGTACTCCCCGATGGACCCCGACGCCTACCGCGCGCTCGGCTTCCCGGCGGCCGACGAGGTCGGCAACATGTTCCAGTACTACGCCGAATGCGCGGACCGGTTCACCCATGCGAGGGACGTGGCCGCCATCCGGGCGCTCAATCCCGCGCTCCAGGACTTCGCCACCTGGCTCGCCGCGCACCGCGAGGCGTTCCGGTCCCTGTGACGGCCGGCCCGGCCGGGGCGCGGCGTCCGGCGGGGGTAGGCCGTACGGGTGAGGTCGCGTGTGCCGCCGTTTTGTGTTCGGAACCGGTGCGCTCGCGTTGTACCTTCCCGTCGTTCGGGCGTTCCGCGTGCTGTGGAAGGCCGACCGCCGAGGAGAGGGACCTGTGTGGCTACCGGAACGGTGAAGTGGTTCAGCGCGGAAAAGGGCTTCGGCTTCATCGCGCAGGACGGGGGCGGCCCCGATGTCTTCGCCCACTACTCAGCGATCAACGCTACCGGTTTTCGGGAGCTGTGGGAGGGGCAGGCGGTGACGTTCGAGGTCACCCAGGGCCAGAAGGGGCCGCAGGCCGAGAACATCGTGCCCGCCTGACCGTGGTCCTCCCCCGGCAGCCCACGGGCCCGGTTTCCGTACAGGTCGCCCGGACGGGTCCCCTTCACCGGCCGGAGGCCGGGGGCCGGTTCCCCGCAGGAGCGGACCCTCGGGTCTCGGGGTCCGGGGGCCCGCCCTGCGTCATCATGTGCCATTCGCGTTCGCCCGGCCGGTACCGCGGGGCGGCCGGCGGCGATTCTCACCCCTTCGGCCACTCCCGCCGCCGCGCACGTGCGTCACGGTGCGGACCGGCCGGGCGGGGCGCACGCATCGAAGGAGTCGGCGGATGAACGACACCCCAGCGGGCCGGCCGCCCCCGGCGACCGTCGCCCCGCCGGACGGGACGGGGCCGGACCCGGCGTCGGCGGGCGCCGCCGCCGTCATCGGCTCCGCCACCGGGGCACTGATGGCCTTCGTACCGTGCGGCGCCGAAACCGCGCGCCGCATCCTGGCCGACACGGCCGGCCGGGCGGGGGTGGGGCTGCCGGTGGCCGCCCGCGCCGCGATCGCACTGTGCCGCCAGGCGGGGAGCAGCGGGCCTCCGGACCGGCCGGTCGCCGCTGGTGGAAAAGGTGCTGCGGTCGCTGGTCGAGCACACCCTGGCGGCGCCGGTTCCGCCGCCGGATCCCGTCTTCCCCGGGCCGCTGCCCGACCCGGCCCTCCTGCGCGGGCACCTGCACCGCTTCCGTACGCTGCGCCGGGCCGCCTCCGCGGCGCCGGACGACGCCGGACGACGCCGGACTCGCAGCCGGCTGGACGACGCCTCGTACACCCTCTGCGTGCTCATGGGCCGGCGCAGCACCCGTCTGGCGCTCCGGGCGGCCGAGGAACTCCTGGCGGCCGACCGCCCCGACCGGCCCTCCCGCCTGCGGGCGCCGTACCGGTGGGGCCGGCCCCGGGGCGGGCCTCCTTCGCCCGTGTCCGTGCCCGGCATGCCAGCAGGTCGGCGCGCCCGTTAACCCCTACTCTCGCCGGATGACCGAGAACGAGATCAAGCTGAAGGCCATCGCGGTGCTCACCGGGGTGCGCGGCGATATCGGCAGGGACTACGTCTCCGCCCTGCTCAGCGAGGTGACGCCGGCGGAGTTCCTGGTACCCGCCGAGGCCGATGCGGCGGAGATCGGGCTCGCCGTGCTGGACCAGTTGTCCGGCCCGTGGAGCGCCCTCGTCACCGGTTTCGTACTGGCTTTCGAGGCCGTCGCGGACGCCTACGACGAGGCGGACCCCGACATGTCCGCGCAGGAGATCCTCCAGGCGCTCGCCCTCGAACTCGCCGCCGCCGACGACTCCGGCCCCGGCCCCGATTCCGGCCCCGACTCCGACTCCGACGACTGACAGCGTCCGGCTCGACGGAGTGCCGTGTCAGTGCGCGTGCTCCGGGTAACCGCCTGACGAGAGTCCACCGTCAGAGCCGGTCGTCCGAGACCGGCCCGAGCCGAGAAGGGCGCCATGGCCACCCCTCCGAACGATCCCGTACCTCCCAATCCGACCCCCGCGCCCGGTCCCGGCCCCGGACCGCAGCCGGGTCCCCTGCCGGGTCCGGTCCCGGGGCCGGGCGGCCCCGACCCGGTGCCGCCGGCGCCGCCGCAGCCGCAGCCCGACCCGCAGCCGGCGCCCGCGCCGGGCCCCGACCCGTTGCCCGCGCCCGGCCCGCTGCCCGGCCCGGTGCCCGCTCCGGACCCCGTGACCTGAGGCACCGCCGCCCGCGCGGAGGCGGCCCGCCTCATGCCACGCGGCCGGCCCATTCGGCCGGGACGCCGGCGCCGCCTCCGTCGCGGAGCGCCTCGACCACCGCTTGGTGCAGGTCCCGGCTCTCCTGCTCCGAGTCGCACTCGACGGGGCTCCCGGACAGCGTGAACCAGTCCGACGAGCCGCTGTACTGGACGGCCACCTGGGCCGCGGCGCCCGTCCAGGTGGTGTGCACCGTCAGGTTGCCCGCGATCACGCCCGCTTCCTCCGTACGGACACCGCCGGCTCCCGGGTAGATCCCCGTCGTCGTCCACGACGCCCAGGCCATGGGGCACCCTCCTCCCGTGGCGATGCCGGCGGCGGATCCCAGCGCCCGCCAAACCTCACCCGCCTCGTTTTCCTCCTACTGGTCTACCCCCATTGGCCCCTTCGCGCACGGCGCGCTCTCATGGACAGCAGGCCGTTCCCTCTGCCGCGTCGAGCATGAAAGAGGTACGCCCATGTACGAGATGCGCGCCGAGTCCGGCGCCGAGCGGGGCCACCTGCTGTGGCACGTGATAGCCAAGGACACCACCCTCAGCACCCTCTGCGGATCCCTCCTCAGCCCGGGCCGCCACCCGCTCCCGGCAACGGAACCCGCCGCCGACCACTACTGCGCCGCCTGTATGCACGCGGTCCGGGAACGGGCCGAACCCGTAGCCGACTAACGGGTGTCCGGGTTTGCCGACGGCGTCGGCGGGCAGAAGCCGCGTGCCGCCCTGCGGTGAAGAACGCAGGGCGGACCAATCGCCACAGCCGGCCTCAGGGCGCGGCAGGGAGGTGGCCCCCATGGCCGACGGCGCGGGTGCCGGAACCGGCACCGTGCCCGCAGCGGGACGGCAGTACGACGCCGGTCCCTACCTGCCGAGCCGCGGTGGCCTCGCCGCCCTGCGCCGGGCCGCCGCCGACTGCCAGGGGTGCCCGCTGTTCGAGAACGCCACCCAGACGGTGTTCGGCGCCGGATCGGCGCACGCCCGCCTGCTGCTGGTCGGTGAGCAGCCCGGGGACCAGGAGGACCGCCAGGGGGAGCCGTTCGTCGGCCCCGCGGGGCGGCTGCTGCACCGGGCGCTGGAGGAGGCGGGCCTCGGCGACGAGGACACGTACGTGACCAACGCGGTCAAGCACTTCAAGTTCACGACCGCCGCCCGGGGCAAGCGCCGGATCCACAAGGCGCCCAGCCTGCGGGAGATGTCCGCCTGCCGCCCGTGGCTGGCGGCGGAACTGCGCCTGGTGACGCCCGAGGTCGTGGTCGTGCTCGGCGCCACAGCCGGCCGCGCCCTGCTCGGAAGCTCCTTCAAGGTGGGCGAGCAGCGCGGTGTCCTGCGACCGATGCCCGCCCTGTCGGACGATCCCGCCGACGCGTGGGAAGGGCAGCTGCTGGCGACCGTACACCCCTCCTCGGTCCTGCGCTCGGACGACCGCGAAGCGGCGTTCCGGGGACTGGTCGGCGACCTCTCGGTGGCCGCGTCCGCGCTGGGCTGAACCGTCCGGCGCGGGACCGGTCAGGGCGTCGACCGGGCGCGGGCCTCGGCGAGGGTGGGGGCGATCTCGAGTGCGGATTCGGCGTCGAGCAGCCGCAGGAGCCCCGCGAACTGCTCCGGCACGGGGCCGGCCAGGACCAGGTGGTCCTCGCGGTCCCCGGCGAGCAGGGTGTTCAGCAGCGAGGAGTCGGCGAAGGTGACCCGGGCTATGTCCACCACCCGCCGGACGCCCTCCCGGGCGGCGTCGGCGAGCACCTCCGCCAGCGGGCCGACGCTGTCTATGTCGAACTCCCCCGACAGCACGACCACCCGGACCCCGTCCTCGTCCAGGAGGACCCGGACCCTCGGGTGGTCGTACGTCATGGCGCGGCCGGTCGTGCCGCGGGACGGCAGGCGTCAGCCGCCACGGCGCTTGCCGTGCGGCTCCTGGGGGTCAACGCCGGTGTAGGCGGAGGCGTCCTTGGTCCCGCTGGGGCGTCGTGACGCGCCCTTCTCGCCCATGTCGTGGTGGCCCTTGTCACCGGAGCCGGAGCCCTTGCTCTTGTCCTCGCCGCGCCGTCCGCCGGACTTGACCGGGGTGCCCTCGTCGGCCTTGGTCGGCGAGGCCTTGGTCCCGGAGCGCCGGTCCGGGCCCTCGTTCGCATACTCGTCGGCGTGGAAGGAACGGTGTGCGCTCGGGTTGTCCTGCTGACGGGTGGCGTCCACGTCGGGAGACCATCCGTGCTGTTCGGTGCCCTCGTGGCGACTGGGACCCTCACCGTGAGACGGGTGTCCTGACTTCCTGTTCTTGGACATGCACTACACCTCCTGAGTCTTGCGCGGCCGGGCCCCGTTCTCAGGGGGAGGACGACCGTGGGGTGTGGAAGGGGCGCAGCCGGGCCTCGACCTGGCCGTCGGCGACGCGCGTCTCGAACGACGGCTGCGGGGCGGTGGCCGGGCCTTCGACGTTCCAGCCGTCGGAGAGCCGGAAGACGCTGCCGTGCCAGGGGCAGCGTACGCAGCCGTCGCTGATCTCGCCTTCGGACAGCGGTCCGGCCATGTGCGCGCACTGGTCCGCGAGGATGTGCACGGCCCCGTCCGACGCGCGGACGACGAGTACGTCCACTCCGTCGACGGAGGCGCGGGACGGCCGGTCCACGGGAAAGTCCGCGACCGGGCCGACGCGGTGCCAGCCCTCCCCGACGAGGTGGGCCACGTGTTCGGCGTGGTTGGCGCCCGCGGCCTGGCGGTAGGCCAGGTGGCCGCCCAGGGCGCCGCCCGCCGAGACGGCTGCCAGCCCTGCCGCGGACAGGGCCCTGCCCCGCCAGGTCCGGCCGCGGGCGCGGGCCAGGAAGGAACCGGTGTAGAGGCAGAGGCCGACGGTGTTCGTGAGGGCGTGGACGAGTCCCACGCGGGCCTGTTCGGGCGGCAGCTCCGCCCAGTCGGTCCAGCCGGCCAGGGCGGCGGGCACCGCCGTGACCACACCCACCCCGATGAGGGCGTGGGCCGCCCGCCGCTGGCCGGGCAGCAGGTCCAGGACGGCCGAGGAGAACCAGGCGCCGAGCGGCACCTGGACGAGCGGCGGGTGCGCCGGGTGGCCCAGCGGGCGGCCGTGCAGGACGTCCCGGGCCGCCCCGAGCGGGAGCCCGCGCACCACGCGGCGGACGGCCTCGATCAGACCGTCCGCCACGGGCGTCTGCTCAAGCCGCTCCATGGCGGTCAGTACGGGGCCGGGGCCGTTGCCGGCGGTGCCGAGTGCGGTGCGTCGTAGGTCCATGGCGGGCGCCTACCCCGAGCGGGGCGCGCTATTGCGTCCGGTCGTGGGACGGCTTCCGCTCTTCCCGCTCGCGCGGGTCGTCCCGTCGCCCCAGGGGGGCCTCGTGGGGCTCAGGGGCGGTGTTCCGGCCCACCACGTGCATCGCCGCCTCCTCCGCGGACTCCGCTCCCCCGTCGGCGCCGACGTCGTGGGCCAGTACGTCGATGGAGCGCCGGGGGTACTCGTCCTCGACGGGGGCGAGCCGGCCGACGCTCTCGCCGGGGAAGGGTTCGGGGTGCGGGCCGCTGTCCCGGCCGGTTTCGCCGACGTCGGGGGTCTCCTGGGCGAGGCGCTCATCCAGCGTTTCGCCCTCGCGCTGCTCGGCCGCCGTGGTGCCGTGGCGGGAGACGGCGCGGGGCCGGTCGGGGGTGTCGTAGCCCTCGTCGAGGCGCTGGTCGGCGTCCGGCTCGTCCAGGGCGTTCTCCATGTCGGGCTGGTACTCGGCGCGCTGATCGCCGTTCTGCGGCTGGTACACCTCATCGCCCTGGAGGTTGCTGTCATCGGCCATGATCGACGCCCTTCCCGGCTCTCCTGCAATGGCCCTCGCCGGGCGCCTACCCCCTCCGGCGGGGCTCACACGGCAGCCGGCGACGCTCCGGCATGGCCGGCGCGGGGGCGGGTAGCCGCCCACCGGCGACGGACGCGACCGACGCGTATCCGCCGCAACGCACGGAAGGAGAGCGTCATGGACGACCAGGGCGGCGCGGGCGGCGCGCCACTGCACCACGACGAGGCCGAGGCCAGGCGCCGCAAGCCCCACGTGGACCAGCCGGTGAAGGACGAAGGGCGCGGGAAGGGCGGCGAGCCCCAGGGGCGGCGTGCCGAGCAGGGCGGCCAGGACCGGGACCGCTCCCGCGAGGGGAAGGGCCCGGCCAAGGGTCCCGAATAGCGCCGAGGGTCCCGACCGAGCGGCGGCGCCGCGCCGGGCGCCGGGCCTCAGCGCTCGGAGAAGCTGAAATCGCCCATCGTCCATGCGCTGACGTCCTTGACCGCGATCCGGTACATGCCGCCGGTCTCCGGAATGCCCACGGTGCCCTGGAGGATCCGGGCCACGTGGAAGTGGAGGTAGGCGGGCGGGGCGACCTGCGGGGAAGGGGCCATCGTCCCCGAATCGAGGAAGACGTTCGCGAAGGCGCCGAGCTGGTCCGAGTCCTTGAGCACCTCGGCCACGCGCTGGCGCCACACGCTCTCCGGCGCGAGGCGGCCCGTGATCACGGCGCCGTGCACCACGACGGTCAGGGCCATCTGATTGGTCGGCTCCGACTCCACGGCGGCGGCGATGGCGACGAGCAGGTCGTCAGGCTTCGACATGGGTACGGAGTCTACAAGGTCCCGCCCGGCGGCCCCACCCCACGGTGGCGGAACCGGCCCGGTCCGCGCCGGTGTTGGCCCGTCACGAGGAGCCGTCACGGGGAGCGCAGCAGCAGCTCGACCTCCCGCTCCTGGTCCCCGGCGACGGTGCCCTTCGCCTCGACGGTGAAGGCTTCCGTCAGTGCGAAGAGGACCCGGTCCACCGCGCGCGGGCCGCCCTGCACCCCGACCCGGACCGTCCCGTCCAGCGCGACGGGTCCGGTCGGCGCGGGCGGCCGGCCGGCGTCGATGGTCGTGCTCCAGACGGTGGGCGCCCCCGCGTGCTCCCGGCGGGCCTGCGGCGCCGTCTCCCGCGCCTCGTCATCGGGGAAGGCCCGTTCCAGGAACCCGATGAGGGCATGGGCGCACTCCGGCGAGCAGTCGGTGGCCGTCACCAGCACCGCGTCGTCCGCGTGCCGTGCTTCGCTGTTCATCACGTCGCCTTTCCTTCGGGTCCTCCGGGGCCCTCGCGGGGGCCGGTCACACGCGGCGTGGGGGGGCGCGCGCGGGGGGGGGGCCCCCCCCCCGCGGGGGGCGCGGCCCCCGCCCGCGGGGGGGGGGGTGGGGGCGGCCCCCGGGGGGGGGGCGGCCGGGCCGCGGGCGGCGCCCCCACGGCGGCGGCGCTCCACCGCTCAGCGCCCGAGGGCTTTCTTCAGCTGGTCCTTGTTCATCGAGGAGCGGCCCTCGATGCCCCGCTTCTTCGCCTCTTCGTACAGCGCGTCGCGGGTGGGTCCCGACGAGCCGCTCCCTGAGCTGCGGCTGCCGCCGGACGAACCGGACGAGCCCTGGGAGGAGCCGCGGCTCGTGGATTTCGTCTCGCCGGACCTGGTCCTTTCCTTGTTCACCGTACGGCCGGCCATCTCCTTGGCCCGGCCCTCGGACATGCCGCGCTTCTCGCCGGACTCCTTGATGTGCTCGTACTGGCGCTCGCGCTTGCCGGTGGAACCTCGGGGCATCGCAGTTCTCCTCAACGATCGGGGGTGGACAGGGCCATGCTGCGGGCCGGCGCCGGCTCCCGCACCCCGGATCGGCCACCCGGAGGTACGCCGCGCCACCGGTGCGCCCCGTCCGGCCCTGCCCGCAAGACCAGGGCCTCTTCAACGCGTTGGCGTACGGGTGAAACCTTCCGCCGTTCCACGCGCCCAGGGCCGTCGCCGGTCACCCCGCTGGCACAGTGGCCGCACCCACCTCCGGCCAAAGGAGTTTCACGTGCTCGAACGCAAGCGGCGCAAGAACGGCACCGAGGTCACCTTCGTCCTTCCGGCCGACAATCCGCCCGGGCCGGTCAGCGTGGTGGGCGACTTCAACGGCTGGCAGCCCGGCACCCACGTACTGGCGCCCCGCGAGGACGGGCTGCGCGCCGTGACCGTCGAATTCAGCGGGAAGAAGACGCACACCTTCCGGTACCTGGCCGCGGGGGACTACTGGTTCAACGAGGACCAGGCCGACGGCCACGACGGCACGAACAGCCACCTGCGCACCTGAGGACGCGGCACCCGGCCCCGCGGCGGAGGTCCGGCGGGCAGCGCCGGTTCAGCCGAGCAGCTCCAGTACCGCCGCCTCCACCTCGCCGTGGGTGGCCGGGTGCCCGTACGTCACGTCGGCGCCGAGCAGGTCCAGTGCCGGTTTGATCGTGACGCCGTTCTCGTAGAGCTCGAAGAGCCTCGGGTTGATGTACGAGGAGCGGCAGACCGCCGGCGTGTTGCCGAGGTAGCCGCTCACCTCGCGCACCGCCCGCGCCACCGCCTTCGCGCGCCGGGCCCGGGACTCGCCCGCGACGTCGACGGAGACGGCGAGCGCGACCGCGGCCAGGACCGTGGCGTGCCAGGTCCGGAAGTCCTTCGCGGTGATGTCCGCACCGGACCTGTCGCGCAGGTAGTCGTTGACGTCTTCGGCGCGCACGTCGCGCCAGACCCGCCCCTCGCGGTACACGAACAGCTGGGACCGGCCGTCGCGCCGGCGCAGCAGGGACCTGACGACGGCGTAGGCGGCGGGGTCCACCAGGGCACGGGTCTGCTCCTGCCCGGATTTGCCGGGGTAGCAGAAACAGACCTCGCCCCGGCTGCAGACGGCGTGCTCCCGCAGCAGCGTGGTCAGCCCGTACGCCTGGTGGTCGCGCCGGTACGCGGCTCCGCCGACGCGGAAGAACCCCAGGTCGAGGAGGCGCGCCGAGCAGGCCAGGACGCGGTCCCGGCCCAGTCCGCGCGCCCCGAGGTCCTGTTCGATGCCCTTGCGCAGCAGCGGCAGTCGCGTCGCGACGTCCAGCACGTGTGCGTGTTTGGCGGCTTCCTGCCGCTCACGGAACGCCGGGTGGTACAGGTACTGCCTGCGGCCCGCCTCGTCGGTCCCCATGGCCTGGATGTGACCGCCGGGCCACGGGCAGATCCACACGTCGGTCCAGGCGGGCGGGATCACCAGGGAGCGCAGCCGCTCGCGCTCCGCCGGGTCGGTGACCGGCGCCCCCGTCAGGTCCAGATAGCGAAAGCCCCGGCCGTAGCGTACCCGGGTGTAGCCGGGCCGGTCGGGGTGACTCGTGCGCAGCCGCATGGTCCTCCTCGGCGTTTGCCGGGCGTCTGCCCGGTTCCGCCACGGATACTCCCTGGTACGCGTGCCGTCGCCCCGCGGGGCCCGGGCGGCGGCTAGGTTCGTCCGCATGGTGCACGTACTGGGCAGCAGGATCCTGCTGCGCCCCACGGATCCCGGGCGGTCACGGGCGTTCTACGGCGGGGCGCTGGGTCTCGCCGTGTACCGCGAGTTCGGTACGGGGCCGGAGCGCGGGACGGTCTACTTCCTCGGCGGCGGGTTCCTCGAGGTTTCGGGCCGTTCCGATGGCCCGCCCGCCCCGGGGCTGCGGCTGTGGCTCCAGGTCGCCGACGTGCGGGCGGCGTACGAGGAACTGGCGGGACAGGGGGTCACGGTGCTGCGGGAGCCGCTGCGGGAGCCGTGGGGGCTGATCGAGATGTGGATCGAGGACCCGGACGGCGTGCGGATCGCCGTCGTGGAGGTCCCGGCGGACCATCCGCTGCGGCTGCGCGTCTGAACGGCCGGCGGCAGCCGCCCGCCGCGGCGTCCGTGGCGTACGCCACGATCCGGGCCGGGCCATTCCAATGGGGCCGATGCGGCCGTTATCGTGACGATTCCCCCTCTTCCCTCTCCGCCCGGACGGTCACCAGTGCCCGCAGACTCCTCCTTGTCCCCGCTCATGGCGGCGACGGCGCACTGGCTGACCCGCGCCTATCCGGCCGGCACCGGCGCGCTCCAGCGCGGTCTGGCACAGGCCCAGGCCCGGCAGGCCGTCACGGTCGCCGCGTGGCTGCGGTACCCGACGGACCTCGACGCGCAACTGGTCGCGCTCACGGGGCCGGGCGGCTCGGCCCGACTGGACTGGATCACCGGGGCGGACGCCCCCTCCGCGGAGGAGGAGCCGGAGCACGGGTGGCGCAGCTGGGTCGACGAGGTCGTGGCCAGCTGGGCGGCGTGTCTGCTGACCACGCCCCCGCTCGCCCTGACGGCGGTGGCGGCCCTGGCCGGGACGGACCACGCCGACGCCGTCCCGATGGCCTTCGGCCGCCTGACCCAGCCCGCGGCGAACGACCGGGACGCGGCTGCGCTGCTGCGCCACCCGGACCTGCTGGCGCCGATAGCGGAGCTGCACCGTCCGGGGCTGCTGGACCGCCTCGGCGCGGACACCGCTCTGGCGGGCTGAGCGGGGCGCGTCCCGGACTCGTTTCCCGGGAACCGCAAGGGGTAGGGGCCGCGGTGCGGGGTGCGGTCTTGGCCGACCCGGCCGCGACGGAGGCCGCACTCCGCCCGGACCACCGGGGCCGGCCGCGCCCGGCCCGTCCACCCGTACGCGCGACAGCGGGCGCCGCACGCGGCGACCGGACCGAGGATGGGGGCATGTCCGCCCGACTGGTCATTTACCCTCCCGACGAGAACGGCTGGCGCCGGGTGCGCTACGACGGCACCGCCATCGGCGTGGCCCACAAGCCGTCCGACATCCTCGTCTTCCTCAGCGCGGCCGGGATGGAGGACCCGGACGAACTGGACCTCGGCGATCCCGAGCTCGTCGAGTGGCGCGGCCCCGGGCCGGAGTCCTGGGCGGAGTCGCCCCCGTGAGCCCGGCTGGAGAGACCCGCCGACATTGCGGCCGGCGCTCCGGCCGACGTACGAGAGGAAGCCCGCGCCGTGGCACAGCTGACCGAAGACGTACCGCCCCAGCCGGCCCGCGAGAAGGCGACCCAGCTCGCCCTCTCCCTCCAGGACAGCCGCCGCGCGGTCCTGGTGGCGGCCTGCACCGTCGCCGCCGCGGCGGCCTACCTGGCCCACCGGCGGCTCTGCCGTAGCTGAACCGCGCCGTCGAAGCCGTCCCGGGCGGCACCGCCCCCGGCCGGTTCCGGCCGCGGTGACGGGGCACGCGCGACAGGGACACGTTCGCCCGACGCAAAGGACCACCATGCTCGCCGTCGCGCTGCTCACTCCCCCCGCCCTGCTGGCCGCCGTACTGGCCCTCGGGCGCTACGAAGAACGCCTCCTGGGCGCCCCGCCGGCCGCGCCCGCGGCCGCTCCGCGCCGGCCCTCGGTGCCCCCTCCCCCTCCCGCGCGGGCCCACCGGCCGCCCGGCGCGCACGCCCGCCACCGGGCCGGGGGCAGGGTCACGCGGTTTCCGGCACGAAATGAGCTGGTTTGAGACGCCCGTCCCCGGCAAGGGGCTGATAGACGAGAGAACAGCCGAAACACGGAACTCATCCCGATTCGCACAGGAAGGACCGACCGATGCGAGTGGCGTTTCTGACGGCTACGGAGGGCGTCGAACAAGTGGAGCTCACGGAGCCGTGGCAAGCAGTGATCGACGCCGGCGGCAATCCGCAGCTCATCTCCACCGAACCGGGCACCGTCCAGGCGTTCAACCACCTCGACAAGGCGGACACCTTCCCCGTCGACCTCGTGGTCTCCCAGGCGACCGCCGAGGACTTCGACGGACTGGTCCTTCCCGGTGGCGTGGCCAACCCCGACGCGCTGCGGACGAACACCGAGGCGGTGGGCTTCGTACGGAGCTTCTTCGACGCCGGCAAGCCGGTGGCGGCGATCTGCCACGCGCCGTGGACGCTGGTGGAGGCGGACCGCGTGCGCGGGCGGACGCTGACCTCGTGGCCGAGCCTGCGCACGGACATCGAGAACGCGGGCGGGACCTGGGTCGACGAGACGGTGAAGGTGTGCACGGCCGGCCCCAACACGCTCGTCACGAGCCGCAAACCGGATGACCTTCCGGTGTTCTGCAAGACCTTCCTGACCGAGTTCAACCGCTGAAAGGACACGCTTCCGCATGGGCATCATCGCCTGGATCCTGATCGGCCTGCTGGCCGGGCTCATCGCCAAGGCCATCACCCCGGGGAGGGACCCCGGAGGCTGCCTGATCACGATGGTGATCGGCATCGTCGGCGGTCTCCTCGGCGGCTGGCTCGGCAAGGTGATCTTCGGGGTGGACTCGATCAACGGCTTCTTCCACCTTTCGACGTGGATCGCGGCCGTCGTCGGGTCCGTCATCGTCCTCCTGGTCTACCGGCTGATCGCCGGGCGCCGGGGCGCCTGACCGGCGCCCCTCCCGAGCCGGCCCCGCCACCCCGGCGGAGGCCGGCTTCCGTCTGCCCGCCCCGGTGCGGGTGCGCCCCGTGGGCGCGGCGGCAGGCCCTGCGGGCACGCCCACGCCCCGCCGGGGACGGCAGAACTTAATCCGGCCCCGTGCCCACGGCTACGGTCGCCGGCGCGGACGGCCCGGCGCAGGCCGGGCATTCATCCGCCCGCGCCGGTGCGGGTGCGCCCCGTGGACCCGGCGGCAGGCCCTGCGGGCACGCCCACACCAGGCCCGGG
>NZ_JBSGYT010000027.1:0-26826 GCF_053610645.1 Streptomyces sp. NPDC054883 | reverse complement strand
GGGACGGCAGAACCCGGCCCGCTGCCCGCGGCCAACGTCGCCGACTCGGTGCCCCCCGTGGGCGGCGGACCGGCGCCGGTGCGACCCAGGCGCTGCCGCCGGCGGCCGGCCTTGCAGGCACGGCAGAACCCAGCGCCGCCCGATGCCCGCGGCTACGGTCGCCGGCGCGGACGGTCCGGCGCAGGCCGGGCATTCATCCGCCCGCGCCGGTGCGGGTGCGCCCCGTGGACCCGGCGGCAGGCCCTGCGGGCACGCCCACACCAGGCCCGGGGACGGCAGAACCCGGCCCGCTGCCCGCGGCCAACGTCGCCGACTCGGTGCCCCCCGTGGGCGGCGGACCGGCGCCGGTGCGACCCAGGCGCTGCGCGCCCCCGGCGGCCGGGCATTCGTCCGCCGGTACCGGTGCCGGTGCGCCCCGTGGGCGCGGCGGGCCGACGCTAGCGCGACCAGGACGCTGCCCACGGCGCGGCCGGCCTTGCAGGCACGGCAGAACCCAGTGCCGCCCGGTGCCCGCGGCTACGGTCGCCGACTCGGACGGCCCGGCGCCGGGCATTCGTCCGCCGGTACCCGGTGCCGGTACGCCCCAGGCGCTGCGCGCGCCCGGCGGCCGGCCTTGCAGGCACAGCGGAGCCCAATGCCGCCCAACGCCCGCGGCCACGCGCGACCAGGACGTTGCCGCCCCTGGCGGCCGGTCCCCGGGCGCGCCAGGCCCCGCCCGGGGACCAGGCACGCCACGCCCCGGGGACGGCAGGAGTCGGGCTTGCCCAGTGCCCGCGGCCGCCGCCGTCGGCTTGGACAGGGCCGGGACCGGCCGGGCGTTCGTCTGCCCGCGCCGGTGACCCAGGCGCTGCGGTGCCACCGGCGGCCGGCCCCGCGGGCACCCCCCCCCGCCCCGCCCGGGGACGGCAAGACCCGCTGCCGCGAGGTATGCGCGGCCGCGGCCGCCAGCTCCGAGGGGCCGACGCAAGCCGGCAACCGGCTCGGCGCGATGCCCGCGCCGGTCCGCGGATGTCCCCCCCGGCCCGTCGCGCCGACCGAGCACCTCGCCGAGCTGTCCGGTCCCCCGTGAAGGCCCCGTACGAAACGCCTCCCCCCGGTAGCGGGTGACGAGGTGCCGCAGAGCCGGAACGGTACGGTCCACGCCTTCGGCGTGAAGACCATGCCGCCCGGCGACAGCCCGGCGGCGTGGGGCTGCGCGTCACCACCAGCGCAGGCGGCGGCCCTCCTCCGCCGCCGCGGGCCGGAACCGGAGTTGGCCGGCCAGACGGTGCAGACGCGGAAAGCGCTCGCGGCGCAGCTGCGAGTGCCGGTCGAGTTCCTCGATGAGCCGCTCGGAACGTTTCTCCACCCCGAGCTCGTCCAGGACCCGGTCCGCCTCGGCGAGCAGGGCGCCCGAGAGCTGCCACTGGCCGGGGTCGGAGCGCACCTGCTCCAGCAGCAGCTCCGCGAGCCGGTCCCGGCTCAGGCGGGCCGTCTTGAGTTCCTCCGTCAGCCTGCTCTCGGCTTCCTCGGCGTTGGCGCTGACCTGGGCGGTGATCAGCTGGGCGAAACTCTCGACGGCGATGGCCGTGTGCGCGTACAGCTCCCGCAGCGCCTGCGCGATGTGCGCCGGGAACAGCGGTTCCGCGGGCCGCACCTGAGCCAGGTCGGTCAGGGTCCGGCAGGAGACCCGCAGCACCACAGCGCAGATCTCCAGGGTGTCCAGCCCGGTGCGCAGCACCAGTCGGAACAGGAGCCCTTCGCGCACCCGCGGGTTCAGCCGCAGGCTGTCCTCCGCCTGCCGCAGCGCGGCGTCGACCTGGGCGATGTCGTTGTCGAGCCGGCGCGCCTCGTGCAGGCGGGCGGCGGCCTTCTCCACCGGGGTGTGCTCGTCGAGTTCGTCGGTGATGTGCACCATCAGGGCGCGCATCCGCCGGGCGAGGTCGGTGATCGCCTCGCTGGCCGGCCCGACCCATACGGGCGGTACGAAGAGGAAGTTGAACAGCAGGCCGACCGCGGCGCCGATCAGCGTCTCCAGCACCCGGTCCCAGGCGGTGTCCGCCACCCTGGTCACGCCGAGGACGAGCATCGCGCTGATCGCGACCTCCGGAACGAACTCGCCGGCCTTCACCAGGGGCCCGATGGTGAGCGAGATCAGGATGATCAGGCCGAGGCTCCACCACGTCAGGCCCACGAGCGCGCTGAATCCGATCGCCAGCAGCACCCCGGCCACCACGGAGTTCACCCGGCGGATGCCGGTGGTGAGGGTCGAGTAGAGGGTGACCTGTACGACGAGCAGCGCGGTGAGCGGAGCGGTCAGCGGGGCGGGTTCGCCGCTGAGCCGCAGGGCGACGACGTACGCGATCACGGCGGCCGCGGTGGAGCGAACGGTCTGGACGACGGCGGGCTCCCGGTGCCGGCGCACCAGCTGACGCAGTGGAGCAGAGAGTGACATAACCCGCCCTTTCCCCTTCGCGTGAAGATCAACGCGGTACGCCGCGAGCGGTACACACCGGATATGTCACGACACGCTACGTGAGGACCAATCCGCCGCCGGGTCGCTGCGCGGCGGTTCACTGGGTGGCCTGAATCGGACCACGTCCTGAATCGGATCACAGCACGAGCGAGGAGAGCGGCATGGGACATGGCGGCGACGTCATCGCGGAATTGACCACGGACCACGAGGAGGTGGAGGAGCTCTTCACCAACATCCAGGAACTGCCGGCGGGCGACGCGCGCCGGAAGCACTACGCGGACCAGGTCATCATGGAGCTGGTGCGGCATTCGGTGGCCGAGGAGTCGTACCTGTACCCGGCCGTCCGCGAGCACCTTCCCCAGGGGGACAGCATCGCGGACAAGGAGCTGGAAGACCACGCGATGGCCGAGCGCACCATGAAGGACCTGGAGGGCTGCGACGCGGACGACCCGCGTTTCGACGCCCTGATGACCAAGCTGATGGCCGAGATCCGCGCGCACGTGGCCGACGAGGAGAACAACCTGTTCCCCCAGCTGCGCGCCGCCTGCACCCCGGACATGCTGAACAAGCTCGGCGACAAGGTCCGCCAGGCCAAGAAGACGGCACCGACCCGCCCACACCCCTCGGCGCCGGACAAGCCGCCGGCCAACAAGCTGCTCGCTCCCGGAGTGGGCATGGTCGACCGGCTGCGCGACGCGATGAGCGGACGCGGCAAGGACTGACCCGCGCAACCCGGGGCGGTGCCCCGGAGGCCGGGAAGGTCCGGCCTCCGGGCCCCGTACGCGCCGGTCAGGTACGCGGAGCGGCCGACCGGTCCAGCACCGCGGCGGGAGCGAGGGTGCGGTGGAGCAGGGCGTGCGCCGTGTCGGTGGGGCGGACGCCGCTGTGCTCGCTGTAGCGCTGGAGGGCGGCCGCCGCCTCGGGCACCGGCAGGTCGCCGGCCGCCGCGAGCATACCGGTGGCCGTGTCCAGGGCGGCCTTTCCGGCGAGGGCCGCATGGGCGCGGGTGAGGATGTCCTGCGGTCGCAGCGGGTCCGCCGTCCACGACATGACGGCGATGGCGGTGACCCGGGCCAGGGCACCGAGCAGGGTCAGCTCGCCCTGCGGGATGGGCACGCTCCGGCGCATGAGGAGGTTTAGGGCCCCCACGCCCTGACCGCGGACTTCGATGGGCACGGCATAGGCGCCGGCGAACCCGGCCGCGCGGGCGAGCGGGACGAAATCCGGCCAGTCGGCGGTCCGGGCGGCGAGGTCGGGGGCGCGCACGGCCTGCCCCGTCTTCCAGGCGTCCAGGCAGGGGCCTTGCGACGTCTGGAGCTGGAACATCTCCGCGAGGCCGGCCTGCGGGTCGCTGACGGCCATGCTCCGCAAGCCGCCGCGGGCCGAGACCAGCATGACGCCCGCCGCGTCGGCGGTGCTCAGTACGACGCTCTGCTCCACGAGGCGGTGCAGCAGCACCGTGGGGTCGGTGTCGTCGGACAGCGTGTCGGTGAGACGGACGAACGCCTCCGTGATCATGAGTTCGCGCGTCATGCCCGCACCCTTCTCGTGTCGGCCGCCGTCGGCTCCGGCCCTAGTCATGAAGACGCACCCTTCCCGCGACGACGTCGCGTGCCGCATCGGTCACGCTCTGGCCGTGCGCGAAGGCGTGTGCCCGTAGTCGGGCCATGGCCCCTTGTGGATCGAGCTCCAGGTGGACCATGAGCATGCCGGTGGCCTGGTGAACCTCCTCATGATCGCTCTCCGCCGCGTCCAGCCAGCCGGAGCCCTGCGCTTCGGGGTGACCCCGGCGCAGGAGGAACGCGTTCGTGATGGCGTCCGCGGCCGGGAAGGCGAGCGCGAGGTCGTCCTGGCTGAGCGGGCCGGGCTCGCTGCGGTAGAGGTCCAGGGTGCCCATCGCCAGACCGCCGCCGCCCAGCGGCAGCGAGAAGACCGCGCGCACGCCCAGGTCGACGGCCTGCTGCGCGAACACGGGCCAGCGCCGGGCGTCCCGGCCCTGCGTGAGATCGGTGGCCAGTACGGGCGCCACCAGCTCCAGCGCCTCGCGACAGGGTCCGTCGCCGAGGGAGTACTGGGCTTCCGCGAGTTTCCCGGCCGTCTTGTCGCTCGACCACCACAGGGCACGCGCGTCGCCGCCGCCGTGGAGCGAGATCGAGGCGCCCGTGACATCGAGGAGATCGACGCACGCCCGGCACAGCCGCACGGCGGCGTCTTCACCGGCCTGCTCGTCCGCGCCGTCGGCGACCGCCGCACCCAGCCGCCGCAGACCGTCTTCCAGTGGCCGGCGCATCGCGGCGCAGTCCCCGTCCTCGGACCGAGCGGACGTCATCCCTGCACCTCCACGGGCATCCCCTGCCCCGCCAGTGTCCCACCGAACCGGTGCGGGATCATCGAAGGAGGCGGCAAGAAAAGTACCGCACGCACGACACATGGCCGGTACGGGCCACGGGCAGGCGGGTGAACGGAAACCCTCAAGGAGTCCACAGGGAGACAGCGCCCATGGACACGTCACTAGCCCGGCACCGCATCACGCTGGACCCGGAGCCCGGGGCCTACGCCGCCGCCCGGGACACCGCCCACCGCTTTCTCGCCGACGCCGAGGACCAGGGCCGCGCCGTGCCCGACCCGGCCCGGGACATGCTGCTGCTCCTGGTCACCGAGCTCGTCACCAACGCGCTGCGCCATACCGACGGGCCCTGCACCCTGCACCTGACCCTGCACGCGGACGCGATCGACGTCGACGTCACGGACACCAGCCCGCACCCGCCCGCGCCCCGCGAGCCCGACCACAGGGGTCGTGGAGGCTGGGGCTGGACCCTCGTGCACCACCTCACCGAATCCGTCGACATCCGGCCGACCCCCGACGGGGGGAAGACGATCCACGCGCGGATCCCGCTGGAGTGACCCCCGGTCCACGCCGGAAACGCGCCACCGACCGCGATTTGACCGCATAGCGGGATACGGGATCTCCGATAGCGGGCAAACTCAGGCCTGGAACGGCGTGAGAAGCGGAGGCGACGAGCGGATGACCGAGACACCGACACCCCGCCGCCGCCGGGCGCCCGTGGGCTCCCGCGATCCCTCCGTCGCCGCCGCGACGGCGGCGCGGGCCCAGGTCGAGCGGGCCACGGGGATCCTCATGGCGCTGGTCCCGTGCGGCGCGGACACGGCCCGCCGACTCCTCACGGCGACCGCACAGGAGACGGGCACCACGGTGGAGGAGAGCGCCGGGGCGGCCGTCGCGCTGCTCTCCGGGCAGGACGAGCCGACGGCGGTCCAGCAGGCGCTGCGCACTGCCATGCGCCGCGCCCGGTCCGGGCCGGAGCAGGGAGCCGGAGCGCGGCTGCTGCCCGGGGCGGACGTCCTGCGCGAGCACGTCACGCGCTTCCGGGCGCTGCGCCGCGAACTGCTGGGGGCGCCGGGGGACCTCGTCCTGCAGAGCAGGCTGGACGACGCCACGTACACCCTCTGCGTGATGATGGGCCGCAGAACGCCCCACGACGCGCTCAAGGCCGCCGAGCTGCGGATCGGCGCCCAGCCGCGGCCCGGTGCGGACGCCGGGGGCCGCAGCGGCTGAGTCCGGCCGGACGGTCGGGGTACGCAGCGTCGCCGTCCGGCTGCGCGTGAGTCACCTGAGCGAGATGTTCACGGCCATCGCCGACGGCGACGCCGGCTGTCAGGCCGCCGCAGTGGGGGTCAGAGCGAACCCTTGCCCCGCTTGGCGCCCTTGGCCCGGGACTTGGTGTCCTCCAGCGCGCTCTTCGCCTCGCCCTTGGCCTGGTCCATCTTGCCTTCGGCGGCCATCCGGTCGTTTCCGGTGGCCTTGCCCGTGGTCTCCTTGATCTTGCCCTTCGCCTTGTCCATGCCGCCCTTGCCGGCCATGGTGACCTCCTTGGGTTGTGTTGACAGACGTTGTCTTGACGGTGGTTCTCGCTGACGGTGTCGTACTGACAGGGGGTGGCCGCCCCTCAGGCGGGCCAGGTGCCCGAGACGCGCCGTACGGCGGTGGCGCCGCCGCGTTCGACCGCGGCCTTGACCACGGCGAAGACCGCCCCTTGCAGGGCGGCCGCGAACAGGATCTCGCGCCAGGCCCTGCCCTCGTCGGTGGCGTTCGGCGCGTCGTCCTCGTGGCCCGCCAGTTTCCAGACCTGCTTGAACGTCACGCCCGCCAGCATGCCGGCGACGGCGCCGAGCGCCAGTCCCACCGGCTTGTAGGCGATCTTGGCCTTGTTCACCGTCCGCGCTCCTTCCGTCGGCCCCGTGTCGGTGTCCGGAGCGACCTCCGCAGCGGCGTCTGCCCCGGCGCCGCCGGGATAAGCCCGGCGCCCGGTGGTTTTCCACGCCCTCAGCGCGGCCCGGCGGGCTCCGCACGCGGCGGAAGGGCTCCCATCGCCCACCGGATCGTCCCCGTCAGCACCCGGCCGGACAGCCGTACGAGGTCTTCCGGCAGGTACGGCGCCCGGCGCAGGCCCAGCAGCGTGCGGGCCCACGGCGGCAGCAGGCAGACCGCGTTCGAGGCGAGCACGGCGTAGGGGCCGCGGGCGATCCACGGCAGCGGGGGCTCGTGGAGGATGAAGCGGGCCGCGTCCCGGGCCTCCGGCGTGGCGCGCAGTTCGGGGCGGTAGCGGGCCAGCCGGTCCGCGAGGGCGGCGCGGTCGCGCGGCGGGTCGGGCACGCCGAGCGCGCGGGCGACCCTGGCGGTGTCGGCGATGTACGCGTCGCAGCCGGCGCCGTCCAGGGGGTGGGCCCCGAAGCGCTGGTGAGCGCGCAGGAAGCTGTCCACCTCCGCCACGTGCACCCAGCACAGCAGGTGCGGGTCGGCGGCGTGGTAGGGCTCCCCGGCAGCGGTGGTGCCCTTGATCCGCTCGTGCACCTCGCGTACGTGGTCCACGGCGCGCTGGGCGTCCTCGGCGGTGCCGTAGGTGGTGAAGGCGAGGAAGGTGCTGGTGCGCTGGAGGCGCCCCCAGGGGTCGCCCCGGAAGCCGGAGTGCGCCGCGACGGCGGCCATCGCGCGCGGGTGCAGGGACTGCAGGAGGAGCGCGCTCAGGCCGCCGGTGAACATGGAGGCGTCCCCGTGGACGGTGCGGATGGGCCGCTCGGGACCGAACCAGCGCGGGCCGGGGGCGCCGTGGATCCGGGCGCGGTTCTGCGCGCCCGCGGGCCCGGCGACGTGGCTGAACAGGCTGGCGCCGACCCGCTCCCGCAGGCCCTGGCCCGACCGCTCGGACGTGTTCATGCCCCCATCCTCCCGCGCGGCGGGGCGGGCCGGGAGTCCCCGGTCCGCCCGGCCGCCGCGGGGTCAGGAGGAAAGCGCCGCCGAGACCACCGCCCGCGCCGCTTCCTGGACTTCGGCGAGGTGCCCGGGGCCGCGGAACGATTCCGCGTAGATCTTGTACACGTCCTCGGTGCCCGAGGGGCGCGCCGCGAACCAGGCATGGTCGGTGGTCACCTTGATCCCGCCGAACGCCGCTCCGTTGCCCGGGGCGCTCGTCAGTACAGCGGTGACCGGGTCACCGGCCAGGGTTTCCGCGCTGACCTGTTCCGGGGACAGCCGGGCGAGCACGGCCTTCTCCTCCCGGGTGGCCGGTGCGTCGATGCGCGCGTACGCGGGCTCGCCGAACCGGGCGGTGAGCCCGGCGTACCGCTCCGAGGGGCTCTGCCCCGTCACCGCGAGGATCTCCGAGGCGAGCAGGGCGAGGAGGATGCCGTCCTTGTCGGTGGTCCACACCGAGCCGTCACGGCGCAGGAATGAGGCGCCGGCCGACTCCTCGCCGCCGAAGCCGAGGGTTCCGTCGGCCAGTCCGTCCACGAACCACTTGAAGCCGACGGGGACTTCCACCAGTTCCCGGCCGAGGTCGGCGGCCACCCGGTCGATCATCCCCGAGGACACGAGCGTCTTGCCGACGGCCGCGGAGTCCGGCCAGTCCGCGCGGTGGCGGTAGAGGTAGTCGATGGCGGTGGCCAGGTAGTGGTTGGGGTTCATCAGCCCGCCGTCCGGCGTGACGATGCCGTGCCGGTCGGCGTCGGCGTCGTTGCCGGTCGTGAGGTCGAAGCGGTCCTTGCCCTCGATCAGCGAGGCCATCGCGTAGGGCGACGAGCAGTCCATCCGGATCTTCCCGTCCCAGTCCAGCGTCATGAACCGCCAGGTGGGGTCGGTTTCCGGGTTGACGACGGTCAGGTCCAGGCGGTGCTCCTCGGCGATGCGGCCCCAGTAGGCGACGGAGGCGCCCCCGAGCGGGTCGGCGCCGATGCGCACGCCCGCCGCGCGGACGGCGTCGAGGTCCAGCACCGAGGGGAGGTCGCGGACGTAGGCGCCGAGGAAGTCGTACCTGCCGGTGCCGGCGGCCGCGAGGGCCCGCGCGTAGGGCAGTCTCCGGACCTCCTTCGAGCCGCCGGTGATGATCTCGTTGGCCCGCTCCTGGATCCAGCCGGTCGCCTCGGATCCGGCGGGCCCGCCGTGCGGCGGGTTGTACTTGAACCCGCCGTCGCCGGGCGGGTTGTGGGAGGGGGTGACGACCACGCCGTCGGCCAGTGCACCGGTACGGCCGCGGTTGTGGGTCAGGATGGCGTGCGAGACCGCGGGCGTGGGGGTGTATCCGTCGGCGGTGTCGATGAGGACGCTCACGCCGTTGGCGGCGAACACCTCGATGGCCGTGACCCGGGCGGGTTCGGACAGGGCGTGCGTGTCGGCGCCGAGGAACAGCGGCCCGTCCACGCCCTGGCGGGCCCGGTATTCGCAGATGGCCTGGCTCGTCGCGGCGATGTGGTCCTCGTTGAAGGCCGTGGCGAGGGACGATCCCCGGTGCCCCGAGGTACCGAAGCTGACCCGCTGGGCCGGATCGGCGGGATCCGGGTGCAGGGCGTAGTACGCGGTCACCAGCCGGGACACGTCGATGAGGTCCTCCGCCCGCGCCTGCTGCCCCGCTCGCTCGTTCGGCATCCGTTCGCTCCTCCGTACTGGTCGGGACTCCCGACGGGGTCCGCGCCGCTCCATGGTCGTGCGGGCGGCGCCCGCGGCCGGGCTCAACGCCTCGCCGCTCCGCCCCGCCCTCCACACGGCCTACCCAACGGGGGCGGCTCCTACCGGCCGGGTTCGCTGCGTTCGTCCGGGTTTGTGGCGGCGGTCAGCGGTTAGCCGCACCGTGCCGGGGCACGCGCGGCAGGGTCCGCGCGTTCCGGCGGCCCCCGGGAGCCGGGGGCGGTCGAGCGCTGTCGAGGAGGTTGTGCCACGTGGAACGCAGCAGCGGGGCCCCTGACCCCACCACCAAGTACCCCCGTCCGGATTTCCCGCGGCAGGAGCAGGAGCACCCGGGACTGACCGGAGCGATGGAACCGGTGCCCGACCACGGCGAGACGTCCTACCGGGGCCACGGCCTGCTGGAGGACCGCAAGACCGTCATCACCGGCGGGGACTCCGGCATCGGCCGGGCGGTCGCGATCGCGTACGCGCGCGAGGGCGCCGACGTGCTCTTCACCTACCTTCCCGAGGAGGAGGAGGACGCCCGGCAGACCGAGCGCATGGTGGAGGAGGCGGGCCGCAAAGCGGTGGCCGTGGCCTGCGACATCCGTGAGGAGGAGCAGTGCCGGGCTCTGGTGGACCGGGCGGTCACCGAGTTCGGCCGGATCGACGTGCTGGTGAACAACGCCGCCTACCAGATGGCGCAGCCCGAGGGCATCTCGGCCATCAGCACGGAGCAGTTCGACCGGGTGGTGCGCACCAACCTCTACGGGATGTTCTGGCTGTCGAAGATGGCCCTGCCGCACATCCCGGCGGGCGGGAGCATCATCAACACCACCTCCGTCCAGGCGTACAAGCCGAGCCCGCCGCTGCTGGACTACGCGATGACCAAGGGCGCCATCGTCACCTTCACGCAGGGCCTGGCCCAGATGACGGCGGCCGACGGCATCCGGGTCAACGCGGTCGCGCCCGGGCCCGTGTGGACTCCGCTGATCCCGGCCACGATGCCCGACACCAGCGACTTCGGCGCCCAGTCACCGCTGGGCCGCCCGGCCCAGCCCGCCGAGCTTGCCCCCGCCTACGTCTTCCTCGCCTCGGCCCAGGCCGGCTACCTCACGGCGGGGATCCTCAACGCCACCGGCGGGACCCCGCTCCCCTGACATCGGAGGACATGTGTCACACGATCACGAGGCCCGGTACGTCCGGATCGAGGAGGAGGTGGCCCGGCGCGCCGACCGGCTCTGGGACATCAGCTGCGCCCTGCACCGGGACCCCGAGACGGCCTACGCGGAACACCGCTCGTCCGCGCTGCTGAGTGCGGAGTTCGAGCGGGAGGGGTTCACCGTCGAACGGGGTACGGCCGGCCTGCCGACCGCGTTCGTCGCCCGGTCCGGCAGCGGGGAAGGACCCCGGGTGGCCCTGCTCATGGAGTACGACGCGCTGCCCGGTCTCGGGCACGCCTGCGGGCACAACCTGATCGCGGCCGCCGGGCTGGGCGCCGCGGCCGCGGTACGGGCCGCCCTCGGGGACGGCGCGGGAACGGTGCTGGCCGTGGGCACGCCGGCCGAAGAGCGGGGCGGAGGGAAGGTGGAGCTGGTGTCGGCCGGGGTGTTCGACGGCGTCGACGCCGCGCTGATGTTCCACCCGGGGGTGCACAGCTGGGCGTGGGCGCCGCTGACGGCGCAGCGCCAGCTCCGGGTGGGGTTCCACGGCCGCGCCGCCCATCCCACCGGCAATCCGACGGAGGGCGTCGACGCGCTCGCCGCGCTGGTGCAGCTGTTCAACACCACCGCCGTGCTCGGCCGGCGGCTGCCCGCCGGCTCGCACGTCCAGGGCATCGTGACGGACGGCGGCGAGTCCACCAACGTGGTACCCGCCTACGCGGAAGGCCTGTTCGGGCTGCGCGGGGCGACGACGGGCGCGCTGGACGAACTGGCGGCCGAAGTCGAAGCCTGCGCCCAGGGGGTCGCCAAGGCCACGGGCACCAAGGCCGAGGTCACCCCGGTCGGTACGGGCTACCGGCACTTCCGCAACAACCGGGCGCTGTCCGACCGGTTCACCCACCACATCGGGCGGGCCGGGGTCGCGCTCGGGGATCCGGCGCCGGGGGTCTACCTGGGCTCGTCGGACATCGGTGACGTGAGCCACCGGGTCCCGGCCATCCACCCGTTCGTGGCCATCATGGACGAGCCGGGCTCCGACCACACCCCCGGGTTCGCGCTCGCCGCGGCCGCCCCCAGGGGACGGCGGGCGATGCTGGCATCGGCGCGGGCGCTGGCCTGCACGGCGGCGGACGTGCTGCTGGACGCCACCTTGACGGAGGCGGCCTGGGCGCAGCTGCGGCAGCAGGCCGCGGCGAGCGGCTGACCGTAGCGTGGCAGGCATGCGCCTGCTGCTGATGTCCGACACGCACCTGCCGACCCGCGCCAAGGCGCTCCCCGCCGCCCTGGTGGAGGAGTGCGCGCGGGCGGACGTCGTGATCCACGCGGGTGACTGGATCGACGAGGACGCCTACGCGCTGGTCGCGGAGCGCGCCCGCGAGCTGCTCGGGGTGCACGGCAACAACGACACCCCGGCGCTGTGCGCGCGGCTGCCCGAGGTGGCCCGGGCGGTGCTGGAGGGCGTCCGTGTCGGCGTGGTGCACGAGACCGGGGCTGCCGCGGGGCGGGAGGCCCGGTGCGCCCGGCGGTTCCCGGACCTGGACGTCCTGGTGTTCGGCCACAGCCACATCCCCTGGGACACCACCGCGCCGGGGGGCCTGCGGCTGCTCAACCCCGGTTCCCCGACGGACCGGCGCCGCCAGCCGTTCCACACGTACATGACGGCCGTGGCGTCCGGCGGCGCGCTGACCGGGGTCCGGCTGCACCGGCTGCCGCCGCCCCGCTGACGCCGGGGGCTGCGGGCGCGGCGCCGCTGCTCCGGCGGGGCACTCACCAGGGGTCGAGCGGGCGGTGCGCCGGGGATTCGTCCGCGCCGTCTCCGTGGAAGACCGGGCCCAGCCCGCTGATCTCCAGCAACCTCAGCAGGTGGGCGGGTACGTTCGTGAGGACCACCGACCCGCCCGCCTCGACGGCCTGGCGGCGCAGCTGTACCAGCGCGCTGAGGCCGGAGGAGTCGCAGAAGGTGACGCCGGAGGCGTCCAGGACCAGGCGCGGATGGGCGGCGATCAGACTCGTGCACTCCTCGCGCAGTTGGGGAGCGGTGTGCCAGTCCATGGCGCCGGCGAGCGCGGCGACCAGTCGGGGCCCCTCCGACTCGCGGATGCTCAGGCGCAGGGCGCTGTGTTCCACTGGCTGACTCCTGACGTGCTCCTGCGCGGGAACCGGCTTCCGGGCGCCGCATCACCCCTCGGCCATGCCGGTGTGTGCCGCCGCCTCCCGGGTGGACTCGGCGGTCGGCCCGAGCCATTCGCACAACAGGACGGTGGCGTCGTCGTTGAGGCGCCCCTCGTGGTGCTCCATGACCGCCTGGATGAGGCGCCGCAGGGTCTCCGGCACGGGCAGCCCGTCGGCGTGCCGGCGGATGAGGAAGTCGGTGAACCGTTCGAGGCCGAATTCGTTGGAGCCGGGGCGGCGCGCCTCCGTGATGCCGTCGGTGTACAGCACCAGCCGGTCGCCGGGCTCCAACTGCTCGCGGCACACGGTGACGGGCAGTTTGAGGTCGGTGCCCATGGGGTGGGCCGGCGGACACACCAGCTGGGTGGTCCACCGCCCGCCCCTGATGACGAGGGGCGGATGGTGGCCCCGGTTGACCCAGGTCAGCTCGCCGGTCGCGGTGTCGAGGTCGGCGAGGATGCCGGTGACGTAGGAGCCGTGGCGGAACTGCTCGATCAGCAGTTCCTCCACCCGTTCGCTCGTGCCGACCAGGTCCGATCCCTGGCGCCGGGAGTTGCGGCAGGCGCCGACCGCGAGGTTCGCGGCCAGTCCCGCGGCCGTGTCGTGCCCCATCGCGTCGAAGATCGACAGGTGCACCACCGGACCGGCCATGGCGTAGTCGAAGGCGTCGCCGCTGATCTGGTAGGCGGGCTCCATGGCGGCCGAGATCACCACCCGGCCGTCCGCGTAGGTGCGCGGCGGCATCAGGTGCCACTGCATCTCCGCCGCAACGTTCATGGGCGCGGTCCGCACGAGGCGGGCGTAGGAGTCGCTGTGGTCCCGTTTGGTGACCACCAGCAGGGCGAGGAGCGAGGCGAGGGACTCGGCGTCCTGTCTGGCCAGGTCGTCGTCGTACGGGGTGGTCAGCTTGATCAGGCCCAGCCGCTCCGTGCCGTCCAGCATGGGCACCCACCACTGCAGGCCGTCCCGCCCCGTCACGGGGACGATCTCGCCGTACTGGTAGGAGCGGCCCGCCAGGGTGCCTTCGACGGGTACCTCGGCGCCGGCGGCCGGGGCGGACGCCGTGGGCACGTCCAGTCCGTCGCCGGTGAGCAGGCGCAGCACGCTGCCCTGCACGTCGGCGACGTAGACGCACACTTCGGTGAAGCCGGCGTGCGCGGCGTGGACACGGGCCTGCTCCGGTACGCGTTCCATCGGCATGAGGTGGCTGGCCGCCAGCAGGCCCATCAGCATCCGCCGGCTGCCGCGCTCGCGCTCGGCCGTCACCGAGTCCTCTCCCGCACCGTCCACGTCACAGCCCAGTGCAGCACACGGCGCCCCGCCGCGCCTTTCAGGACGCCGCGCCACCCCGCAGCAGGCGCGCCCGCAGGGCCGCGCGGGCGGCGTTGGCACCGGGGGCTCCGTGCACGCCCCCGCCGGGGTGGGCGGTTGCCGAGGCGAGGTAGAGCCCGCGGACCGGGGTGCGGGGACGGCCGGTGCCCGGGACGGGGCGGAAGAGGAGCTGCTGGTGCAGGTTGGTGGTGCCCTGGTTGACGGCGCCACCGATCAGGGCCGGGTTGAGGCGCTCCAGGTCGGGGGGTGCGAGGACGCGGCGGGCCCGGACGGTGGCGCCGAAGCCCGGGGCGTAGCGCTCGATCTGCGCCTCGACGCGGGCGGCGATCGCCTCCTTCTCCCGTTCGTCCCACTTTCCGGTGATGGCGCCCGCGCCGTCGTCTCCCGCGTCCCCGGTGACGGCCTGCGGGACGTGGGTGTAGGCCCACGCGGACTCGGTGCCGGCCGGCGAGCGGCTGGGGTCGGCCGTGGTCATCTGGCCGAGGACCACGAACGGCACGCGGGGCACCTGGCTCATGGCGATCTGGGCGGAGAAGAGGGTCAGCTCGTCCAGGCCCTCGGCGAGGTGGACGGTCCCGGCGCGCCGGGCGCCCTCGGACCGCCAGGGGATCGGCGCGGACAGCGCCCAGTCCACCTTGACGGTGGCGAAGTCCCACTGGAAGCGCCGCAGGTCGGAGCGGAGCCGGGCGGGCAGGTGCTCCTTCCCCACGAGCCGCTCGTACAGGAGCGGGGCGGGTACGTCGGCGAGGACGGCCCGCCGGGCCGGGATCTCGGCGCCGTCCCCGGTGCGCACCGCGACGGCGCGCCCGCCGCGCACCACGACGCGGGTGACGGGCCGCGAGCAGTACAGGGTGCCGCCCCGGGCCTCCAGCCGGCGCACCAGGGCTCCGGTGAGGGCCTGGGCGCCGCCGACGGGCACGGGGAACCCGTACGCCTGGCCCAGCATGCACATCAGCCAGCCGAAGCCGCCGCCGAGGGCGGACTCGGGACCGAGGTCGGCGTGCAGCGCGTTGCCGGCGATCAGCAGTCGCGCACCCTCACCGGAGAACTCCTCGTCGCCGAGCCGGCGTGCGGGCAGCAGCATCGTGCGGGCCACCCGGAGCCCCTCGGCCGCACGCAGCCGGGCCGCGAGCCGCAGGCCGGCGCGGACCGGTGGGAAGGGGGTGAACAGGCATCCGAGCACGTCGTCGCCGATGCGCTGCCAGAGGGCGTGGAGCCGCTCCCAGGCAGCCCCGTCGCCCGGTGCGAAGGCTTCGACGGAGGCCGCGGTGTCCTGGACGTCGCTGCCGAGGACGGCGCAGCGGCCGTCTTCGAGGGGGTGGGCGACCACCGCGGGGGCGCGGCTCCAGCGCAGCCCGTGCTGTTCCAGGTGCATGTCCCGGATCACCGGGGAGGCCGCGGCGAGCGGATAGAACGCGCTGAACAGGTCGTGTACGTACGCGGGGTCGAGCCCGCGGTCGCTGCGGACCGCCCCGCCGGGTTCGGGGGCCGCCTCCAGGACGACGACCCGCCAGCCGGCGTCGGCCAGCAGGTTGGCGGCGACCAGGCCGTTGGGGCCGGCGCCGATGACCACCGCGTCAGGACTCGCCATCGGGCCTGGCTCCCTTGGACTCGACGGCCCGGGAGAGGCGCCCGAGCATGCTGCGGTGGCGGAGCTGGACGAGGAGGTCGATGGCGGCGTTGTGGATGGAGCCGTTTCGGCCGCGCAGGGGGTGTTCGTCGATGATGACCAGCGTGTCCTTGCCCCAGGGCTTTATCTCGATGGCGATCCGGGCACTGCCGCCCTTGCCCGCCAAGGCCTCCAGTTCGAGCCGGTGGGGTGGCTCGCAGGCGCGGACGACGGTCTTCCCCTGATAGGCGAGGGGGCCGAGCTTCAGCCGGTAGCCGATCGTGGCGCCCTCCATCGGCCAGTGGCCGCCGTCCTCCCAGGACTCCTCGGTGCCGACCACCCAGTCGGCGTACCGGCTGCCGTCCCGCAGGACGTCCCACACCCAGGCGGGCGGACGGCGTATGAGCCGGTGCTGCACTGCCATGGCTCCTCCAGGGCTCGGTGGCGCGTAGGTGTCCGGCGCCTACCCCGGGCGGCGGGGTTCATACGGCCCGGGCGGGTGACCGGCGCCGGGCTCGGACACGCGGTTCAGGTGGACGGCCGGTGCCCGGCGGCGGCGCGGGCGCCGAGCAGTGCCGCGCAGCCCAGTGCGGCGGCGGCCGTCCTGCGGGCCGCCGTGCGCCGGCCGCTGCCGCGTCCGCCGCGGACCGCCGCGCTCCGCCCGGACGGCACGTGCAGGGTGCCCGGGGTGTCGGGCGCGCCGCCGGCGGGGTCGAGGTACCGGCGTTCGGTGCGCCGGGCGAGCGTGCGGCGCGTCAGGTCCGGGGCGAGGCTTTGGGCGGCCGCCAGGGTCCGGGCGTAGGGACCCACCAGCACGCGGGGTCTGGGGCGGCGCATCGTGGCGGTGAGGGCGCGGGCCACCCGCTCCGGCGTCGCCACGGGCGGCAGGGCGCGCAGTTCGCGGCCGGTGTGGTTGGCGGCGTGCCGGAAGAAGGGCGTGTCGACTCCGGCCGGGAGGACGGTGCACACGCTGATGCCGTCCGCACCCGTGAGGGCGAGTTCCGTGCGCAGTCCTTCGTCGAAGGTGACGAGGGCCGCCTTGGACATCGCGTAGCCGGACATGTACGGGGCCTGCACCACCGCGCCGAGCAGGGAGGCGACGTCGATGAGCACGCCTTCGCCCTGCCGGCGCATGACGGGCACGGCGGCCCGGGCCCCGTTGACGGCGCCGATGACGTTGACGTCCAGCAGGCGGCGCAGTTCGTCGGGCGGCGTCTGGTCGAACCGGCCGAGGATGCCCACGCCGGCCACGTTGGCCCAGACGTCGATCCGGCCGAACCGGGCGGTCGCCGCAGCGGCGAGGGCGGTGACGGCCCCGGGGTCGGTCACGTCGGTGGGGACGGCCAGCGCCTTTCCCCCGCGGCGCCGGCACTGCTCGGCCACCCGGTCGAGTTCGCGGCCGCTGCGGGCGGCGAGGACGACGTGAGCGCCGCGCTTCGCACAGGCCAGGGCCGTGGCGCGGCCGATGCCGCTGGACGCGCCGGTGATGACGACTACACGGTTCGCGAGCTTCACACCCGGGCGTCTCACCGGTACCGCGCGATTCATGCCGTTGACGCCGTGCCGGGCCGGCCGTGGCCTGCCCGTGGCGTGCTCACGCTCCGTGTTTCACCGGAATGCAGTGCTTCCGAGTGCCCGCTCCCCGCGGCTGGCGGAGGCTGTTGGCAAGTCCCGGGGCTCCAGCCGTCCGCCACCGCGGGTCCGCTGAGGGAGTGCCCCACCTGCCGACACGGCCGGTGGCGAGCCGGACCGACCTGCCAGAGGAGACCTTCGATGAACGCCGTCTCGAAACAACGCTGGGAGCACGCCGTCGTCACCGGTGGTGCCGGTTTCGTGGGTTCACACCTGTGCGCCGCGCTGCTGGACGCGGGTACGGCGGTGACGTGTGTCGACGACTTCAGCACCGGCCGGCCGGAGAACGTCGCCGCCCTGGCGGACAGGCCGGGCTTCACGCTGTTCCGGGCCAACGTCTCGGAGCCGTTCACCGTGCCCCGCCCGCCGGACCTCGTACTGCACCTGGCCTCCCCCGCCTCGCCGGCGGACTACCTGCGGCTGCCGCTGCACACCATGGAGGCGGGCAGCCTGGGCACCCGCAACGCCCTCGAACTCGCCCACCGGTCCGAGGCGCGCTTCCTCCTCGCCTCCACCTCCGAGGTCTACGGCGATCCGCAGGAGCACCCGCAGAACGAGCGCTACTGGGGCCACGTCAACCCGGTGGGCCCGCGCAGCGTGTACGACGAGGCGAAGCGCTTCGGTGAGGCGCTCACGACCGCCGAGGCAGGCTTCCACGGGACGGACACGGCCATCGTGCGGCTGTTCAACACCTACGGGCCGAGGATGCGCGGCTACGACGGCCGGGCCGTGCCCACCTTCATCCGCCAGGCCCTGGCGGGCGAGCCGCTGACGGTCACCGGTGACGGGCTCCAGACCAGGTCGCTGTGTTACGTGGACGACACGGTCGCCGGGATCCTCGCGATGGCTGCCGACGGCATGCGGGGCCCGGTGAACATCGGCAACCCGACCGAGATCACGATGCTGGAGCTGGCCCGGCTGGTCATCGAACTCACCGGCTCCCGTTCCGAGATCCGCTTCATCGAGCGGCCCACGGACGACCCGAGCGTGCGCTGCCCCGACATCACGCTGGCCCGAGGCAAGCTCCAGTGGGAGCCGAAGGTGACCGCCGAAGACGGCTTGCGGCGCACCATCGCCTGGTTCCGCGCCCAACCGGACGGCTGACGCCGCAGCACCGGGGCGCGTCCCCCTCCGGTCCCCAGCGCCGCTCCCTCCGCCGAAAGGCCCGACAGACATGCGCATTCTCGGAATCAACGCCCTCTTCCACGACCCCGCCGCCGCGCTCGTCATCGACGGCCACATCGTGGCCGCCGCCGAGGAGGAACGTTTCTCCCGACGGAAGCACGGCAAGCGCCCGGTGCCCTTCTCCGCCTGGGAACTGCCCGTACAGGCCGCTTCCTGGTGCCTGCACCGGGCCGGTCTGCGCCCGCAGGACCTCGACGCCGTGGCCTACTCCTTCGACCCGGCCCTCGCCCGGCCGGCCGAGGAGATGGGCCTGGACGACCCCTGGGACCACCTGCGGCTGACCTACGCGCGCGAGGCGCCGGGCTTCCTGGGCAGCGCCCTGCCGGGGCTGGACCCCGCCCTCGTCCGCTTCGTGCCGCACCACATGGCGCACGCCGCCTCCGCCGCGTTCGCCGCCTCCGGGGCCGAGACCTCCTCGGTGCTGGTCCTGGACGGGCGCGGTGAGCGGGCCTCGCACCTGGCGGCCCGCCGGATCCACGACCGGCTGGAGCCCCTGCACTCCCAGGAACTCCCGCACTCCCTGGGCCTGGTCTACGAGGAGCTCACCGCCCACCTGGGGTTCCTGCGCTCCTCCGACGAGTTCAAGGTCATGGCCCTCGCCTCGCACGGCACCCCGCGGATGCTGGCGGAGCTGCGGCGCTACGTCCACCCGACCGGCGACGGCGGGTTCCGGGCGACCGGCGTCCCCTGGCACGAACTGTGCGCCCCCCGGGGACCGGAGGAGCCGTGGACCCGCGACCACGCCGATGTCGCCGCCAGTGCGCAGGCCGTGCTGGAGGAGACGCTGCTGGACCTGGCGCGCTGGCTGCACGGAAAGACCCACGACAGCGTCCTGACCCTGGCCGGCGGCGTCGCCCTGAACTGCGTCGCCAACTCCCGGATCGCCCGCGAGGGGCCCTTCTCCCGCGTGTGGGTGCAGCCCGCCGCCGGTGACGCGGGGACCGCGCTCGGCGGCGCCCTCCTGCTGGCCGCGGGCGCCGGGGACGATCCGGAGCCGATGGCCGGCGCCGACCTGGGCCGCGACTGGTCCGACGCCGAACTCGGCGCCTGGCTCAAGACGGCCGCCGTGCCCTTCGAGCGGCCGCCGGACATCGCCGAGACCGTCGCGCGGGCGCTCGCGGACAACGCCGTCGTCGCCTGGTTCCAGGGGCGTTCGGAGTACGGACCGCGGGCCCTGGGCCACCGTTCGCTGCTCGCGCACCCCGGGCACGCGGGCAACCTGGAGCGGCTCAACGACGTGAAGGGGCGCGAGCAGTTCCGGCCCGTGGCGCCCATGGTGCTCGCCGACCGCGCCACGGAGATCTTCACCGGGCCGGTCCCCAGCCCGTACATGCTGTTCGTGCACGACGTGGCACCCGAGTGGCGCGAGCGGATCCCCGCCGTCGTACACGTCGACGGCACCGCCCGCATCCAGACCGTCGACCCGGCCACCGAGCCGCTGGTGGCCCGGATGCTGAGCCACTTCGAGCGGTTCACCGGGCTGCCCGTGGTGGTCAACACGAGCCTGAACACGGCCGGCCGGCCCATGGTGGACGACCCGCGCGACGCGCTGGAGTGCTTCGGCTCCTCGCCCGTCGACCTCCTCGCGATCGGGCCGTACGCGATCCGGCGCGGCACCTTCTTCCGCACCGACGACCGCTCCGACGACGAAGGCTGGTCCCGATGACCGCGTACGCCCCTGCCCGGACGGCTCCGCCGTACGCCGTGGTGGTGCCGACCCTGGGCCGGCCGAGCCTGAGCCGGTGCCTGGCGGCGCTGGCCGCCTCGGCCGGGCCCAAGCCGGTCCGGGTCGTCCTCGTCGACGACCGCCCCGGGGCCGGCGGCACGCCCCTGCCGGTCGACGTCCCGCACTCCCTGCGCGACGTCACGGTGACCGTGCCTGGCGGGGGCCGGGGGCCGGCCGCCGCGCGCAACACGGGCCGCCGCGAGGCCGGCGACGTCGCGCACTGGATCGTCTTCCTGGACGACGACGTGCTGCCCGGGCCCGACTGGGGCGAGGAACTGGCCCGCGACCTCGCGGCGGCCTCCGAGCGGACCGGCGGGATCACCGCCCGGATAGCGGTGCCGCTGCCCGGCGACCGCCGCCCCACCGACTGGGAGCGCGGCACGGCCGGACTGGCGACCGCGCGCTGGATCACCGCCGACATGGCTTACCGGCCCGAAGTCCTGGACGCGGTCGGCGGCTTCGACGAACGGTTCCGGCGGGCCTTCCGTGAGGACGCCGACCTGGCGCTGCGGGTCCTGGACGCCGGGTGGAGCCTGGACGAGGGCCTGCGCCGCACCACCCATCCGGTGCGCCCGGCCGACCGCTGGGTCTCGGTGCGCCAGCAGGCGGGCAACGCGGACGACGTCCTGATGAACCGGCTGCACGGCGGCGGCTGGTGGAGCCGGGCCAGCGCGCCCCGCGGCCGGCTGCCGCGCCACCTGCTGGTGACCGGCGCCGCGGCCGGGGCGGTGTCCTGCGCCGTCCTCGGCAGGCGCGGCGCCGCGCTCGCCTGCGCGACCGGGTGGCTCGCGGGCACGGCCGAGTTCGCGGGGGCGCGGATCGCGCCGGGACCCCGGACCCGGCAGGAAGTGCTGTCCATGGCGGTGACCAGCGTGCTCATTCCGCCGGTGGCCACCTGGCACTGGCTGCGCGGGCAGGTGCGCCACCGGCGGGCGCTGCCGTGGCGGCCACGGCCGGAGGCGGGGCCGGCGCGGGCGCCGCGCGCGGCGGTCCGGGAACGGGTGCCGCGGTGACCCGGCCGCCGTCGCCCGGCCCCTGGCTGTTCGAGGCGTCCCCCCGGAGCGGGGCGGGCCACGAGGCGGATCCGGCACTGCCGCAGGCCGTGCTGTTCGACCGGGACGGCACCCTGGTGGCCGACGTGCCCTACAACGGCGATCCGCGGCGGGTGGTGCCGATGCCCACGGCGCGCGAGGCCGTGGCCGCCGTACGGGCCCTCGGCATCCCGGTGGGTGTGGTCAGCAACCAGTCGGGCGTGGCCCGGGGCCTGTTGACGCGCTCGCAGGTGCTGGCCGTGCGCGAGCGGGTGGACGGACTGTTCGGGCCGTTCGCGGTGTGGGCGGTGTGCCCGCACGGACCGCGGGACGCCTGTGGCTGCCGCAAGCCCGCACCCGGCCTGGTGCTGGCCGCCTGCCGGTACCTCGGGGTCTGCGCCGGGCGGACCGTGGTCATCGGTGACATCGGCGCCGATCTCGGGGCCGCGCGCGCGGCCGGGGCCCGGGGCGTCCTCGTACCGACCGGGCGGACCCGGCGGGAGGAGGTCGCGGCGGCCGGGGAGACGGCGCCCGACCTCCTCGCGGCGGTCCGGCTGGTGCTGGGCGACCGTACCCCGGTGGTGGCGGCCTCCGGTCCCGGGAGCGCCCGGTGAGCGGGCCGCGGACGCTGGTGGTGCGGCTGGACAGCGCGGGCGACGTGCTGCTGGCCGGGCCCGCCGTCCGGGCGGTCGCGGCGGGGTCCTCGTACACCGCGATGCTCTGCGGGCCGCTCGGCGAGCCGGCCGCCCGGATCCTGCCGGGCGTGGACGACGTACTGGTGTACGACGCCCCCTGGGTCGGGCTGGAACCGGCCCCCGTCGCCCGCCGGGAGTGGGCGGGGCTGCTGGAGGCGGTCGCGGCCGGCCGGTTCGACCGGGCGCTGGTCCTGGTCTCCTACCACCAGAGTCCGCTGCCGGCGGCCCTGTTGCTGAAACTGGCGGGCGTCCCGTGGGCCGCCGCGGACTGCGAGGACTACCCCGGTTCGCTGCTGGACCTGCGCCACCGGCGCCTGCCGCACCGGCACGAGGCGCTCGCCGCGCTCGACCTGGCCCGGGACTGCGGGTTCGCGCTGCCGCGCGGCGACGACGGGGCGCTGCGCGTGCGCACCCCTCCCGACACCACGCACCTGACCGGCCCGGCGCCGTACGTGGTGCTGCATCCCGGGGCGGCCGCGCCGGCCCGGGCGTGGACCGCCCCGCGGGCGGCGCGGGCCGCCGCGGCGCTCAGCGCGGCGGGCTACCGGATGGTGGTCACCGGCAGCCCGGCCGAGAAGGACCTGACGGCCCGGGTGGCGGGCGACCACGCGCTGGACCTCGGCGGGGTCACCGCCGGCCTGACGGAGCTGGCGGGCGTCCTGGCGGGCGCCCGGGTCGTGCTCACCGGCAACACCGGTCCCGCACACCTCGCCGCGGCGGCGGGCACCCCTGTCGCCTGCCTGTTCGCGCCGGTGGTGCCCGCCGAGCGCTGGCGTCCGTACGGCGTGCCGCACATCCTGCTCGGCGATCAGGAGGCGCGCTGCGCGCGGACCAGGGCGCGCCGGTGCCCGGTCGAGGGCCACCCCTGCCTCGACGGCGTGAGCGACGTCGAGGTGCTGGCGGCGGTGGCGACGCTCGGCGGCGGGACCGCGCTGGGAACGGAACCGGCCCGGCCGGGCGGCTCATCCGAAACGGAGCGAGGAGCAAGGGTATGAACATCCTGCTGTGGCACGTGCACGGATCCTGGACCACCGCCTTCGTCCAGGGGCCGCACACGTATCTGGTGCCCGTCACACCGGACCGGGGCCCGGACGGTCTGGGGCGGGCCCGCACCTTCTCCTGGCCGGATTCCGTCAAGGAGGTGACGCCCGGGGAGCTCCGCGAGACCCCCGTCGACCTCGTCCTCCTCCAGCGGCCGCACGAGGCGGAGCTCGCCGAACGCTGGCTGGGCGGGCGCCGCCCGGGCCGGGACGTGCCCGCCGTCTACCTGGAGCACAACGCGCCGGACGGCGACGTGCCCTGCACCCGGCACCCCTTCGCCGACCGCGACGACCTCACCCTGGTCCACGTCACGCACTTCAACCGGCTGTTCTGGGACAACGGCTCCACCCGGACCGAGGTGATCGAACACGGCATCGTCGACCCGGGGCACCTGTACTCGGGCCGCCTCGCCCGGGCCGCCGTCGTGGTCAACGACCCCGTCCGCCGGGGCCGGTACACCGGCACGGACCTGCTGGCGGCCCTCGGCGAAGCCGTGCCGCTCGACGTGTTCGGGATGCGCACGGAGGGCCTCGCCGAACACCTGGGCGTACCGGCCGACCAGTGCCGCAGCGCCGACCTCCCGCAACGGGCACTGCACGAGGCGATGGCGGCGCGGCGGATGTACATCCACCCGGTGCGCTGGACCTCGCTGGGGCTCTCGCTGCTGGAGGCCATGCACCTGGGCATGCCCGTCATCGCCCTGGCCACGACCGAGGCGGTGGAGGCCGTACCGCCCGGCACCGGGATGCTCTCCACCCGCCCCGAGGTACTGGCGCGTGCCGCCCGGCTCTACCGGGAGGACCCGCAGGCCGCCGCCGAGGACGGCGCGCGGGCCCGCCAGGCCGTCTTGGAACGGTACGGACTCAAACGCTTCCTGGCCGACTGGGAGCGCGTGATGACGGAGGTCTGCTCATGACGGCGCGACCGAGCACCTTGCGTACCCGCCGCAGCCCGCGCGGCCTGTCCATCGCCCTGGTGTCCGAGCACGCCAGTCCGCTGGCCGCCCTGGGCGGGGTGGACGCGGGCGGCCAGAACGTGCACGTCGCGCGCCTCGCGGGCGCCCTCGCGGACCGCGGCCACCGGGTGACCGTGTACACCCGCTGGGACTCCAAGGAACTGCCGGTCACCAAGCCGCTGCGCCCGGGGGTACTGGTCCACCACGTGCCGGCCGGGCCGGCGGAGCGGCTGCCGAAGGACGAACTGCTGCCGCACATGCTGGAGTTCGCCCGCTACCTGGCCCTGGAATGGCAGGAGGCGGGGCCCGACGTGGTGCACTCCCACTTCTGGATGTCGGGGTTGGCCTCGCTCCAGGTCGCGCGCGAGCTGCGGCTGCCGCTGCTGCACACCTACCACGCGCTGGGCACGGTGAAGCGGCGCCACCAGGGGCACGCCGACACCAGCCCGCCGGCCCGGATCCCCTGCGAGGTGCAGGTGGGGCTCGGCTGCGACCGGGTGGTGGCCACCTGCCGGGACGAGGTCGCGGAGCTGGCCGGGATGGGGGTGCCCGCCGAGAAGGTCGACGTGGTGCCCTGCGGGGTGGACCCGGAGCAGTTCTCCCCCGAGGGCCCGGTCGCCGAGCGCGGTCCGTACCGGTACCGGCTCCTCCAGCTGGGCCGGCTGGTGCCCCGCAAGGGAGCCGCCGTCGCCATCACCGCCCTGGCCGGACTGCCCGACGCGGAACTGGTCGTGGCGGGCGGACCGCCGCCGGAGCGGGTCGACGCGGATCCGGAGGTGCGCCGGCTGCGGGACCTGGCGCGGGCGGCCGGGGTCGCGGACCGGGTCCGCTTCACCGGCGGGGTGCCCAGCGCCGGGGTCCCGGCCCTGCTGCGCAGCGCCGACGTGGTGCTCTGCCCGGCGGACTACGAGCCGTTCGGCATCGTCCCGCTGGAGGCGATGGCCTGCGGCAAGGCCGTCGTCGCCAGTGGCGTCGGCGGGCAGCTGGACACCGTCGCCGACCGCGTCACCGGCCGGCTGGTGCCGCCCGGCGACGCCCGGGCCCTGACCGCCGCCGTCGGCGAGCTGCTGGCCGATCCCGCCCTGCGGGAGGCGTACGGGGCCGCGGGACGGCGCCGCGTGCTGAGCCAGTACGGCTGGGCGAGCGTCGCCGCGGCCACCGAGACCGCGTACCGCTCGGTGCTCCACTCCCGCACGGCGGTGGCGGGAACCCGCTGACCCCCATCCGTCCGGACCCGACCGCGCACTACCGACTACCGAAGGAGGGACGGGTACGGCCGCGGCCCCCGGGCGCGGCCGGCTCCCGGCCGCCATGACCGATCACTTCGCACTCGACGGCGCGCACCGGCACTGCCAGTCGCTCCAGGACGCCCTGGACCGGCTGCGCAGCCACGGCCTGGGCCGACTCGGCGACTGGGGCGCGCGGCTCGCGGCCGTACTGCCCGCGGGCGGCCGGCTGCTGGCCGCGGGCAACGGCGGCAGTGCCGCCCAGGCCCAGCACCTGACCGCCGAACTGGTGGGGCGCTACCGACAGGAACGGCCCGCGTACTCGGCCATCGCGCTGCACGCGGAAACCTCCAGCGTCACCGCCATCGGCAACGACTACGGCTTCGACCAGGTCTTCGCCCGCCAGGTGGCGGCGCACGGCCGTCCCGGAGACGTCCTCGTGCTGCTGTCCACCTCGGGCCGCAGCCCCAACCTCATCTCGGCGGCCATCGCCGGCCGGACCGCCGGGATGGAGGTGTGGGCGATGACCGGCCCCGGGCCGAACCCGCTGGCCGAGGCCGCCCACGAGACCCTGCACGTCGACGCGGCCGCCACCGCCACGGTGCAGGAGACCCACCTCGTCGCGGTGCACCTGCTGTGCGAGGCCTTCGACTCGGCCGCAGCCACGCCCGGCGGCGCCCGCCCGGCGGGCCGCGGGCGCGAGCGGCCCGCGGGGCCGAAGCGGTCCGGGGCGGTACCCGTCTTCCGGAGGCTGCCGTGACCGGCCGCGGACCGCTCGTGGTGGTGGGCGACGTCCTGCTGGACGAGGACATCGAGGGCGTCGCCACCCGGCTGTCCCCCGACGCCCCGGCGCCGGTCGTCGACGTCACGGGCGAGCGGCGCCGGCCCGGCGGTGCGGGACTGGCGGCCGCGCTGGCGGCCCGGGGCGGCCGCGAGGTGGTCCTGGTGACCGCGCTGGGCGACGACGAGGCCAGCGAGACGGTACGGACCGCGCTGCGCGGGCGGGTACGGGTCGTCGAGATCCCGCTCGACGGCGACCTACCGGTCAAGACCCGGGTGCTGGCCGCCGGGCGCCCCCTGGTCCGCATCGACCGCGGCGGCGGCACCCCGGGGTCCCCGGCCCGATCGGTACGCGAGGCCCTGGAGCACGCCGGGACCGTGCTCGTCGCCGACTACGGCCGGCACACCGCGCGCGCCGTGCGGGAACTGCTGGAGGCGGTGGCACCGCGGGCGCCGCTGGTGTGGGATCCGCACCCCAAGGGGGACGCCCCGGTCCGCGGGGCCCGTCTGGTGACGCCGAACGCGGCGGAGGCCCGGGCGCTGAGCGGCGTCGAGGGCGCCTCCCTGCGGGCGTACGCGGAGCGGGGCGCCGAGCTCGCGGACCGGTGGCGGGCCGCCGCGGTGGCGGTGACCCTCGGCGAGCGCGGGGTACTGCTGACCCGGCCCGGCGCGCTGACGCCGATGCTGGTCCCGGCGCCGTACCGGGCCGAGGGCGACCCGTGCGGGGCGGGCGACTGCTTCGCCGCCGCGACGGCGGCTGCGCTGGCGGACGGGGCGCTGCCGGAGGAGGCGGTGGAGCGGGGGGTGGCCGAGGCGGCCGCCTTCGTCGCGGCGGGCGGCGCGGCCAACCGCGCGCTGTGGCGGAC
>NZ_JBSGYT010000026.1:0-99474 GCF_053610645.1 Streptomyces sp. NPDC054883 | reverse complement strand
CCCCTCTTCCGAAGAGGGCGCGGCAGGCCACCGCCCTGCGTGTGGGTGCGGGTCCACGAGGCGAGTGCGGCTTCCGCCGGGCTCGCCGAACCGCACGGCGCCCCCGGGGGCTTGCGGCACGGCCCGGGCCCTGCCGCGGAGGCGGCGAATCAAGGCCGCCGCTGTCGGCCCACGTCCGCGACCACGCCTTCACCGACCGTCCCTGGCCGGCGGCCGACCGGGTCCTGGCCCCCTTGCAACAGCCGACGGAACTCCAGGCGGTGGCGGACGGACGCCTCGCTCCTGCCGGAGGAACGCCCGGTCCAGGGCGAGCTGGTGGCGTTCCTGGACGCCGAACCACCGCCCCGTGTACGCGGGCACCACGGCGGCGCCGGCACGACGACAACGGCGACCGGGGCCGGCGCGCCCGGGGTGGTGGCGCCCCAGCGGGCGGACCAGCCGTACGTCGCCAGCCGGGTCGCCGCCCCGGCACCGGCGCGGCACACGAGGGCCCCGTCCCGGCCTTCGGCGTGTTCCGCCCGACGGGGCGGCGGTGGCGGCGAGACTGCTGCTCGACGCCGACCGCCCGGGCGACAACCCCACCCGGGGCGGCTCGGCGGGACACTGAACCTCGACTCCGCGGCACTTCCGCCCGGCCCGGCCGGCTACGAACGCGAGGCGGTGGGGCAACAGTCCGTCGAGCTCGGCTGGTCCTTCTCCGGCCCGTGCATCGCAACGCTGCTCGGCGCAGGCCCTGTTTGCCCCGGCCCCGCCGGACGCACCGCCGCCGGCGAAACCGTGACGGATAATGCCGCTGCGGACATATCCGGAGAGGGACAGGGACTCGATTCCGTCTGGCTGGAACTCGACAACAATATGTGCGGCCTGGTGTGGACCCCCAATGCCGCTCTGGTGGCCGAGCGGTTCGTCGGGGCCGGCTGGAGTTCCAGGCCGTCTTCGTGGGATGCGTATGAGGTCGAGACCGACTGGTGCCGTATGGAGGCCGACCCGATCGCGGGCGGCACGCTCCTGAACGGGGTCCTCGATCCGGAACGGTTCGAGGATCTGGCGGCGCTCCTGGCCCGGTTCGGTATGCGGTTCGGCCTTGAGCTTTGCGACCAGGACGGGGAACTGCTGCGTGAAGTCACGGCGATTCCCCCGTTGTCGCCTCAAGGCGCACTCCGTCGGCCTCCCGGCCGCCTACGCGCTCGGCTCGCGTTCTGGTCAAGACGAGGCGATAGGTGGGCCCCTATTCCGGTCCGGGCGATGCCTCCGGGATGGGAACGGGTGTGGTGCCGGCCGGGACTGCCGCGTCTACGGCCCGAGCTGACAGCTGCGTGAGCCGGTTCGCGGCCCAGGCATCGAGCCGGTCGCAGGCCCGTGCGGGTCGGGGTCATGCGCCGCGTGGGCAGTCGGGCATGCGCACGGTACGGATACGTGCGTCGGGCCCGAAGGCCGACGTCTGGGATCACGGCTGACCCGGATTGCCGCCGGACCAGTACAAGGCGGTGTCGATGTCGCGTGGGTCCAGCCTCCGGAGGGTGCCGTGCTGTGTTCGAGGAGGTCGTCGAGGAGTTGCAGGTAGCGGCCGTAGCGTCCCGGCGCCCGGGTGAGGGTGGGACCAAGGGCGTCCAGGGCTTGTTGGACACGGCGGTCGTAGACGGCCATCCGCGTGGGTGCCGCTGCGGTCAGGACGGCTGAGGCAAGGGCGTCGCCGGTGGCGAAGCCGGGCAGCGCCGTGATGATGCGACGTCCTGCGCGGGCCGCCTCACCGCGGGCAAGCGCGGTGTTGCGGACCGCGGCGACGGCTCGCTCGGTGATGGCTCGCACCTGGCTGTCGGGCTCGGACATGAGCGCCGATGCCCACCGCGTCCGTGCGGAGAGCCGTTTCCAGACGACCAGCGCCGCGATGTCGGCCTTGCCGAGACTGCCCGCACGATCGGCTCGCCGCGCCACTTCGTGGAAGGTCTCGTCGTAGTGGGGCGGGACGTGGGCCAAGTAGCCGGCGCGGGCGGCGACGAGCGCCTCCCACACCGGGCCGAAGCGGGCAGCGGACTCCTCGTCCGCCGTCGCACCCGAGGTCGTCTTCATGCGCACATCATGCCGTTGGAGCCGAGCAAGTGGGGCGTATCCCGGTACACCGCCGCCCGGACCCGCAGCGGCAGGCCGCAGAGCCGGGCGCCCCGCTCTCCGGCCGGGCGGCCCTCTGTTTTCCCCGATCGCAGCGGCGCCGCGGGCGGCACGGTGACGGGTCCGCAGGTCATCGCAGGTCTGCCGTCCGCAGTGAGGCCCGTGGCGCAGGGCATGTTCCTCAGCGACAGCCCGGTCGCCGGGATCACCGTCGGCGGCCTCGCGAAGCCGCGCCCCGAACCGTTTGCGGACGACGAGCATCGGGTCTTGGCCGTGCCGGCCTGCGGGTCGCGGTCCGTGCTTCTAATGCCAACCCGGGTTGTTCCTAGAATGGCCGAGTGGAAGACATCGATGCGATCGCGGCGTTGCAGGATCCGGTACGGCGCCGACTGTACGAGTACGTAGTGGCGCAGGGCAGCGAGGTCGGCCGCAATGAGGCCGCCGAGGCGGCCGGTGTCGCGCGGACGCTCGCCGCGCACCATCTGGACAAGCTGGTGGAGGCCGGGCTGCTGGAGAGCGGCAGCCGTCGCCTGACGGGCCGCTCGGGGCCGGGGGCGGGGCGTCCCGCCAAGGTGTACACGCGGGCGCGGGCCGAGCGGGCGGTGTCGCTGCCCGCCCGCGACTACCGCACCGCAGCCGAGCTGCTGGCAGAGGCCGCGGAACACGCCGGGCTCGACGCCGGCCTCTGCGCGGCCGCCCGACGCCGGGGCGTGGCCCTGCGCGGTTCGGCGGAGTCTTGTGGAGGCCTCGAAGAGGCGGTGGAGATGCTGGCCGCCCGCGGCTACGAGCCGTACCTGGAAGGCTCCGACGGTGCCGACGGGGCGGCTGCGCGAGTCGTCCGCATGCGCAACTGCCCTTTCCACGCCGTCGCCGAACGCTTCCCGCCGCTGGTGTGCGGCATGAACCTGGCACTGCTGGAAGGGCTGTTCGGTACGGACGGCCCCGTCCGCCCCCGCATGGACGCCCGCCCGGGGGAGTGCTGTGTGGTGCTGACTTCTAAAAACAATCATCATTGACATAGAAAAGCGGGCCGTGTTGAGATGTGGCCATGACCGCATCCGTACCCGCCGCCCACCTCGCCCAACTCAACCTCGCCACGCTCCGGTACCCCCTCGACGACCCCCGCATGGCGCCGTTCGTCGAGATGCTCGACCCGGTCAACACCTCCGCCGACAGCACGCCCGGATTCGTGTGGCGGCTGGTGGAGGAGGGAGCGTCCGACGCCACCGAGCTGCGCCCGGCGGGCGAGGACGTCATCGTCAACCTGACGGTGTGGGAGACCCGGCAGGCCCTGTGGGACTTCACGTACCGCAGTGGGCACTTGGAGGTGATGCGGCGGCGCCGCGAGTGGTTCGACCGGCACGTCGAGGCGGACCTGGTGCTCTGGTGGGTTCCCGCCGGATGCCTCCCCACGGTCGGCGAGGCCCTGGCACGGCTGGCGGACCTTCGGGCGCACGGGCCGTCGCCGCGCGCGTTCACCTTCGCCTCCTCCTACACCGCCGCCGAGGCCGCCCGGCACCTTGCGACGTCGCCGCCGACGCAGCCCGGGCCGCCCGTCCCGAGCTCGCGGCCGACGCCGATCGGGGACGCGGCAGCGGTGTAGGAGCCCGGGCCGGTTGGGCCGTGGTGCCCCGACAGGTCCCGTCACATGGGGAACGAGAGCAGACGGACCGCTCCGGCCGGCCAGTCCGCCCCCTCGTGCAGGGGTGTGACCATGGTCCGCAGGGGCATCAGCACGGGGCCTTCACGCTGCTCGACACTGACGTCCTGGTCCAGCGCCCGCCAGCCGAGCCGCTCGTAGAGGGGGACGAGCGGCTCCCGGCAGAAAAGGAGCGCGTGACCAGGTCCCAGCCGCCGGGCATGGTCCAGCGCGGCCGTGATGACCCGCCGCGCCAGTCCGAGGCCCCGGACGTCCGGCGCGACGGCCACTCCGCCGACGCCCACCACTTCGGTGGCGGCACCGCCGATGGATATCCGCAGCCTGAGCAGGCCGGCGTGTGCCACGAGGCGGCCGCCGAGCCTGATGCCGAAATGCTCGTCTTTGGGCAACCAAGTGAGGCCGGTGCAGGCGACGCCGAACGGGTCGGCGCCGTCGCCCAGGATTTGCCTCTGCTCGGTCTCCGTGTACCGCGTGAGTCGAACGGCGGTCGGCGGTGCGGGTGAAGGGTGATCAGTCATACCCGCATGATCCTTCGCGCGTCGGCTCCTGGCCAACGCCCAGTGGGTTGACCGCGCCCGCGTTTACCGGCTGCGCCGACCGTGACGCAGTAGCAGGAAGAGCGCCAGGGCCGCGCCGGCCGCCAGCACCGGGGTGCGGTTCGCCCGGACCAAGGCGGCCGCCTGGCGTCCCCTGTCGAGGATCGGCTGAGGGGTCTTGTGCGCCACCAGCTGCGCGGCATGCTCGGCCTTCGAGCGGATCTGTCCGGAGACCAAAGCGGCCTTCTCCGCCGCCTGTTCCTTCGCCGCGGCCGTCTTCTCCTTGGCGCGTGCCGGGACGTCGGCCTTGGCCGCCAACGCCTCTACGGTCTGGCCCAGTTCGTCGCGCGTGTGCTCGATCTGCTCACGCAGTTCCTCGGGCGTGGGCGTGCCGATATCGGTACGGGACTCGTCAGTCATCGATGTGCCTTCTCCCTGATCTCGGCCACGTCGGCCTTGACGCTGTCGATGCTCTGCTCGGGCGCCGGCGCGCCGGCCTTCGTGATCTGCTTCTTCCCCGATACCGCCGTCAACGCGGCGACCGCGCCCAGCACCGCCGTGACGATGAGGGCTGCGGCCCAGACCGGCAGTACCAGCGAGAGTGCGGCGATACACGTCGCCACCAGGGCCTGGGCGGCCAGGATGCCGATCAGCCCCGCTGCGCCGAAGAGGCCGCCGCCCTTGCCGAAGCGCTTGCCCTTCTGTGTCATCTCCGTCCGGGCCAGCTGCACCTCCTCGCGGACCAGCTCCGAGAGCTGCTGGGACGCGCGGGAGACCAGCACGCCCACCGAATCGTCGGTGGTGCGGGCCTGTCGCTCTACCGTGGTCATTGCGAAGTCACCGTGCCTTCCTTCGTCCGTCGTGCGCCGGTCAGCGGCGCCTATCGCCCGAGCGCGGCCCGCCGCAGGCGCGAGGCGTCCCGCTCCCGTCCGGCCGTCCCCTCCCGAATGGCCTGTGCCCGGTCCATCTGTCCCCAGCCCGTGCCGCTCTCGGCGTTGACCTCTTCCCGTGCGTCCCGGAGGCCGTAGTGGGCGAACAGCTGCTGTTCCTCGGCGACGGACAGCACGCTTCCGCAGTCCAGTGCCGCGCACGGGGCCTGCTCGATCACGGACACCGGGTACGGGACCACCAGGTGCTCCTCCTCCAGCGACGCGTGACGCAGCGGAACGAACACGCCGCCCAGCCCCGATGCGCGGTCCACGACCCGGGCCCATTCCGGCCTCCCGGTGGTGTCGTCCACCAGTACGTACTCCACCGCACCGACTCGCTGACCCTGCTCCGTGTGCGCCGCGCGGCCGGCCAGTGCCGACATCTGTTCCTGAGTGATCACCGCTGCTCCTCGCCTGTCTGCCGCGCCCCTGTAGTCCACGCGCCTACCCACGAGGCGTCGGCTGAAAAGGGCGGAAGCGGTGTATCGCGGCAGCTCTTTTCTCCGTTTTGTACATTATGCGTATTGATGTTCGTGAGGGGTACAGGATCAGCGAGCCCGCGTTGCCCCTGCGGCGTGGAGGTGAAGGGCATGGGTGCAGGCAAGAAGGCCAAGAACGTCGCGAAGACGACCAAAGGCAAGGTGAAGGAAACCACGGGCAAGGCTGTGGGAAACGAAAGCCTGGAGGCGAAGGGGCGGGGTGAGCAGGCGCTCGGTGACGCCAAGCAGGCCGGTCAGAAGGCCAAGGACGTGCTCAAGCACTGACGCGTTTGCGAACGAGGGCCGGCGGACACGCTCCGCCGGCCCTCACGCGCGGTCTCACCTGGCGCGTGAACGCCGCCGCCGGGGCGGGGAGGTCTCGTACTCCTCCTCCTGGTCTTCCTCCTCCCCGGGTTCACCCTCGTCTTCCTCTTCGCCTTCTTCGTCTTCCTCTTCGTTCTCGTCGGCGTACTCCGCGTTCTCGTCCTCCCCGTCCTCTTCCTCCGGGTATTCCTCCCCGTCCTGCTCGGCTCCCTCGTCCTCGTCCGCGTACTCGTCCTCCTCCTCGCCTTCGCTCTCGGCTTCCTCCTCCTCGAGGGCTTCCTCGTGGGTCCGGACGACCTCGCCGTCCCGGATCTCACCGCGCCAGCCTTCTGGTTCATCGGTGGTGAGCATGGTGTGGCGCAGGAAGTTCTTGAGGTCCAGGCGCAGACGTCGCCCCTGGGCCCGCCACAAGTTGCCGGTCTTCTCGAACAGGCCGGAGGGGTAGTACTCGACGACGATGACGATGCGGGTCAGTGACGGGGCGAGCTCGTGGAAGGTGACACAGCCCCGTGTGGTGCCCTTGGCGCCCTGGGAGGTCCACACGATGCGTTCGTCCGGTATCTGTTCCTGGACCGTCGCCTTCCAGCTCCGCGTGGAGGGGCCGACCTTGACCTTCCAGTCGCTGTTGGTGTCGTCGTCGCGGGAGACGTCACGGACGCCTTTGGCGAACCCGCTGAAGTCTTCGTACTGGGTCCAGAAGTCGTAGACCGTGCGCAGCGGCAGGCCGACGTCGAGTGCCTCCACGATGTTGACGATCTTGCCGCCGCCGCTCTTGCGGCCGCGGCCCTTGCCGCCGCCGCCGAACGCCTGGGAGACGGTGTCGCCCACCTTGTCCTTGAGGTCTCCGAGTTTCTGGCCGGCGATGGCTTTGAGGGGGGAGTCGCCCTGCAGGAGCCGTCCGCCGATGCCGGCGACGTCCGAGAGGGAACCGCCGTTGTCGGCGACGTCGTAGAGCTGGTCGGTGAGGTCGGAGAGTTTGTCGGTGGCCTTGTCAGCGAGCTGGTCGGCCTGGGCGCCGAGGTACCCGGTCACTTCCTTCAGCAGCTGGTCCAGCCCGGAGGGCTGTGACGAGGCGCGGTCTGAGGTTGCCATGGCCTACCTCCGAGGGGCCGTCTTGCGGGCCGTGGTCTTCTTGGCTGCCGTCTTCCGGGCCGGGCTGCGGCCGGTGGTCTTCTTGGCAGTGGCCTTCGTGGCGGCGCTCTTGCGCCCGGGGCTCTGAGCCGTGGTCCTCTTGCGCGGCGCGCCGCCGGCCTTCTTCGCGGCCTGCTTCGAGGGCGCGGTCCTCGGGGCGGAGCTCTTCTTGGCGGGCGCCGTCCTCGAATCGGGCCTGCTGCCGGCGGTCTTCTTGGCCGTCGTCCTCGTCGCCGTGGCCTTCTTGGCCGTGGTCTTCTTCGCCGGTGCGGAACTCTTCCCCGGGGCCTTCTTCGCGGGGGCGGGGGGCGCCTTCTTCGCCGGCGCCCGCTCGGCGGGTGCGGCCTTCTTTGCTGCCGGTGCCGCCTTCTTCGCGGGGGCGTCCTTCGCCGGGGCGGGACGCCGTCCCGCCTTGCGGGCGGGGGCGGCGGTCTTGCCGGTCCGGGCGCGGGCCGAGGTACGGGGCCGGCGCGGCGGCGGGGGAGGCTCTTCTTCCTCTTCTTCCTCTTCTTCCTCCTCCTCGGGCTCCTCTTCCTCCTCGGTCCCTTCCCCTTCTTCTTCGGCCTCCGCTTCCGGTTCCTCCCCGCCGTACTCCTCGTCCTCCTGCTCCTCCTCGTCCTCGTACGGTTCCTCGTCCTCGTAGCGCTCCTCGTCCTCCTCTTCGCCCCGGTCCTCGTCGTCCCGGCTGCGGCCGGTGTCACCGCGCGAGAGTTCGCGCGTGCGCTCGTGGAGGGAGCCCGCGAGGTCGGCGAGCTTGCGGTTGGCCGCGGCGGTCAGCGCCTGGCGGCCGGCGTCGAGGGCCTCACCGCGCAACTGCTCGCCGAGATCGGCGAACTGCGGCATCTCCTTGAGCCGGGAGGCACCCTCCTTGAGCAGCTGCCCCGGCTCGAGCCCGAAACGGCGGCCCGCGAGGTAGGTGGCCATGGTGAACGCCAGGCGGCCCTTCTTCGCCCGGCCGAGTACGTATCCCCCAGCCACAGCGGCTGCGAGCGCGATCTTGGTGGTGTCCTCCATGATCATCCCCTACCAGGGCGCAGACGGACTTGGCGGTCGCCCGCGGGCAGCGCACCGCAACGCTCGCGTTGCCCGTCGAAGAGAAAAGGGGCGGTCCTGGGAAAGCTCCTGCCCCTGAGGCGAGACTTATGCCTGAATATGGTGACATTCTAGTTTCTGTGAGGCCGTCTCCCCAAGGGAGTGGTATATGGCCGCAGCGGAACCTGCACGTCCCCGGCGGGCATCAAGGCACGCCGCTGGTGATGGCGGAGCGCAGGACGGAAAGGTGCCCAGGCGGCCCGCGCCCCGGCGCCGGTCCGGTACGCCGGGCGCGGCGGCGGCGATGCGCGCCGCGGCCGAGCAGCTCGCGGAACTCCTGGGCCGGTTCCCCGACTCCGTCTCTTCGCTCAAGCCGACCGACGACGGCTGGGAGGCGCAGGTGGAGGTGGTGGAGCTGGAACGCATCCCGGACACCACCAGCGTGATGGCCAGCTACCGGGTCGCGCTGGACGAGGAGGGCGAGCTGATCTCCTACGAACGCACCCGCCGCTACAGCCGCGGCATGATCGACCGGCAGACCTGAGCAGGGCGGCCGGCGGAAGGAGGCGCCATGACCATGGTGCCGCAGGGCGGCGGCCCCGTCGCGCGGGGGCAAGGGGGCGGTACGAGCAGCCTCTACGACGTCCTGGAGCTCATCCTCGACCGCGGGCTGGTCATCGACGTCTTCGTCCGCGTCTCGCTGGTGGGCATCGAACTCATTAAGATCGACGCGCGCATCGTGGTGGCGAGCGTCGACACCTACCTCCGCTTCGCGGAGGCCTGCAACCGGCTCGACCTCGAAGCCGGCCGCAAGGCCCCGGCCCAGCTCCCGGAGGTCATGGGCAACATGCTTGAGGGCGGGGCCCGCGGGAAGACCAAGGGAGCCCTCGGCGGAGCCGCGGAAGCCGTGAGTGATGCCCTGACCGGCAAAAACGCCAAGTCCGGCGAGCCGGAAGAAGAGGAAGAGGCGGAGGAAGAGGCGCCCAGGCGGCGTCGGCCCGCTGCCCGGCGTCCCGTACGGCGGGAGAGGGAGTAAGCGATGCCGCTCTACGTGTACTCGATCACCGCCAAGGACCACCCGCGCCGCCTGGACGGACTGAGCGGCGTCGGCTCCGAGCCCACAGGACTGCGGACGGTGACCGCCGGGCCCCTGTGCGCGGTGGTCAGCGACGTCGCCGAGGAGGTCCGGCCCAAGCGCCGGGACCTCACCGCGCACCAGGAGGTCCAGGAGCGGCTGATGTCCGACGGCGTCGTCCTGCCGCTGCAGTTCGGCTACATCGCCGCGGACGACCTCGCGGTCCGCGAGGCCCTGGAGACCAACGCCGAGAGCTACCTCGCCGCCCTCGAACGCCTCGAGGGCTGCGCCGAGTACCACGTGCGGGCCTCGCGGACCGAGGAGGCACCGTTGCTGCAGCAGATCCTGGCGGACCTGCCCGAGGCGAGGGAGCTCAACGACCGGATCCGCGGCGGAGACCGCGATCCGGGCCTGCCGCTCGCCCTGGGAGAACTCGTGGCCCGCGAGGTGCAGGCCCGGCAGGAGACCTTCGCGGCCGGCCTGATCGAGGCGCTCGTCCCCTTCGCCCGCGAGCACCTCACCCGGCCACCCGCGGCGGGCGAACTGCTCAACCTCTCCCTCCTCGTGCCGGAAGAGCAGCAGGACGGCCTCCAAGCGGCGCAGGCCGACCTGGCCCGCCAAGTGGGCAGTGATGTCGAACTGCGGTTCTCCGGCCCCCTGCCGCCCTACAGCTTCGTCCAGTGACCGCACCGCCACCCGGATCGGAGGGAGGAGGACCATGGGACTTGTGACCAGCCTGCTGACGCTGCCCCTGGCACCGGTGCGTGCCGTCACCTGGGTCGCCCAGCGCGTCGTGGACAAGGCCGAAGAGGAGTACTACGACCCCGCGCCGATCTGGCGCCGGCTCGCCGAGCTGGAGCAGCAACTGCTGCGCGGAGAGATCGATCAGGACAGCTTCGACCGTCAGGAGGACGAACTCCTCGACCGGCTGGAAGAGATCTCCGCGTTCCGGCACCAACTGCCCTGAGCACGAAGCGGGAGTGCCACCGTGACCGAACCCCTGCCCGGCCGACCCGGATCCTTCGCCTCCCGCGCCCCGATGCCGTACGGGCAGAGTTCCTCCAGCCTCGCCGACATCCTCGAACGGGTGCTGGACAAGGGCATCGTCATCGCCGGCGACATCCGCATCAACCTCCTCGACATCGAGCTGTTGACCATCAAACTCCGGATCCTGATCGCCTCCGTGGACAAGGCCAAGGAGATGGGCATCGACTGGTGGGAGCACGACCCCTCACTGTCGTCCCGGCACACCGGCAGCCCGCTGGAGCAGGAGAACCGGCGCCTGCGCGCCGAGCTGGAGGCCCTGCGGCGCGAGCGGGTCGACGGGCCCCGACCCCCGGACGGCGCCGCGGCAGCCGACGGACCGACGGCCAGCACGACACGGGAGCGCCCGCAGTGACCACGGAACCCGCCACCCTCACCTACGTCTATGCCGTGGCCCGGCAGACGGAGCCGCTGCGGGAGCTCCTCGCGGACCTGCGCGGCATCGGCGGAGCGCCCGTAGGGCTCCTGGCCGCCACCGGTACCTCCGAGCCCGGCCCGGCCCCCCTCGCCCTGGTCGTGAGCCCGGTACCCCACCGCGACTTCAACGAGACGGCCCTCAAAGAGCACTTCGAGGACCTGGAGTGGCTCGAAGGCGTCGCCCGCGCCCACCACGAAGTGGTGCAGGCCGCCGCCGCCCACGGCACGGTCCTGCCACTGCGCATGGCCACCGTCTACCAGGACGATAGCCGGGCCGTCCGGGTCCTCGCCGAACAGCACCACGCCTTCGCCCGGCGGCTGGCCCAGCTCGACGCCCACACCGAATACGGCGTCAAGATCTACCTCACCCCCTCCGCCCCGCCCACCGGCGCGGCCGCCCCCGAAACAGCGGCCGACGCCGCCCCGACCACGCCGGGCAAGGCCTACCTCCAGCGCCGCAGGGTGCAGCACCACGCCCGGGAAACCGTCTACCGGCAGGCGCAGCAGGCCGCCGGGACCCTCGAAGCGATCGCCGCCCGCTACACCCCCCACCGCGTACGCCACGCCCCGCAGAGCGGCGCCCTCACCGGTCCGGAGGAGAACGTCCTCAACGACGCCTACCTCGTCCCCGACGCCCGGGCCGGCCAGTTCCGGTCCGCCGTCGCGCAGGCGGCCCGGGACTTTCCCGACGTCCGGATCGAAGTCACGGGTCCCTGGGCCCCGTACTCCTTCGCCACGGCACCGGAGGAGGACCCGGGCCGGGGTGACGTCCCGGGACGGGCGCCATGACCCCCGCCGAGCCCCGCGAACCGCTCCCCGGCCGTCAGATCGCCCTGGTCGACCTCCTCGACCGGCTGCTCAGCGGGGGAGTGGTAGTGGCCGGCGACCTCGTCCTGTCCATCGCGGACATCGACCTCGTCCGCATATCACTGCGCGCCCTCATCGTGTCCGTCAGTTCCCAGCCGGCCCCCTCCGAGGCGCAGCAGCCCCGGGCAGGCCCACGTGGGTGACGAGCAGCCACGAGAGCAGCGACGCCCGGCCACCGACCCGGTCCTGCGTGACGTGGGCGAGACCATGTCGCACGCGTTCAGGCTGGTCCGGACGCCCCCCGCGCCGCACGGCGGCAGACCGCCCGGCCCCGCCCGCCGTATCCACGCGGACCCGGACACCGTCGGGGAGGACCTCCTCAAACTGGTGCTCACCCTCATCGAGCTCCTGCGCCAGCTCATCGAACGCCAGGCCCTGCGCCGCGTCGACGCCGGCGACCTCACCGACGAGCAGGAAGAGGAACTCGGAGCGACCCTCCTGGCCCTCCACGACAGCCTGGCCGACCTGTGCGCCGAGCACGGCTACTCACTGGAGGACCTCAATCTCGACCTCGGACCGCTCGGCACCCTGCTCCCGCCCCGCGACTGAGAGTGCACGACCCGCAGCGCTACTTCCTCGTCTACGGCACGCCCATGGGCCGTCTCCTTCCGGACCCGGCTGCACGGCGTCCTGTCGCCGGAACTCGGCGGGCACTTCACCAGCATGGGCTTCGATCCCGCCGTGCTCTACCGGACCGAGCTGGACTTGTTGTCCGCGCGCTGACCCAGGTCACCGAACAGCAGGTCCGGCCCACTCGTCTGCGCTCGTCATCGCACCTTTCAGAAGGCCTCGTGCCCGCTGCGGACCGCCGTCGGCGCGAGACCCGCTCGCGCGCCAGAGGGGCGGCGCACACCCGCGCGGCATAGCCGGCCGGAGCAGGTCAGCGTTTGAAGGCGTCCTTCCCCTTCTCCTTCACCTGCCGGGCCTTGCCGCGGGCCTCCAACGCGGCGCCCTTGGCCGCAGTGGTCTTCTTGCCCATCGCACGCGCTGCCTTTCTCACGAACTTGCCGATCACCTGCTCGGCCTTGGCCTTGATCTTCTCGCGGACGCTCATGTCGGTTCCTTCCTGCCCCATCTGCGCCCTACCCGGAGCCGGAGGCGAACAGGCACCGGTCCGGCAGCCGCGGGCGGTTTCGGCCCTGCTTCCCGGACCGGCACGCGCGGAACGCGGCATAGTGACGGAGTGACCGCTGAACGTGACGACGCGCCCGACGACCGCCCCTCCGATGGCAGCCGCTCTCCGGTACCGGACGGCGCAGGTGATGAAGAGGCACAGGTCATCGTGGTGGGGGCCGGCCCGGCCGGATCCGCCGCCGCCGTGCACCTGGCGCGGGCGGGCGTGGACGTGCTGCTGCTGGAGAAGAGCGGCTTCCCCCGCGAGAAGGTGTGCGGCGACGGACTGACGCCGCGCGGGGTGGCCCAACTGGTGCGGATGGGAGTGGACATCAACGCACCGGGCTGGATGCGCAACCGCGGGATGCGGTGGGTATGCGAAGACCGCCGGGCGGAGCTGGACTGGCCGCGGCTAGGCAGCCTTCCCGACTTCGGGCTCACCCGGAGCCGGCACGACTTCGACGACCTGCTCGCCGCGCACGCCGCCGCGTCAGGGGCCCGCCTGCGCACCCACGTGAAGGTCACGGCCCCCTTGACCGACCGGGCGGGGAACATCACAGGGGTGACCGCCTCACGCGGTCCGGGCTCGGAGCCCGTGCGCTACCGGGCCCCGCTCGTCGTAGCGGCCGACGGCGCCTCGGCGCGGACCGCGCTGGCCCTGGGGCTCGAACGGGACACGGCCCGGCCGGTCGCGGCAGCGGCCCGGCGCTACTACCGCAGCCCGGCCCGCACCAACGACCCCTACTTGGAGCTGTGGGCGGACCTGCGCTGTCCGCGCACCGGACTGGACCTGCCCGGGTACGGCTGGGTGTTCCCGCTCGGGGACGGGCGGATCAACGTCGGCCTCGGCGCCCTCCCGCAGCGGCGACGGCGGCCGGTCGAACTGCGGGCGGCCCTGGAGCACTGGCTGCCCCGGCTGCCCGAGGAGTGGGGGGTACGGGAGGAGAACGCGGACTCGCCGCTGCGCAGCGCGCCGCTGCCGATGGGACTGAACCGCAGACCCCAGTACCGTCGGGGCCTGCTCCTGGTCGGAGACAGCGCGGGCATGGTCAGCCCGTGGAGCGGCGAGGGCATCGCCCAGGCGATGGAGGCCGCGGAAGTGGCCGCGCAGACCATCGCCCTGGCCTTGGCCCGGCCCGCCGGACCGCGGCGGGAACACGCGCTGCACCAGTACCCGGCCGAGATCCACCGCCGCTGGGGGCGCTACTACCGGCTGGGCAACCTCGCCGGGAACCTCGTACTCGCCCGGTACGGCTACCGGCCGGTCCTCCACCCGCGCGTGATGGCCTCGCCCCCGCTGCTGCGCACCTTGGCCCGCCTCCTCACCCACGTCACCGACGAACCGTCCCACGACACCATCGACGCCGTCCTCCACGCACTGCTGCGCCTGATGCCGTCCGCGCGGCGCTGAGACCACGGCACGGCTCGGGCGTCGCCGGCCCGCAACCGCGGCTTTCCAGCCATGGCCTGACAGTCCATCGGCGCACAACGCCCCCCCGGGGTAAGCGGATGGTTAATCCGTATCCATGCTACGGTCGGGCCGACCGGATGGGCTATCCGCATGTGTGCGGGGAGTGGGACGAGCATGAAGAAGACAGCAGTGGTCACCGCCGGAACGGCGGGCATCGGTCTGGAAACGGCGCTGGGGCTGGCCGCCGCCGGATTCGAGGTCACCGTGGTCGCACGCAACGCCGACCGGGGTGCCCGGGCGGTCGAGCGGATCGACGCGGCGGCACCGGCGCACGCCGCCCGGTTCCTGGCCGCCGACCTCTCCTCGCTCGACGAGGTCCGCGCGCTCGGCGGCCGCATCGCCGCCGACCACGCCGCTTCGGGCGATCGGCTGACGGTGCTGGTCAACAACGTCGGGGCGATGTTCGCCGACCGGCGCGACCTCGACGGCGTCGAGGCCTCCTTCGTCGTCAACCACCTCTCGCCCTACCTGCTCACCGAACTGCTGCTGCCCACGCTCATATCCGGGGTGCCGAGCAGGATCGTGAACGTGACCTCGGGCGCGGTCGGGGTCGCGAAGCGGGTGTTCGACGCGGCCGAACCGCCCGGTGGCTACTACGGTTTCCACTGGTACGGCCGCGCCAAGCTGGCCAACCTCGCCTACACGCTGGATCTGGCCGCGCGGCTGGACGGAACGGGCGTCTCGGTCTTCGCGGCCGATCCCGGGGGCGCCGCCACCGACATGACCAACGGGACACTGGTCGACCCGAAGATCGTCTCTCCCGGCTTGCGGCTGATGTGGCCCCTGGTGCGCCGCAGGTTCGAACGGTCGACCTCGGGTCCGGCGTCCCTGGCGGCGAAGCCCTCGATCGTCGCCGCCACCGGCACCGCGCTGGACGGCCGGACCGGCCTCGTCATCGGCGCCGCGGCGCGTCCGGTGGCACCGTTCCGCGCGGCGACCGACCCGCGGATGTCCGAGGCCGTACGCCGGCTCAGCGAACGGCACGCACCGCTCGCGGCGGCCTGACGCGCCACCGAGGCCGGGTTCCGCGCAGACGCGCCGCTCCGCCCGCACGGTTGTTCTCCAGGGCGGGCCGACTTCCGTGGAGCGGGGCGTCAGCGTGGGTGTCAGCGCAGTGCGGCCGTACCCGTCCGGACGGCGCGCAGGGCGCGTTCGACGGTCTCCCGGTCTTCGCCGACCGGAGCCACGTAGCCGAGGACGTCGCGCGCGGCGTCCTCCCCGAGCGTGCGGGCGATCACCCACGCGGCGAGGTACTGGGACGCCAGGCAGCCGCCCGCCGTGGCGATGTTCCCCTCGGCGTGGAAGGGTGCGTCCAGCACGGTGACCGCGCGGGCTTCGGCGAAGGGCCGGCTCGTGGGGTCCGTGCAGACTGGCATGCCGTTCAGCAGCCCGAGCCGGTCGAGCACCAGCGCGCCGGAGCACTGGGATCCGATCAGCTGGCGCGCGGGGTCGAGCCGCAGCCGGGAGACCAGCCGGTCGTCGGCGATCACCTCGCGCGCCTTCACTCCGCTGCCGATCAGCACCACGTCGGCCTCCGTCACGAACTCCATCGGACGCTGCCCGGTCACCTCGACGCCGTTCATCGAGGTGACCACCGGGGCCGGCGTCGTGATGAAGGCCTCCAGGCCGTCCTTGCGGCACCGGTTGATCAACGCGGAAGCGATGAAGCTGTCGAGCTCGTTGAACCCGTCGAAGGTGACCACGGCTACCTGCATCACAACTCCCTCACGCGCGGCGACAGATCACCGGTCAGTCTCGCCGGTGCGGCGTTGCGGGACGAGATCCAATCAGCGGCCGGTGGCCTGCCCGCCCCGGCTCCCCACTCCCGACGCGGCAGGGCCCGCACCCCTTGCGACGTGCGAGGGGTGCGGGCCCGGTGCCGTGGGGCTGCTAGGTCCTGTCGTCCATCTCGTCCTGGATGTCGTCGAAGGAACGCTGGCCCTGCTGGCGGCTCTGCTCCGCGCGCTCCCGGAGGCGGTCCTGCTCGCTCCGGCCCCGCTGGGCCGCTTCGCCCGGCTTGCCCTGCAGCTTTTCCTTGGCCTTCTGGGCCTTCTCCTGCATTTCGTCCTTGATGCCCATGAGGGGGTGCTCCTCGTCGTGGGGTGGGGTGATCCTCGACGAGCCTGGCACGAGGATTGGCCCGGCGCCCGGTCGCGCTGGGCCGGGCGGGTGAGACCGGCCGGGCTCGGCCCCGCCCGGCCGGGCCGTCGAACGCGGCATCGAGCGCGTGGAGGCCCGGCCGGCCGGCTGACGGACCACCGCCCCCACCCTCGGCATCGACCCGACGGCCCCGGAGCTCTGAGCCCTCCGTCGTGGCAGGTACGCCTATGCCCGGGGTGTGCCGTCCCAGCGCCAGGTGGTGAGACGAGGACGTCCGGGTAGTTCGGCGCGTCCAGTGGCCCACAGGAGGGTGGGCCAGCCGGCCGTGGATGACGGTGCGTCCGGAAACAGCCGGGCGAGCACCCGAGAGCACAGATCGGCAGGCGGGCTCCATCCGAGACCCAGCCCTTGTGCCAGGTCGTGCGTGTGCACCAGGGTCTCCACGATCCCCATCGCGGCGAAGCCCTCGGGGTCCGAGACGCCGAAGACGTGGTGGGCGCGGGTCTGCGGAGGCGTCGTGCGCACCATGGCGACCAGCAGTGCGCCGCTCGATTCCAGGACCTGCAGCAGGCCGGCGGGCCCCGCCTTGCGGTTGACGTGAATGGCGTTCGCCGGGCCGCCGGGCCGTCGGCTCTCCCACAGGAAGGGCACCTCGCCATCCAAGGGCGGTGTTCTGGGGCCCAGTTGCGCGGCGTAAGCGAAGAGGTCGTCGCTGAGGTGCTCGACGGTTTCCCAGCAGTCCCATTCCAGCGAACCGGCCTTGCCTTCCCAAGCGGCCGGGGGCGCCTCGCGAAGGACTGCCACGGCAAGCTGCACGGCAAGGTCGAGGTCATCCGCGGTGACGGGGGGCTGGGAGAGGCCGGCATCGGCTGATCGGGACATGGCAGGACCGTACCGCGACCGGAAGGAACCACCACTCCGATTGATCACCGGCCCGGCAACCGGCCGGGGTTCGGTCCCAGCACTACGCGATGGTGGCGACGACCACCGCTGCGGCTCGGGCGATGAGCTCGTTGTCGTAGGCGGCGTTACGGATGCCCCGAGTGGAGAGGATGGCGAGGATGAGGGGAGCGCCCCCGGGCGGACAGGCGATGGCGATGTCGTTGCGCGTGCCGTAGTCGGCGGAGCCGGTCTTGTCGCCCACCCGCCAGTGCACGGGGACACCGGCGCGGATGAGCTCATCGCCGGTGGTGTTGCGCCGCAGCCAGTCGGTCAGCAGCGCCTTCTTCCCGGCGTCCAGCACGTCGCCGAGGGTGTAGGCGCGCAGGCCGGCGGCCAGGGTGCGGGGTGTGCTGGTGTCGCGGGGGTCGCCGGGGACGGCTCCGTTGAGTGCGGTCTCGTAGCGGTCGGCCCGGGTGGTGGTGTCGCCTAGACGGGCCAGCGCGGCCTGGAAGCCCTTCGGGCCGCCGAGTTCGTCGAACAACAGGTTCCCGGCGGTGTTGTCGCTGTAGCGGATCGCGGCGTCGCACAGCGCGCGCAGCGTCATGCCGCTCTCCACGTGCTGTTCGGTCACGGGGGAGTACGTGACCAGGTCGCCGTGGGTGTAGTGGACGACCTTCTCCAGCCCTGCCAGGGTGTTCTTCTCCAGTACCGCGCCCGCCGCCAGAGCCTTGTAGGTGGAGGCGTAGGGGAACCGCTCGTCCGCCCGGTGCGCGACGGTCCTCCCGCTGCCGGTGTCCACCGCGTAGACCCCCAGCCGGGCGTCGAACTCGCGCTCCAGTTCGGCGAATGCGTCCGTTGGCGACGGAGGGGCAGGCGCAGGGGCGGGCGCAGGCGCGGACGCTCCGAGGAGGGGGAGGGCCGCAAGTCCGGTCAGGGCGGTGAGTGAAGCACGGCGAGTGAGAGCCATCAAGACATCCTGTTCGTGTGCGAGCTCGTAGGCGGTGCGGCGCTCCTCGCCGCTGTCCTCCATTGCAACAGGTGCCCCTGCCGGATCTGCAAGCCCCACAGTGGGGGACTAAACTTGACGTAAAGGGCAGATGAGGCATGTCCGGCGGTTCCGAGGTGGCCCCGCGGGCCGTTCGGCCGGCCCAGGAGGCATGATGACCCCTGATGCGGCACCGCAGTACAGGCACAACGAACCCGAAGACGTCCTCAAGCAGCTCGGAAGCTCGTGGCACTGGGCACTCGGCTTCGCCCTCGCGACCCTGATCCCGGGCATCCTGGTGCTCGTCTGGCCCCACGAGACGCTGCACGTCCTGGCCGTGATCATCGGAATCCAACTGCTGGTCGCGGGTGGCTTCCGTTTCGTCACGGCCTTCTCGCACAGCAGCGACCGGGGCGGCAGCAGACTGGCCAGCGTCCTGATCGCCATCCTGGCGTTCCTGGCGGGCGTCCTCGTGCTGCGGCATCCCATGCAGACGATCGGCGCCCTGTCCCTTGTCGTCGGGGTCTTCTGGTTGCTGACGGGAGTGCTCAGGGCGTACGTCGCGATCGCCGACAGCGCGCTCGTGCATCGCGGTCTGCTCTTCGGCCTCGGCGTGCTCGGCGCCGTGGCCGGAATCTTCGTCCTCTGCTTCCCCGTGGACTCCGCGGTCGCCCTGACGCGGCTGCTGGGACTGTGGCTCGTCCTGCTCGGCGTGTTCGAACTGGTCATGGCCTTCGCCCTGCGCTCCGCCACCCGCCGGATCACGGCCACACCTCCGGGGTGACGCGGCCGTCGCCGACGGGCGGCCCCGGCGGGCCGCCCGTCCGTGTTCCCGTCCCGCTCAGGCCCTAGATCCCGCCAGGTCGCGGACCGCGCTCCGGTCGGAGGCCAGCAGGTAGCGGGAGTACTGAGCGCGCTCCTGCGGGGTGATGGGGGCCCGGTTCCCGGTGGAGTCGAAACGGATGACCCGTGTTCGCACGGTGGCGTGGGCGCCGTGTTCGGAAGTGATGCGGGTGACGAGCGACAGGCTGGCCCGGCCGACCTTTTCGGCTTGCAGACAGAGTTCGACCTCGGCCGTCGTCCAGGGCAGCGGCATGGTGAACCCAGCCTGTACCTCCGCGACACCCCAGAAGCTCTGGACGCCGTGTTCCTCTTGCAGGGCCCGCGCCAGCTCGACGGCGGTGTCCTCGGCATACCGGATCATCGACAGGTTGTGCACATTGCCGTAGACGTCGGCGTCGCTCATCCTGATGCGCCGACGGGTCTTGAAGGATTCCATGATGTCCTGTTCGTGAAAGGTCCCCGCGGAGGGGACCCGCGTACGTCTCGTGCCCGTTCCAGCGATCCCCCGGGTCAGCCGGTCATCGGCGTGTCGGCCAGGACCTTCTCCACCACGTCGGCCGCGGCCGCCGCTCCGCCCGCCGCGCTGATCTCCTGCCGGAGCCGCGCCACCGCCGCGGTGACCTGCGCGTCACCCATGACGGTGCGCACCGCCTCGCGCAGCGCCGCCGCGGTCGCCTGCTCCCGTGGCAGGTGGCGGCCCAGGCCCAGCCGGTCGACCTGCTCGGCGTTCACCCGCTGTTCGGCCATCTGCGGCACCACGACCACGGGCACTCCCAGCGAGAAGGCCTCCATCAGGCTGCCCATGCCGCCGTGGGTGACGAACACCGACGCGGCGGCCAGGACATCGAGCTGCGGGACGCTCGCGTGGACCTCGAAGCCCTCGCCCACCGGGCCGAAACCGGCTGCGGCCACCTCGGGTCCGACGCTCATCACCACGTGCCATCCCAGACCCGAGAACGCTTCCGCACACGACCGGTAGAAGTCCGGGCGGCAGTTGAACTGCGAACCGAGCGACACGTAGAGCACTGGCTCATCACCGGCCGGCCTCTGCCAACGCCCCTGGAAGGACCGGTCACCGATCGCCGGGCCCACCCAATGCGCCTCGCCCGCCTGCACCGTCTGCGCCCGCCGCTGGAACGACCGCGGCAAGAACGCGATCGTCCGCGGCGGCGCCAGCGTCAAGGCGTGAACTCCGCCCGGCACACCGAACTCCTCCAGTGCACCCGCGAGTTCGGGGAAGCCCGGGATCTGCGCGATGTCCTCCAGCCCGAAGAACTCCCGCACCACGCCGTCGTACGGGACGTGCGTCGGCGAGAGCTGGACGGCGGGCACCCCCCAGCGCGCCGCGAGCAGCGGCCCCGCCCATGCGTACACGTCCGACAGCACCACGTCCGGCACGTCCGTGCCGAACGCGGCCTCCAGCTGCGGCAGCGCGGCCACGTTCACGACCACCGCCCGGGTCACCCCCACGGCCATGTCCTCGGGTGCCTCACCCGCCGGGGCCGCCTCGTACACGACCGGGCGCGCGCCCACCGCCCGTACCTCTTCGGCGAACTCCGCGGTCACCGCGTAACTCACCCGGTGGCCGCGGCCGACCAGCTCCCGCACCACCGCCAGCGTCGGCATCACGTGCCCCGGCATCGGTACGTTGAACACGGCCACGTGACGCGCCCGCTGCGCACCGCCGACCACCACATCCAGCATGACCACCACTCCAGACTCCGCCGGGCGGCACTGCCGCCACCCGAGATCGATGCCCTTTTCCCAACGCCGGACCCGGCGCCAGGACACCGCCCGCTACCCGTTTTCACCTTCTCGGGACTTGGGGAAGGCGGCGCGCAGGGCGGAGCTGCGGGCCCGTACCCACATGAACGCGTTCACCAGATGACCGCTGCTCGACACCGCGATGACCGCCATGAGGGCGGCGGTGCCGAGCACGCCGTACACCAGGACGCCGGTCCTCACCGTGTCGAAGGCCCTTCGGACGCGCGGGTTGTCGAGGAGTGCCGCGTCGATCGGCGTGTGCGCGTTGGTTTCCATGCTTTCGACGCTAAGCAGCGCTCGGCCGGGGCGGTATCGGCCTGGACGCACGGGTGGGTGGGGCTGGGCCCACTCCCCGGCCGGCCACGGCTGTGGCAGTCTCCGCCGGGTGCACGGTGGGAGCACCGGACGGAAGGCGGGGGAAGGGCCATGAGACTGCTGGGCAAGTGGTTGGCGGAGGTCGGCGTGGGTTTCGTGCGGGCGTGTGTCGTGCTGGCCGTCAGCTTGCCGGTCCCGGCCGTACGGGCCGCCGCCGTGGCGTGGGGGATCCGGTGGGGCGCCGGAAACCCCTGGTCCTGGGCAGCGCCGTCGGCACTGGTGTGCGTGGGCACGCTCGGCCTGGGCCGTCCGGTCTGCCGGACGGCCCGCTTCCTTGTCGCACGGTGGACCACCACCGTCATCCCCGCCGGTTACCGGCAGGCCGGGCCTGTCACGAGGATGGCCACCGAGTACTGGTGGAACGGCCATTCGTACGCGCGCAGCCGTCGGGACGCCCTCATGGACCAGAAGTGGCGGGTCCGGTGGAGCGACCCCGCCAACTGGCGCGACCTGCGCTTCACGGGCATCGCGCCCCTCACCGCGGGGATCGTCGCGGCCCTCCCGCCCGCCGGATCGGCCGCCGCGGTCATCGCGTTCGGCCGGCCGGAGCCCGCCGCGCGCCTCGCCGTGACGGTCGAACTCGAGCAAGCGCCGCAACGGGGCTGCCGGCCCACCTGAACCGAGCAGTACGCGTTGCTCGTCGTCACCGATGACGGCAGCCAGGACGTCGCCCACCTCCGCGGCAGTACCCGCCTCCTGCTCAACGGCCTCTCCACGGTGGTCGAACCGCACCGCTACAAGCACCTGTCCTAGCGACGGGGGCGGGCGGCCCGCAGCCGTACGGCCCGTACGCGACGGCACCGGCGGGTGTGCGGCGGTCCGGTGTTCCGGTGGACGGCGTCGCGACGGTTTCCGAAGTGCGCCGCGGACCGCGTGCGCCGAAAGTGGAAGAACCTGGCCGACCGAGGAGCCGAACATGCCCCCCACAGCGTCCGGAGAACAGTGGCGGCTGCGCCGCGGCGCCCAGACGGCGGTGGTGGTGGAACTCGGCGGTGCGCTGCGCAGCTACGAGGTGGGCGGCCGGCCGCTGCTCGACGGGTTCGCCGCCCACGAGCCGATCACCGGAGGACGGGGCCAGCTCCTCGTGCCCTGGCCGAACCGGGTGGCAGCCGGGCGCTACCGCTTCGGCGGCGCCGACCTGCAGCTCCCGCTGACCGAGCCGGAGAACGGCAACGCGATCCACGGGCTCCTCAGGTGGGTACCGTGGCGGCTGCTCGACCGCGCCGAGGACGCGGTCACGGTGGGCACCACCCTCTTCCCGCAGCCCGGGTACCCGTACCGGCTGGAAGTGGCCGCCGGGTACCGGCTCGGCCGCGACGGGCTCGAAACCACCGTCACCACCACCAACGCGGGTGACACGGCCGCGCCCTACGGCGTGGGCCAGCACCCCTACCTGACCGTCGGCACCGACGTCGTGGACACCGCCCTGCTGACCGTGCCGGCCCGCATCCGCCTGCGTACCGACGCGCACGGCCTGCCGGCCGGCGAGGAACCGGTCGACGGCACGGAGTACGACTTCCGCGAGGCCCGGCCCATCGGCGCGGTGCGGCTGGACACCGCGTACACGGGCCTCGACCGGGACCCCGCCGGCCACGTCGCGGTCCGACTGGCGCACCCATCGGCGCGGCGCGGCATCGACGTACGGCTCCCCGAAGGCGTCCGTTACGTACAGCTGTACACCGGGGACACGCTGGGGGAGCCCGGGCGGCGCAGGCGCGGCGTCGCCATCGAGCCGATGTCCTGCCCGGCCGACGCCTTCCGCAGCGGCACGGCGCTCACGGTCCTGGAACCGGGGGACACCCACGTCTTCCGTTGGGGCCTGGCCCCGTGGGGCTCGTGGTGAGCCCGGACAGCGGGCCGCAGGTGCCGGGGCCCATGACCGGTGCGGCCTTCCGCGCGTTGTACGAGGAGCTGCGGCAGCGGAGCCCGCGCGCCCCCGACGACCGGCGCGGCACTCTCGGCCACCTGACGCCCGAGCGCGTCGCGGCCGCCGCCGGCCAGGTCCGCTCCGGGCTCACGGTGTCGTTGGCCGCGCCCATCGAAACGCTGCCCGGGCCGGACAATCCCGACCCCGCGCACCACACGATGCTCGCCCCCGCCACCGGTGAGAGCACCGCCGAGGGGCTGCACTTCGCGCGCGACCGGTTCGCCATGAACGTACACGGCGACGCGGACAGTCACCTCGACGCGCTGTGCCACGTGCTCTTCGACGGGGAGCTCTACAACGGCGTGCCGGCCGGCAGTGTGACGCCCGAGGGCGCCCGCGCCCTCTCCGTCGAGGTCTTCCGGGACGGCGTCGTCGGCCGGGGCGTGCTCCTGGACGTACCGCGGCTACGGGGCGTGCCGTGGCTGGAGCCCGGCGAACACGTGTACGCCGCTGAGCTGGCCGCGGCGGAGGCCGCCCAGGGGGTCCGGGTCGGACCGGGGGACATGCTGTTCGTGCGGGTGGGGCACCGCCCACGGCGGGAGGAGCGCGGGGCGTGGGACGCGGCCCGCGCCCGGGCCGGACTCCACCCCACGGCCGTCCGGTTCCTGGCCGAGCGGCAGGTCTGCGTACTGGGATCGGACGGCAACAACGACACGGCCCCCAGCGCCGTGGCCGGGACGGACTTCCCCGTGCACGTGCTGGCCGTGCACGCCATGGGACTGCCGCTGATGGACTACCTGCAGTTCGAGGAGCTGACCCGGGCGTGTGCCCGGGCCGGCCGGTGGTCCTTCCTGTGCGCGGTCGCGCCGCTCAGGCTCCCGGCGGCCACCGGCTCCCCGGTGAACCCGATCGCGGTCCTGTGACGGCCGTGCGGTAGCCCGCCCCGGTCGCCGCCCGCGGCACCGAGCGATACGTTCGAAGGACGGGGGTGGCTGCCGCACCCCGGCGGCGCGCAGCGGGAGGCCGGCCGGAAGGGCGCGGCCCACGAGCGCAAGGACGGTGGTCGCCGTGGGCGACTCCCCGCACTACGACGTCGTCGTCATCGGTTCCGGCGCCGGCGGCGGTACGCTCGCCCACCGGCTGGCCCCGTCCGGCAAGCGGGTCCTCATCCTCGAACGCGGCGACTACCTCCCCCGCGAGCGGGACAACTGGGACTCCACCGCCGTGTTCGTGAAGGCCAAGTACCGCGCCCCGGAGTTCTGGCTGGACCAGCACGGCAATGAGTTCCCGCCCGAGGTGAACTACTACGTCGGCGGGAACACCAAGTTCTACGGCGCCGCCCTCTTCCGGCTGCGGCCCGAGGACTTCGGCGAGCTGCGCCACCACGGCGGGCTGTCGCCGGCCTGGCCGATCCGCTACGAGGACCTGGAGCCGTACTACACCGAGGCCGAGCACCTCTACAAGGTGCACGGCCGCCACGGGGAGGACCCGTGGGAGGGCCCGTACAGCGCCCAGTACGCCCACCCCCCGGTCGAACACGAGCCGCGGATCCAGCAGCTGAGCGACGACCTGGAGAAACGGGGCCTGCACCCCTTCCACCTGCCCGTCGGCGTCGACCTGCTCCAGGACGAGAACGGGCGGGCGGCCAGTTCCAGCGTCTGCATCCGCTGCGACCGGGTGGACGGATTCCCCTGCCTGGTGCGCGGCAAGTCCGACGCCCAGGTGATCTGCGTGGAGCCGGCGCTGCGGCACCCCAACGTCGAAATGGTCACCAACGCCCGGGTGGTCCGGCTGGAGACCGACCCGACCGGACGCAGTGTCACCGGGGTCCTGACCCGCGGCGAGGACGGCGGCGAAGCGTCCTACTCGGCGGACATCGTGGTCGTCGCCTGCGGGGCGGTCAACTCGGCGGCCCTGCTGCTGGCCTCGGCCGACGACCGCCACCCCCGCGGCCTGGCGAACAGCTCCGACGTGGTCGGCCGCCACTACATGCGGCACAACAACCTCGCCCTGATGGCCGTTTCGAAGGAACCCAACCCCACCAGGTTCCAGAAGACCCTGGCCCTGCACGACTGGTACCTCGGCGCCGACGACTGGGACTACCCGCTGGGCGGCATCCAGATGCTCGGCAAGTCCGACGCCGAGCAGATCCACGGCGAGGCCCCCCGCTGGGCGGGCGCCGTCACTCCCGACATGCCCTTCGAGGTACTGGCCCACCACGCCGTCGACTTCTGGCTGTGCGGCGAGGACCTTCCCCAGCCCGGCAACCGGGTCACCCTCGACGGCGACGGCACCATCCGTCTCGCGCTCGACGAGAGCAACAACACCGAGGGGCTCAAGCGGCTGCGGCACAAGCTCCAGGGCATGCTCGGCCGGCTGGGCATGCACGAACACCGGCTCCTGTCGCACAGCATCTACCTCCACAAGGGCATGCCGATCGGTGCCACGGCCCATCAGGCCGGCACCGTCAGGTTCGGCGACGACCCGGCCACCTCCGCCCTCGACGTGCACTGCAAGGCCCACGACCTGGACAACCTGTACGTGGTCGACACGAGCTTCTTCCCGAGCATCGGGGCGGTCAACCCGTCCCTCACCGCGATCGCGAACGCCCTGCGGGTGGGTGACCACCTCCTGGAACGGCTCGGCTGACCCCGCGGATTGCCCCGACCGGGCGTTGCTGCTCCACCGGGCGGCCCAAAGGCGCCTCGCCCGGACCGCCGATCGGCGCGGCGGGTGCTTCCGTGTCGTCCGAACCCTGTCGGGCCGCGGTCGGGCGGTCCGGACCGGGTAGTCGAGGAGGCAGTCGATCGTGAGTTCCACCGAGGGCGCACCGCAGGGAGTGATCCCCACCCGCCTGCTCAAGGGCCAGAAGGCGCTGGTCACCGGCGCCAACAGCGGAATCGGCATGGCAACCGCCATCGGCCTCGGCCGGGCCGGCGCCGACGTGGTCGTGAACTACGTGGCCGGCGCGGACGAGGCCGAGAAGGTGGTCGAGGAGATCGCCTCGTTCGGCGTGCGCGCCGCCGCGTACGAGGCGGACGTGTCCCAGGAGGACCAGGTCGTGGCGATGATGGACCGGATGGTCCAGGAGTTCGGCACGATCGACATCCTGGTCGCCAACGCGGGGCTGCAGCGCGACGCCCCGTTCCAGGAGATGACGCTCGCCCAGTGGCAGAAGGTGCTGGACGTCAACCTCACGGGCCAGTTCCTGTGCGCGCGGGAAGCGACGAAGGAGTTCCTGCGGCGCGGCGTCGTCCCGGAGGTGTCCCGGGCGGCCGGCAAGATCATCTGCATGAGCTCCGTGCACCAGGTCATTCCCTGGGCGGGGCACGCGAACTACGCCTCCTCCAAGGGCGGCGTGCAGATGCTGATGGAGACCCTGGCCCAGGAACTCGCGCCCAAGAAGATCCGCGTGAACGCGATCGCGCCCGGAGCCATCAAGACGCCGATCAACCGGAGCGCCTGGGAGACGCCGGAGGCCCGCAAGGACCTGCTCCGGCTGATCCCGTACGAGCGCATCGGCGAGCCCGAGGACATCGCGCACGCGGCCGTGGCGCTCGCCTCGGACCTCATGGACTACGTCGTGGGGACCACACTCTTCGTGGACGGCGGGATGACCCTCTTCCCCGGGTTCGCCACCGGCGGCTGAGCCTCCTCCCACCCGACCTTCCGAGCGGCAAAGGAACGTATGCACACCACGGTGCATCTGCTGGCGGACGGCCCCGCCCAACTGCTCCCGGCCAGGGAGCTCATGGCCTTCACCCTCGGCTCCCACATCGTCCTGGTACCGATGGGAGTGGCGCTGCCGCTCATCACCCTCGTCATGCACTACCGCGGCCTGCGCCGGGGCGACGCCACGGCCCTGCTGCTGGCCCGGCGCTGGTCGGCGGTGATGGCCGTGCAGTTCGCGATCGGCGTCGTCACCGGCACCGTGCTGTCGTTCGAGTTCGGCCTGCTCTGGCCGGGGCTGATGGGCCGGTGGGGCGACGTCTTCGGCATCGGGTTCGGCGTCGAGGCCTGGGCGTTCTTCCTCGAAGCGGTGCTCATCGCCATCTACCTGTACGGCTGGCGCAGACTGAACCCCCGCACCCACTTCCTGCTCGGGCTCCCGCTGCCGGCCACCGCACTGCTCGGGGCCTTCGGCATCCTGGCCGCCAACTCGTGGATGAACACCCCCCAGGGGTTCACGCTCGACGCCCAGGGCAAGCCGGTGGACGTCGACGTGTGGAAGGCCCTCTTCACCCCGATGTTCGGCCCCCAGTACTGGCACTTCGTGGTCGCGATGCTGGTGACGGCGGGCTACGTGGTGGCCGGCGTCTACGCCGTCGGATGGCTGCGCGGCCGCCGTGACCACTATCACCGGCTCGGCTTCGCGGTCCCCTTCACCCTCGCCGCCGTGACCACTCCGGTGCAGTTCTTCCTGGGGGACTCGATCGCCCGGCAGGTCTTCCACAAGCAGCCCGTGAAGTTCGCGGCCATGGAGATCGTCTGGAACACCGACACGCACGTTCCGGAATACCTGTTCGGCCGGCTCCACCCGGACGGCACCATCTCCGGCGGCATCAAGATCCCCCAGTTCGACTCCATCCTGGCCGGGTTCAGCCGGGACACCCAGGTCACCGGGTTGACCTCGGTACCGGCGGCCGACCGGCCGAACGCCACCCAGGCCACCATCGCCCACTGGGCCTTCGACCTCATGGTCGGGATCGGCAGCCTCCTCGTACTGCTCGCCCTGGTGTACGGGCTGGTCTGGCTCCGCCACCGCCGGCTGCCCCGCTCCAAGTGGTTCTATGCCGGCGCCGCCTGCGCCGGCGCGGCCTCCGTGGTCGCCGTCGAAGCGGGCTGGGTCACGGCCGAAGTGGGCCGCCAGCCCTGGATCGTGTACGAGAACATGCGCGTCGCCGAGGCCGTCACGTCGACCCGCTCCGCCAGCCTCTGGACCATGTTCGGCCTGGTGATCGTCCTGTATGCGTGCGTTTTCGCGGCGTTCCTCGTCGTCCTGCTGAGGATGCGCGACCGCTGGCGCCTGGCCGACGAAACGACGGACGAGCGGCCGCTGGAGGCACCGGAGTCCGCCACCCCCTACGGGCCGCGCCCTGCGGCCCCGGCCGGCGGCGCCCGGTCCCCGGGGGACGGGGGCGCCGGGTCGCCGGGGGGCGGTGAACGGTGATGGCGGACGTCGTCGCCTTCGTGCTGCTGCTCGCCGTGGTCGCGTACGCCTGCGCGGGCGGAACCGACTACGGGGCCGGCTTCTGGGACCTCACCGCCGGCGGAGCCGAGCGCGGCAAACGCCCCAGATGGCTGATCGACCACGCCATGGCACCCGTGTGGGAGGTCAACAACGTCTGGCTGGTCTTCGTGCTGATCATCATGTGGACCGGGTTCCCGGTGCTGTTCCAGACCGTGTTCACCGCGTTGTGGCTCCCGCTCGCCCTGGCCGCCCTCGGCATGGTCCTGCGCGGCGCCGGATTCGCCCTGCGCAAACCCTCCCGCCGGCTGGCCCGGCGGCGCCTGTACGGCGCCGTCTTCGCCATCGCCTCCCTGCTCACCCCGTTCTTCCTCGGGGCCGCCGTCGGCGCCATCGCCTCCGGCCGGATCGCGCCGGGCACCGAGGCCTCGGCGGACGCGTGGGCGGGCCCCGCGTCCCTCCTGTTCGGACTCCTCACCATCGCGACGACCGCACTGCTCGGCGCCGTGTTCCTGAGCGCCGACGCCACCCGCTTCGACACACCCGACCTCGTCGGCTACTTCCGGCTGCGCGCCCTCGTCGCTCTCGTCGCGGTCGCCATGACGGCCGTCGGCGTACTCCTCGTCACCCGGACCGAAGCCCCCCACGTCTGGCACGGACTCACCCACGGCGCGGGACTCGCCCTCGTGATCGTGTCCGCGGCGTTCTTCGTCGCCACCGGGCTGCTCGTACAGCGGGGCAGGGTCCACTGGGCCCGGTTCAGCTGCGTCGGCACCGTCGGCGCGGCCGTCTTCGCCTGGGGGCTGGCCCAGCGCCCCTACCTCATCCCCACGTCCCTGTCTGTGGCGGACGCCGCGGGCGATCCGCAGACCCTGACCTGGCTGCTGGTGGTCAGCCTCGTGGCCCTGGTGCTCGTCGCCCCGGCCGTCTTCTTCCTCTACTGGATGGACACGCACGGCGAGCTGGAGTCCCTGGCCGAATCCGACCTGCGGCGGACCGGCCCGGCGCGGGGCGACGCCGCCGACGGCGACTGACCTCACGGCGCCCAACGGTGGCCGCTCGGGCGGATCCGCCGACGGCATCGCTGGCCGCCCGCGCAACCCCGTCGAGTCCCCGTCGCGCCCGTGGGGCGAGGAAGGAACCCGCTGTGAGCGAGGACGACATCCTCCTCGGCATCGCCCTGGTCGTGGCCCTGGCCACCGCCTGCCAGATCCTCGCCGGCAAGATGCGCGTCCCCGCCCTGATCCTGCTGCTGCCGGCCGGCTTCGCCGCGGGCGCCCTCACCGACGTCATCCACCCGGACCAGCTGGTCGGGGAGGACTTCTCGGCCCTGGTGTCCCTGTCCGTGGCGGTGATCCTCTACGACGCCGGTCTCGGCCTGGACCTGCGCAACCTCACCGGCCAGACCCGCGCGGTCGTGGGCAGGCTGCTGCTCTTCGGCGTGGGCTTCACCTTCTTCGCCGTGTGCGCCGTCGGGCCGGCCCTGTTCGGCATGTCGCTCAGGGTGGCGGCGATGGTGGGCATGATCCTCGTCGTATCGGGGCCCACGGTGGTGGGGCCGCTGCTCCACTACGTGCGGCCGACGGACAAGGTACGGCGCCTGCTGATCTGGGAAGGGACACTGACCGACCCGATCGGTGCCATTCTGGGAGCCGTCGTCTTCCACGCCGTCGCCACCACCAGCCGCGTCGACCTCGGGCGTGGCTACCAGATCGGCCAGTTCCTCATCAGCATGGCCGTCGGCCTGGCCGGCGGCGCCGTGGGGTTCGCGCTGCTGTGGCTGACCCTGCGCGTGCTCCGGCTCGGCGAGGCGCTCGGCACGCTGGCGCAGCTGGCCACGGTGATCGCCGTATCGGCAGGATGCGACATCGTCCGTGACGACACCGGGCTCATCGCCGCGATCGTCACCGGGATGGCCGCGGCCAACATGCGGGGCTTCGGCATGCCCGCCCGCCGGCCCTTCTTCGAGACCCTGGTCCAGCTGATCATCGGGCTGCTGTTCATCTCGATCTCCGCGAGCGTCACCCCGGCCTCCCTGAAGCCCGTGCTCCTTCCCACGCTCGTCCTCGTCGCGGTCCTCGTCCTCGTGGTGCGGCCGCTGGTGGCCCTCGCCGCCACTTGGGGCAAGGACATGACCCGCGGGGAACGGGCCTTCACGGGATGGATGGCCCCGCGCGGCATCGTCGCCGCCTCCACCGCGGCCGCCTTCGCCGCGTCCCTCGTCGAACTGGGGCTGCGCGGCGCCCCGAAGATCCTGCCCGTCACCTTCCTGGTGATCGTCTCGACGGTCGTGCTGTACGCCCTGACCGCCGCCCCGGTGGCCCGGGGCCTCGGTGTCGCCAGGCCGAACCGCAGCCGGCCCCTGCTGGTGGGCGGGGCACCGTGGGCGGTCGCACTGGCAAGCGCCCTGCGGTCGACGGGACTCGACGTGCAGATGTGGGCAGGGCTGGACGAGGAGCGTGAACGGATCAAGGACGCCGGGATCCAACTGGCCCGTGGCGACCTGCTGGCGACGGCCACCAACCCGAGGGCGCGGCTGGAAGGGGTCAATGCGGTGTTCCTGCTGACGGACGACGACGACTTCAACGCGCTCGCCTCGGTGCTGGTCGAAGACAACGTCGAGGGGCCCGTCTACCGGGTGGGACCGCCGCACGAGAGCCACGGCGTCGTCGCGCCCTACACGGGCGGCGCCGTCCTGTTCGGCGGTTCACTCGTCCGGCACGTCCTCGCGGCGCGGTACGAACAAGGCGCCCGGTTCCTCGTACAGCCGGCGTCCCGTCCGCTCCCCCCGGAACACGAACCGCTGTTCGTGGTCCGGGACGACGGCCGGCTGGAGCCGTTCGACGGCACCCGGGCCGTGGTCCCGCAAGCGGGTGACCTGATCGTGCTGCTCGGCCCGGCACCGCCCGGAGCTCCTCCCGCCGCGGGGGAGACGGCTTAGGGGCCCCTAGTCCTGCTGCATGCGGTTCAAGGTGTCGTCCAGTGTGATGGCCGCGTCGATGAGCGCCAGGTGGGTGAACGCCTGCGGGAAGTTGCCGAGCTGCCGTCCCGTCAGCCCGATCTCTTCCGAGTACAGGCCGAGGTGGTTGGCGTACGTCATCATCTTCTCCAGTACGAGCCTGGCCTGATCGGTCCGCCCGGCCCGGGCGAGGGCGTCGACGTACATGAAGGTGCACAGCGAGAAGGTCCCTTCGGAGCCGCGCAGGCCGTCGGGCGACGCTTCGGGGTTGTAGCGGTAGACCAGGCTGTCGGTGACCAGCTCCCGGTCCATGGCGTCCAGGGTCGAGGTCCACATCGGGTCGTCGGGGGTGATGAAACCCACCGTCGGCATGCGCAGCAGCGACGAGTCGAGCACGTCGCTCCCGTAGTGCTGGACGAACGCCTTGCGCGCCGGGTCCCAGCCCTTGGCCAGGATCTGCTCGTAGATGCCGTCGCGCTCGGCGGCCCAGCGGCCGCTCTCCGCCGGCCGGCCGTGGGCGACCGAGAGCCGCAGCGCGCGGTCGAACGCGACCCAGGACATCACGCGGCCGTAGGTGAAGTGCTGGCGTCCGCCGCGGGTCTCCCACAGCCCTTCACCGGCCTGGTCCCAGTGGTCCACCAGCCATTCGAGCAGGGCGCGCAGCGACGCCCAGCCCTGGATGTCGAGGTGGATGCCGTGCTGGTGGGCGAAGGACATGCTGTCCAGTGCCTCGCCGTAGATGTCCAGCTGCAACTGGGTCGCCGCGCCGTTGCCGATGCGCACCGGCGAGGATCCCTGGTACCCCTCCCAGTGCTCCAGGGTCTCTTCGTAGAGGTCGGAGGAACCGTCCACCCGGTACATGATGTTCAGCGGCCCGGTGTCGGTGTCGCGGCCGGCCTTCTCCTTCACGCGGTCACTCAGCCAGCCGATGAACGCCCTCGCCTCGTCCGTGAACCCCAGCCCCAGCAGGGCGTACACGGAGAAGGACGCGTCCCGGATCCAGGTGAACCGGTAGTCCCAGTTCCGCTCACCGCCCAGCTGCTCCGGCAGGCCCGCCGTGGGGGCCGCCACCAGGGCGCCGCTGGGTGCGTACGTCATCAGCTTCAGCGTCACGGCCGAGCGCTCCACCGTCTCGCGCCACCGGCCCGTGTACCGGGACTGGCGCAGCCACGACCGCCAGTAGCCCCTGGTCTCGGCGAAGAGCTCCTGGAACTCGGTGACGCGGATCTCGCGCGGCGGGCCCGCCGCGGCCGACTCCATCACCAGGCCCCGCTGCTGGCCGGCTTCGAGTGCGAGCTCGACCCGCAGGTCGTGATCTCCGGTGAGACCGTGCACCCGTCGTTCGTCCTCCGGTTCCCGCACCACGCTGAGGGTGAGTTCCAGGCCGTCCGAGGTGAATACGGCCCCGTTCTCGGTGATCTGCAGCGAGTGGGTCTTGCGGCCGTAGTCGAACCGGGGGGCGATCTCGACCTGGAACGTCATGCTGCCGCGTACGCATCGGAGCATGCGGACCAGGCGGTGGCGGTCGGTGGCCGTTCCCCCCGTCACCGGCATGAAGTCGACGACTTCGCCCGCACCGGACTCGGTCATGAAGCGCGTCACGAGAATCGCGGTGTCGGGCAGATACAACTGCTTGGTGGTATAGGCGTCTTCCGCGGGTCGGACCGAGAAATGGCCGCCCTTCTCCCAGTCGAGAAGGGCCCCGAAGACGCTGGGGGAGTCGAAACGCGGACAGCAGAACCAGTCGATCGTTCCGTCCGTGGTCACCAGGGCCGCGGTCTGCAGATCACCGATCAGGCCATGGTCTTCGATCAGTGGATAGTCAGCCATGGGAGAACCCCTTCGGACGCCACCCAGTCAGCTTAAGTGCGGAATTCCGCACGAGCCCGTCGAACGGGCTCCTCCTGCGGGCGCCGGTAGGCGGCTCTACCATGGGCCACGCATGAACTGGACGGTCGGGACCGCTTCGGACTGCCGAATCTCGGTGTCCTCGTCATCCAGCAGGCGACGGGCACGTCGTCGCCGCGCTACATGCCCCTTTGGTACCGCGACCGACTGCAGAAGGCAGTGCCGGCCACGTTCACGGGCACCTTCGCGTACGCCTTCTCCCTGCTGCGCAAGATCGAATCGGACTCCGTTCCGGACCTGGGGTGACCCTGTCCGGCGTGGCCGTCTCGGTCAGCCTCATGCTCCTGCTCATCTACCTCAACCGGTTCACCCACAACCTGCGGCCCGTGGCCATCGCCGACCTGGTGGGGCGGCGCGAGAAGGTGGTGAGCACCGGAGCGGAGCACATCCGCCGCTCCGCGGCGCCCGACGGGGCCGCGCCGCCGCCGGCCGGACCGGTGAGCCGCATCCGGTGCGAACGGGGCGGCGTATTCCAGGCGTTCGACGCGGCAGGACTGATCGCCGCAGCCGTCCGCCACGACTGCGTCCTCGTACTGGCCCACCAGGTCGGTGACTTCGTACCGTCCGGCACCACCCTCGTGGAGGCCCACGGCCGGGCGCGGCCCGACCACCGGCGCGTGACGGGACTCGTCGCCCCCGGCTCCGCGGCCGGTACGTGCTCGTCGATGCCCAGGGCCGGCCGCGGCTGGTGGTGCCGGGGCGCGGCTGGGAGGACTACCTGCAACTGGCCGTCACCGAGACCCGCGAGTACGGGGTCACCTCCTACCAGCTGTGCAGGCGGCTGCGCGCGATGCTGGAGGACCTGCTCGAAACCCGGCCGGCCGAACGTCTGCCGGCGGTACGCGCGGAACTCACCCTCCGACGAGTCCGTCCGGCGGACGTTCACCGACCCCGCCCGCCGTGCCCGGGCGCAGACGGCCGACCGGCAGGCCATCGGGGGCGGCCGGCATCCGGGGCCCTGACTCCTGCGCGAGTGCGACGCCCGCGTCCCGCCCGCGCGGGAACCGGGTGATGTCGTCAGCGGGTCCGCGAGCCCGGCGGCCGCCGCCGCCACCCGCGCGACCTGCGGTGGTAGCGTGCCGGACGTTGCGCCTCAGGGGCTGAGGTGTCTCGCGTTGCTCGCGGAGCACGGCCGGGCGGAGCAAGCGGGAAGCCGGGGCGTCCCGCTTCCCGGCGGCACATTGTCATCCTGGGTGAGGCGCGATGATCGTATCGGTGGTGTCGGTGCCGGAAGGCGTCGCCACTCGCACGGAGCTGTCCGAGGCCCGGGAGCGTCTGGCGAGCCCTGACCTCGTGATCGTGGACATCGACCAGGGCGAGAACCCCCCGCCCGATGAGCCCGGGCAGCCCCTGTCCCGCCGGCTCGGACTGACCGGTCAGGGCTGGGAGTGGCTCGGCAGACGGCACGAGCCCGTACGGGCCGAATACCACGAGGGCGCCGTCGGGTGCGTCGTGCCGGTGGTCGAGGGCACGGGCATCACCCACCTCCACATCCTCGCCAGCGACCAGCACCTCATCACCATTCACCAGGGGCCCGTGGAACTGATCGAGTCCTTCTTCGAGCGCCTGCCCCAGGACCGGCCCACGGACGGGGCGCTCATGGCGTTCCTCTTCATGCACGGAGTGATGGAGGGATTTCGCCGCACCGCCGCCCGGACACTGCTGGAGGTGGAGGATCTCGAGGAGGAGATGTTCGAGGGGCGGCAGCCGGAGCACGTGCACCGCCTGGCGCGCCTGCGACGGCGCGCCGCACAGCTGCACCGCGCGTTCCTTCCCTACGCCGCGGTCGCCCAGGAGTTCCTGACGCACCGCAGGATGGCCAACCGCGAGATCTCCGAGGAATGGCGGGCGCTCAACCTCAAGCACGAGCGCACCGTGCAGTTGGTGATGATGGAGATCGATTCCCTGCGGGACGAGACCCGGCGGGCCGCGGACACCTACGCCTCGCTCGTCGCCGACCAGCAGAACCTCGTGATCAACAAACTCGCCATCGCCTCGGTGATCTTCCTGCCGCTGTCGTTCCTGACCGGGTTCTTCGGCATGAACTTCACCTACCTGACCAACGCCCTGACGAGCGAGTGGTCCTTCGTGACGCTGGGCGTCTGCATGCAGGTGTGCGCCCTGCTCGTGGCGATCTACTTCGTGCTGTACCGCACGCACTGGCGCCAGCTCCGCGACGGCCCGCCGCGCGCGCTCGACGCGGACGCCGACTTCCCGGACCGGCCGGAGCGCCCGACGCGCCGGCTGGGCCGCATCCCGAGAAGACCGTCCGGCCGCCCCTCCCGCTGACCCACCCGAGCCCCCGTCGCCGCCGCCCCGCCCCGCAGCGCTCGCGTGCTGAACTGAGGCGCCTGCGGCCCGATCGGTCACCGGCCGATGGTGTTCATCAGGATGATCGCCATGAGATCGGCGAGGATGACGGCGACGACGCCGACGATCGCGGCCCAGGCCCTCTGCGACTCGTCCAAGTTCATGCGTCGCCTCCGGCTCGGGTGTGCGGTGGCCGGTCTGCGGACGCGGGCACACCGGCCTTCCGCCATGATGGCCCCGCACCGCTGCGCGCACATCTCGGAGCCGGGCGCCGTACGGCCGCCACGGCATCCCGTGGCGGCCCGGTCGGATCAGGCCGTGGCGGGCGCCGCCGCCTCGGCCGGCTCCGTGGGCTCGGGGGTCCCGGTGCCGGGCAGGGGGACGCGGTGCAGCCCCCTGCGGTCGTAGAGGCGGGTCACGGCGAAGCCGAAGACCAGGGCGGCCACCAGGGCGACACCCATCGCGGCCCACGCCCGGCTCAGGCCGGCGTCGGCCTGGGCTCCGTAATAGAGCAACGAGCGCAGCCCCTCGGTGATCTGGCGCAGCGGCTCGAACTCGGAGAGGGCGCGGAAGAACCCGGGCAGCGCCTGTACGGGCACGGTGGCGCCGGAGGAGGGGACGGCCATCGCGACGAAGACGATGGTGGCCAGCAGCATGCCGGGGGTGCCGAAGGCGGCGAACAGGGCCAGGCTGCCGATGCCGACGACCCCGATGGTGGCGACCGAGTAGAGCCACAGCAGGCCGAGGTGGGAGGCGTCCATGTCGAGGATGCCGACGGTGGCGACCTCGACCAGGGTGCCCATGACCACTGACAGTCCGAGCATGAGCGCCATGCCGATGGCCAGGGTGCGGACGCGACTGGTGTGCTGGACGGGTTCCCGCTTGCGGATCGGCCCGAAATCGGTGTGCAGGTAGCCGAGGGCGGTGTCGACCTGGGAGTTGACGACGTTGGCGCCGAGCATGCCGCAGACGACGAGGACCAGCGCGTAGTAGAAGGCGCTCAGGCCCATGGCGCTGCGGGAGCCGAGCGGGTGGCCGTCGGCGACGTTCACGGTCACCGGGTCGGCCAGCTTGAGCTGGGCGGCCGTCGGGAGCGGCGCCTTCTGGGCCGCGGCCTGCTTGAGCAGTTCCTGGCCGAGCTGGGCGGAGGCGGCGTGGGCGGCCTTCTGGGCGGCCTGGGAGGACATGGAGGAGCCGATGCTGCCGGCCGACTGGTTGGTCAGCACGGTCAGGGTCGGCGGCGCCGGCCGGCCCTGGGGCGCGGGCTGCGGAGCGGTGAGCGCGGTCACCGTGGCGGAGAAGTCCTTCGGGATGACGAGGGCGCCGAAGACCTTGCCCCGGCCCAGCCGCTTGTCGGCCTCCGCGCGGCTGACGACCTGCCAGTCGATGCTCTTCTCGCCCTTGGCGGCCTGCTGGATCCCCGCGACGACCTGCTCGCCGAGGTTGATGCGGCGGCCGCCCGCGTCGGCGCCGCTGTCGGTGTTGACCAGGGCCACGGGCAGATCTCGCAGGTTGCCCCTGGGGTTGACGTTGCCGCCCACGTAGAGCAGGGCGAACAACATCGAGACCACTGCGGCGATGAGTCCCGTCCCGATCCACAACTGGGGTCGGCGGAGCACGGAGGGGGGAGTGGGATGAGGCATCGATTCTCCGGTGCAGGCTGCGTTCCTGAACTGGATACTTATGGTATCCAGTACTGGATAGTGGCAGTATCTTGTTGTGGTGTCCAATCGCGAGCGCGATCGCGGATCCGGACCGAGGGACCAGCAGGGAAGCCGTATGAAGATCTCGGAGCTCAGCCGGCGGACCGGTGTGCCGGTCGCCAGCATCAAGTACTTCCTGCGGCAGGGCCTGCTGCCCGCGGGGCGGGCGACCGCCGCGACCCTGGCCGAGTACGGGGAGGAGCACGTGCAGCGGCTGCGGCTGATCAAGGCGCTGACCACGCTCGGCGGCCTGTCCATCGCCGCCACCCGCGAGGTGCTCGGGGCGGTGGACCAGGCCGACAGTTCCGAGGGCGCCCTCGGGGCGGTCAGCTACGCCCTCCCGGTGCCGGTGGCGGCGCAGCGGGCCGCGGGACACGAGGAGGAGGCGGTGGCCGAAGCGGCCGCCGGGGCCGAGGTGGCGGAGCTGCTCGCGGCCCTGGACTGGCAGGCGCCGGGCACGTCACCGCACGTACAGGGGCTGACGGCGGCGCTGAAGGAGCTGCGGCGACTGGACGCGCAGTACGGGCCCGGCGAGCTGGCCGCCTACGCGCGGCTCGCCGAGTCGGTGGCCCGGCTTGACCTGGGGCGCGCGGCCGGCCTCGACGACCCGGTGGAGCTGGCCGAGCGGGCGGTCATCGTCTTCGCGATCTGCGCCCCGGTGTTCGAGCTGCTGCGCCGGCTCGCCCAGGAGGACCAGGTCCGGCGCCGCGCCGCTGCCGCGGACCAGTAGTACGTGCGCACCCGCCCGGCCGGCCGCGTGCGCGCGTACCGGGTACCGACCGCCTCGCGGTGGCCGGTGGCCCGGGCCTAGAAGGCGGAGTGGGTGAACCAGTGGGTGTGCAGGTCCGGGTCGCCGGACAGCTGGAAGGCGCCGCTGCGGTGGTCGAGGCGGCCGTACAGGAGCAGCAGCAGGTCGGCGGCCGTTCCGCGGACCGTGGCATCGGCCGGGCCGGGCTCGGCCAGCAGGGCGAAGCCGTCGGGGCGCAGGCCGACCAGCCAGTCGCCGTCGCCGTCCGTGCAGGTGAAGCGGATCGTCCGGTCCGGGGCGCGCAGCTGGGTGGTCAGCGGCGCGAAGGGGGATGCGAACGGCAGGTTGGTGAGGAACTCGTCGATGCCGTCGGCCGCCGGTTCGCGGTCGATGTGCGGTGCGAGCCCGAGTGCGAGCTGGGCGTCGGCTCGGTGGACCAGGGTCTCGAACAGCATGCGCCGGACCCAGAACCGGGCGTGCTGGTCGACGCCCCAGGCCCACATCGGCGCGTCCAGGTCGGTGGCGGCGAACACCTCGGCGGCCTCGCTCGCGCTCTCGGCCAGCCAGCCGGGGAGCCCGTCCGGCTGCGCCGGCAGGCGGAGGTCCACCTCACGGCTGGCCGGCGGCTGCTGGATCCGGCGGCGGAGCAGCTCGGTGAACCAGCGGTGCACGCTGCCGACGTGCTGCGTGAGGTCCGCGAGGGTCCAGCCGGGGCAGGTCGGCACCGGGGTGGAGAGGTCGGCCGCCGCGACCGTGGCGACGAACTCGGCGGTCTCGGCTGCGACGGCGGCGCCGTGCTGGGCGGGGTTCATGTCCGACCCTTCCTCCGGTGGTGCCCAGGCGGGCGCGCGATGCTTAAGGACCTGGATAGTTTACGTCATGAAGTGATGTGCTCGTTCTGCGAGCGCCCGTCGTGCAATGGCCGCCGAGCCCGTCCGCTACTTGGACGCCAGTCCCCGCAGCAGTAGTTCGACCAGTCGTCGGGGGTCGTACCGGGGATCGCCGTCCCGCCCGATGCAGAGGTTGCCGATGCCGCGCATCAGTTCGTACGCCTGCGTACCGGCCCTGATCTCACCGGCGTCCACCGCGGCGTCGAGCAACTGGCCGCAGACGGGCACGAGGCGGTCGAGGAAGTACGTGTGCAGCGCGGCGAATCCGCTGCTGTCGGACTGCATCGCGTTGGCGAGTCCGTGCTTGGTGACCAGGAAGTCGACGAAGAGGTCGACCCATTGCCGCAGCGCTTCCAGCGGAGGCGCGGCGCTGCCCAGCAGGGCCGGGCCGGCCTCCGCGCAGGCGTCGACCTGGTGGCGGTAGACGGCGACGACCAGATCCGCCCGGTTCGGGAAGTGCCGGTAGATCGTGCCCAGCCCGACGCCGGCCCTCGCCGCGATCTCGCGGATCGGCGCGTCGATCCCGGAGGCGACGAACACCGCGGCGGCGGCGTCGAGCAGCGTCTGCCGGTTGCGCAGCGCGTCGGCCCGCTTGCCCCGGGCCGACGGCCCTCCTGACTCCCTCGCTGTGGGCACCACGCTCTCCTCCGGCCGTCGTTGACAAAGCGGAACAGTGTTCCGTAACTTTAACGGAACAACGTTCCGCTTCGATTCTAGCCGAAGCGCGCCACCCAACCGCCTCATGCGCCGCCGGCCACAGCAAGAAACCGGCAGCAGGGGCCACGGAAGGGAAATATGCGTCATGAGTGACTCGATCCACACCACCGCCACCGCCACCGCCACCGCATCCACCCCCGTCCTCTCGGTCGGCCCGGTCACCCTGCGGGCCCCCGGCCGGGCCGTGGACCTCCAGGTGCGCACCTCCATGCCCGTCACCGGGAGCGACCTGCCCGTCATCCTCCTCTCGCACGGACAGGGTTTCTCGAACAACCTCTCCTCCTTGAACGGATACGCCCCCCTCGTCAACTCCTGGGCGGCGCAGGGCTTCGTGGTGATCCAGCCCACCCACCTCAGCTCGACCACCCTGAACCTCGGCCCGGACACCCCCGGGGCGCCGTTGTTCTGGCGTTCGCGGGCCGAGGACATGAAGCTCGTCCTCGACCGGCTCGACCTGATCGAAGCCGCCGTGCCGCAGCTCTCCGGCCGACTGGACCGCAGCAAGATCGCCGTTGCCGGGCACTCCATGGGCGGGCACACCGCGAGCCTGCTCCTGGGCGCCAGGCTCACCGATCCGCACGACGGAACGGAAGTGAACCTGACCGAACCCCGGATCCGGGCCGGCGTGCTGCTCGCCGCGCCCGGCAGCGGGGGCGGCTCCCTCACGGAATTCGTGGCGGAGAACTATCCGTTCCTCTCGACCACGGACTTCTCCACGATGACGACACCCGCGCTCGTGGTCGCGGGCGACAAGGACTCCTCCACCCATCTGACGGTCCGCGGCCCGGCCTGGCACACCGATCCGTACGCCCTCGCCCCGGCCCCCAAGTCCCTGCTCACCCTGTTCGACGCGGAGCACGGGCTCGGCGGGATCTCCGGATACGACGTCGCCGAGACCACGGACGAGAACCCCGCCCGGGTAGCCGCGGTCGGGCAGCTCACCGGTGCCTACCTCCGCACCGCGCTCCATGCCGGGGACTCCTCCTGGCAGGCAGCGCGTGCCGCGCTGACGGCCGGCTCCGACCCGCTCGGACGGGTCGAGTCCAAGTAGGCGGACCGGGCCCGCCGTGACACGGCCGCGCGGCCGGGCGGTCCTCAGTCGGCGGACGCCGTGGCCAGGTGGCGTTGGAGGCGTGCGTGGCGGAACTGGTAGACGGCGCCGACCTGGCGCAGGACACCGCGGCGGTAGGCGTCGTCGAGGAAGGCGACGACCGCCCAGGGGAGGCGGCCGGTGAGGGGCAGCCAGATACGGGCGAGGAGCACCCACTGACCCCATGCCGTGAACGCCAGTGCGTACGAGAGCGCGCCCGCCAGGCCGCCGACGGCGCCGAGCGCGAGGCCGTCGGCCATGGGCCACGTGAGGGGACCGAGGACTCCCTGCAGGAGTTCGGTGATCAGCCGGCCGCCGAAAGCGATCACCAAGGTGAGCATGGGCACCAGGAACAGGGTCTGGCGCACCACGATGCTGCGGTTGACGGCCAGCAGGTCCACCGGGGTGGCGGCGGAGCCGAGATCGAGGGGGACCTCCAGGGTCGCGACGAGCCCGAGCACCAGGCCTCCCGCCAACCCGAAAACGAGCCCGTACACCAACGAGTTGACGAGCGTCGCCTCCATCACCACGGCGTTGACCGTCAAACGGCCGTTGGTCAGGAGGGCTCCGGTGGTGAAGCCGAGCCCGCAGCCGACGCCCATGACGAAGCCGCCCAGCAGTCCGGCCGAGAACAGCGTGGCGAACCTGCGCGCGGCCGGGCCGTCGGCGGCTCCAGACCGGCGGCCGCGGCCGGGCAGGCGCATCCGTACCCGGGACGGCTCGAAGGCCCTGATCCGGAACGCGCACAGGAGTCCGTAGACCAGTCCGAAGGCGAGCCCGACGGCAGGGCCGAACAGCAGCGCGTCCAGCAGGCCCGCGCCCAGCGCGAACGCGGCACTGTGACCGGCGGCCAGGTTCTTGGCCGGGAAGACCAGCCAGTCGGCGATACCGGTGACCAGCGAGCAGGCGAGGACGACGGCCACGACCCGCGAGGACAGCCGCAGGGAGTCGCGCAGCTGCCACCACGCCAGGTCCTGGCGTTCGCGCTGCCCCGGCCGGTCCAGGTGCCCCGCGAGGTGGCCCAGGTAGTGCCGGGCGCGGTGCGGGTCCCAGGTACGGGGCCGGTACGGGGGGCGCCCACCGGGCGCGGTGACGGGGCGGCGGCGGTACACGGTCGGCACGAAGCCGGCCAGCAGATGGTCCTCCACGGACTCCGTGGTCGGGAAACGGGCCGTGTCCAGCAGCACGGCCGGGTCCCGGGCCGGGGTGTCGCTGTAGACGGTCCGGGCGAGCAGGACCATCAGCGGAGTGCTCAGCACCTTCCCGAGGTTGGCGCCGGCCCCCTCGTCCGGGGCGGTGCGCAGCCGTTCCAGGACGGGATCCCACACGGTGGGGGCCCGTCCGTCCCGGTCCGCCGGAGCGGTCGGGCGCGCGGTGCGGGGCAGGTAGTGCACCAGGTCGCGGGTGGTCAGGTCCAGGAGCTCGATGCCGGCGGCCTTGCGGAGCACCTCGACCGCCACGGCCTCGCCGAACTCCTGCGTACGGCTGCTCAGGACGAGGGGCAGTGAGCTCGTGTTCAGTTCCCGCAGGGCCGTGCCGAGGAGGCCGGTGGCCATCTCGTCCAACCCGTCGAGCACCGGCAGGATCCACCCGGCGTCCACGAGGGCGGCGGCCAGTGTCGAGCCGCCGGGGGCGCGCGCGTCGAGGTTCGGGTGATCGCGCAGCAGACGGGAGATCAGCCAGTCGCGCAGCGTGGTGAGGGTCGGATCCCAGGACCCGATGCCGAAGACCACCGGCACGGGCTCGTCCTCGGAGCGCTTGACCAGATAGTCGAGGACGAACCGCAGGACGAGGACGGTCTTGCCGGAGCCGGCCCGGCCGAGCACCAGCAGCCGTCCCGAGCGCACCCGCCGGTAGACGTCGGCGATGTCCACCGGGCCGCCGTCGAGGGACAGCGGGCCGGAGACGGTCCCGAGCGGGGTGCCGCGGATGCTCTCCCCGTGGTCCAACAGCTCCTGCGGCGCCGGGCGCCAGCGCACGGGCAGCGGGAACGGGTCGTGGATGCGGCGCTGCTCCTCCTCACGGATGCAGCGGCCGTACACATCGAGGGCCAGCGAATCGGCGGCCTCGGCCAGGGGCCCGTGCGACGGCGGCAGTGTGCCGGGCCGGGCCGGACGGGCCGGTACGGGCTCGGGGCCGATCGTTGGCCGGGGTTCTGGAATCTGCGTCGCGAGGGGGTCCTCGGCGGCACTGCCGGTGCCCCGGTGGGCGGCCAGCAGCTCCGTCCAGACGCCGTCGCGGTCGCGCCGCAACGCGTCGGCCAGCGCGTGCGCGACCTGTTTCACCGTTCCCAACCGGGCATCGGTGGGTTTGCCGGTCTCCAGCCGGTGGATGGTGCGCACCCCCAGCCGGGACCGCTCGGCCAACTGCTCCTGGGTCATCCCCGCCTCGAGCCGCAACCCGCGGAGCAACGCGCCGAACCGGTTGGTCACTTGCCTGCCTCTCACCCGCCCGTGGTCCTGCCATCCGTGACCGATGCCCCGTCAAATGCCGGGCGGAACCCCGTACGCCGGTGACCGGCCATATATGGCCGGTCGCTGACATGGTCCGCCGACCAGCACGAACACCAAGATGGGCACCGGCCGCCGCATCCGGTGCGGCGGTGTCCGGCCCGACCGAGGAGATGACCGCCAGATGCCCACCACGAAGCCGAGCAGGCTCGCCCGCCGACTCAAGTCCGTGATCGCCTCGACGGCACTGCTGTTGGCCGCAGCCGCCGTCGTGCCGCCCGCCGCACACGCCGACCCGGTGCACCACTACTACATCGAGATCGGCGGCACCGGCGCGGCCGCGGACGCGCCCCAGTGCACCAGCAGCTTCACGGCCGCGAACGAGCACCTGGACGGCGGCATCGCGGTTCCCGTCTGCTACGTGGCCAGCGGCGGCCCGTTCGTCGGGAGCCACAACGAACAGCCGGCCCCCTGGGGCACCCCGAGCTTCGGCGACAGCGTGAACCAGGGCTACTGGAACGCCCTGGCCGCACTGGAGAGCACCTACCGCGCCGACCCCGCGGCGCACTTCACCATCGCGGGTTACTCCCAGGGCGCCTGGGTCGGCGACCTGCTGCTCCAGACGATCGCCAACAACGGCACCGAAGTGCCCCGTTCGCAGGTCGACGGCATGCTCTACTCCGACCCGATGCAGCCCGGCACCGGATTCTGGCACCTCGTCCCCCAGGGAGTCCTGATCCCGTTCGTGGCCTATTCGCCCGGCACCGGACCGGAGGAGTTCCCCGGCGTCCCGGTCCAGCGCTTCTGCATCCAGACCGACGGCGTCTGTGACGCGACGTCCCTGGACTCCTTCTCGGGCTTCCTGCAACAGCACCCGCGCTACTTCCAGCCCGGCAGCATCATCGAGACGACCCTCGCCAAGCACGGCGGCAACGGGACCGTCTGGTACCCGGCGGCGTAACCCGGAGAGATCCGGCCCGAAGCAGACGTCGCGGCCCGCCCGGGGGGACGGGCCGCGGCGTCGCACCGGTTTCCGGCCCGACACCGCGCCGGGTCGGGGGCTGCTTCGCGAGGAACGCCTCGACCGCGATGCCGTGGTCCGCGGAGGCGCCCGCCGACGTGACGGCGTCGCCGGGACCCGGCCGTGGCCGCGGAAGTGACAGCCGCCGTAGCCGAAGGCCGGCCTGCCGGTTGCCGGCCGGGACGCCTGCTCCGGGCGCCGTGGGCGAAGAACACGCGCGGCGCACGCTGCCGGGGGTCCTGGAAGGCCTCTTCGGCCTCCCCCTGCCCGTGAGAACGCAGGGCTCGCGACGGCCTCTCCGGCGGGCCGCCCCACCGGGACCACCGCGGTCGTGGCGCTCGGCGTCTTCCTGTCCGGCCGCTACCTCGGCCTCGGCATGGGCGGCATGGAACGGCTCGCCGCGTTCCCGGTCCTGCTGTGGGCGCTGCCGCGGCAGCCGCGAACGCCGAGGATGCAGGCCGCCCGGTCCGGGGGTCCCCTCCGCGGAGGGGCGGAGGAGGACCTCTTCACATCCGTCGTCAGGCGGCCCCGTCAGTGGGGGAACAGCGGGGTCGCGGCGGCTTCCGAGCTGCTGTTCCAGTACGTCACGCGGGCCTTGTCATCCACGTACACGCCGCCCTTCGGCATCTGCAGGAGGACACCCTCGCCCGTGCTGTTGTCGGGGCGCTGGCCGTGCGGTGCGAGCGCCAGGTTCTTCACCAGGGTGCTGACGTCCTTGTTGCTCTGGCGCAGGAGCAGTCCGGCGTACGCGTCCTTGCCGGGGGCGAGCGTCACCTCCGTCTGCGGCTTCGAGTTCTCGAAGGCCCCCACGAGCCGGCCGTGGCCGTCCTCCAGCCGGAGTACCGGATAGCTCCGCAGCTTGCACGGCTCGGTGCTGGTGTTGGTGACGGTCAACAGGAGCTTCGAGTCGTCCTTGGCGGGCGGTACGGCCCACTCCACCTTGACCTCGGTGTAGTCGTCCGGACAGTTGCCGTCGATGCCCTTCGGGTCGCCCTCGGCTTCGCCCGGACGGCCCGGCGCGGAAGAGGACGCGGAGGGCTTGGCGGGGGGTTTGGCGGTGGGTGACGCCGGGGCCGGGGCGACGGCCGGCGCGGACGCGGAGACGGTAGGCGACGCGGAAGACGACGCGGTGGAGTTCGGCGGCGGGGTGGCGCCCGCCTTGTCGTCGCTCGGCTCGCAGGCCGTGGCGGCGAGGAGCGCCGTGGCGGCGAGGCCGAAGGTGCCGAGTCTCCGGGCGTGGGTGGTCTTGCGGGAAATGTGCATCACGAGCCCCCGTGGCTGCTGGCGTACTGGCTTGGTCTGGCCAGGATGCCCACCCTGACCTGCGGATTCACCTCAGCCCAGGCGCCGTTACACCTCTCGTATGCGGCGGTGACGATTCCGTGGTGAGAGCGGCTCCAGGCCCGGGCAGATGCCGTCCCGCCCCTGCTGCTCGGCTCAGTCGCCGGGCTCGGGAACCACGTCCCGGTCCAGCAGCGTCGCGGCTTGCCGACGTGCCTCGCCGAGCCACGCCGCGCGTGTTTCGTCGTCCGCGTCGGTGACCGTGCGGAAGACGACCCGGCGTACGTCGGCGACTCCCACGTACGGCAGGACACAGGCCGACCAGATGCTCTGCAGCGGGTCGCCGAACTCGCTCTCCTCCCGGTCCGCGGGCGTGTCGGAGGTGTTCAGGACGAGAGCCCGGCCGGCCCTCAGCAGCCCCACGGGCTCGCCGTCGGCGGTACCCAGTTTGTAGGCGACGCCCGGCACGAGCACCCGCTGCACCCAGCCGACGAGGACCGCGGGCGGCATACCCCACCAGTTCGGGTGGACGAACACCATGGCATCGAGGGTGGCCGCCTCCTCCTGGTGAACGGCCACCTGCGCGTCGTGGGCGCAAGACGCGGACCGGACCGTCTCCGTCTCCGCGGCGGAAAGCTGTGGTGGGAATCCTTCGGCACACAGGTCGTGCGCCAGCACTTGGCATCCCCGTCCGCGCAGTTCCGCCACCACCGCTTCGAACACGGCGTGGTTGAAACTCCCCGGTCGAGGGTGTGCAAGATATACCCCTACGCGCACGTTCCGTCCCCCAGTCGACACGAGCCGATCGGCTGATCCGCCACCGGCCGATCGCCGATTATCCCCGTGCCCGGGCTCGTACGCGGCGGATTCGATGCATGCGGTGGTGGCGGATGTGCCGTAGAACTCCTGGGGAGACATTGGGACACGTTCATCCTGACTTGGAGTCGTCAATGGCCGTTCGCCGTGTCGTGCCCAACATCCGGTCGGAGGCCGCGCAGGAGAGCCGGGAGTTCTACGGCCTGTTGGGCTTCGAGGAGGTCATGAACCACGGCTGGATCATGACCCTCGCCTCCCCGGCCAGCCCGGCAGCGCAGATCAGCGTCATGACCGGCGACAAGACCGCGCCCGTCGCTCCCGATATGAGCATCGAGGTGGATGACGTGGACGCGGCTTATGCGGTCATGAGGGAGAGCGGCGCGGACATCATCCACCCCTTGCAGGACGAGGAGTGGGGGGTGCGGCGCTTCTTCGTCCGCGACCCGAGCGGACGGGTGGTCAACGTGCTCGGCCACCGCTGACGGCCACTCGCGACGCCTGGTGACCCGTTGTCGGCGTGGGGGGCCCGGCGGCGCACCGGCACACCACCGTGCATGCCCGCTGGGGCAGCGGGTACGACTGCTCCCGTACGGGAAGGCGCGAGGACGAGGGGTGTCGGAAAGTGATCCGAAAGTTGCAGGCGGTCGCGCTGGACTGCGCCGATCCGGTCCGGCTCGCCGAGTTCTACGCGGAGCTGCTCGGCGGCCGGGTGGTCGCGGACCCGGAGGATCACGACTGGCTGGAGGTGCACGGGTTCGAGGGCACGCCGCTGGCCTGCCAGCGGGTGGACGGCTACCGACCGCCCGAGTGGCCCGGCCAGCAGCACCCGCAGCAGCTCCACCTCGACTTCGACGTGGACGACCTCGACGCCGAGGAGAAGCGGGCGCTCGCCCTCGGGGCCACGGTGCTGGAGCGGACCGACCAGCTCCGCCAGGAGGCCAACTGGCGGGTCTACGCGGACCCGGCCGGCCATCCGTTCTGCCTCTGCCTCCACTGAGACGCTCCCTCCGCGGCGGGATCGGCTCAGCGGGCTGATAATCGGTTGCCATTGGGCGACCGTGGTGGATGCAATGTCCGGCATGGTCACCCCGGTGCGCCCGGCACGGCGCGGCCAGACGGCCGCGTACGGCCGACCCTTGCCGCTCCGCGGTTCGGGCATGCAACCGAATCGCGACACGGAGACGCCGACGTATGCGTACGCCACCAACCACACCCGCCGCGGAGCGGGCTGACGGTTCATCCGTCCGGATCGGCGCTCTCGTTCCGCTGACCCGGCCCGGCTGGGTCGAGGCGGGCCGGCACTTGCTCGCCGGACTGGAGCTGGCCGTTCACGAGGTCAACGACACGGGTGGGATCGGCGGAACACCACTCGAACTGGTGGTCCGGGACACCGCCGCTGATCCACGCAGGGCCGTGGCCGCCGTGGACGAGTTGGCCGGCCTGGGCGTGGCTGCCTTGGCGGGGGAGTACCACAGCGTCGTCGCTCGCGCCGCTGCCGCCCGGGCCGACGCCCTCGGCCTGCCGTTCCTCTGCTCGTCAGCGGTGCTCGACGCGCTCACCGAGCGGCCGACGGAGTGGGTCGCGCGGCTGGCCCCGGCGCAGTCCCACGGCTGGCGGGTCTACGCGGATTTCCTCCTCGGCACGGGTCACGGCCGGATCGCCGTGGCAACCGGGCCGGGTGTCTACTGGGCGTCCGGGGCCCGCATCCTGCGCGACCGCCTCGCTGCACGCGGTGGCACCGTCATCGAACTCGACATGAGCGCGCTCGCCCCGGCGGACGTGTGCGACGCACTCGTCCGCCATCGCGCGACCGCCCTCCTCCTGCTGGTCGGCCACCCGGAGCCAGCGGTGTCGGTCGTCAGGTCAGTCCGCCGCGACCCGCGCCTCGCCGAGATCATGATCGGTGCCCCGGCCGGGCAACCGGAGTTCGCCGAATGGGCGACGCTGCTGGGCGGCGACGGCGCCGCGATCCCGTTCCTGCGGTACCTGCCCGCGCGCCTCGGCCCGCTCGGCGCACGGGTCGAGGCGGCCCTCCGCGACCGGTTGGCCGAAGCTCCTTCGTTCGTCGCCTTCGAGGGCTACGACACGGTCACCGTCCTCGCCGCGGCTCTGCGTTCCCACGGCACGGACCGGACGCGGATCGCCGAGTCCTGGCCGCGCGCAGCAGTCGAGGGCACCCGCGGGCAGATCCGGTTCTCCCGCACGCCGGGCATCAGCGTGTGGCAATGGGCCTGGACGGCCGTCCACGTCGTTGACCGGGACCCGGCGGAACCCGGTCGCTTCCGGATCCTCCACACCGGCTGAGAGGGCCGCCAGGCCCGTCACCGGTGGGACACTGGCGAAGTGACGGACATCGAGCGGCAGACGGATCGACGCTTGGAGCGAGCCATCCTGGAACTGCTGGAGCGGCGTGGCCCGACCGCCACCATCTGCCCCTCCGACGCCGCGCGGGCGGTGTACGGAGGGGACGGCGACGAATGGCGCGCGCTCATGGAACCGGCCCGCCGTGCGGCCTGGCGGCTGGTCGCCTCCGGAGAGGTGGAGATCACCCGGGGCGGCCGTCCCGTCGAGCCGACGGAGGCCCGCGGTCCGATCCGTATCCGCCGCGCCCGCTGACACCCCCAGGCGTGGCGTGGCGCGGCGCCACGCGCCGCACGGAACTAGGGTGAGGGGCCATGACCATTGATCCGATCCGGCTGCCCGACCTGACGGAGCGCCCCCACCGGCTGACGGTCGAGCGCGCGATGATCGCCGCCGAGCACACGCTGTACGCGGCGTGGACGGAGGAGTTCGACCGCTGGTTCGCGGCGCCGGGCTCGGTCGTGATGACGGCCGAGGTGAACGCGCCGTTCTTCTTCGAAACGGAGTTCGCGAAGGAACCGGGGGCTCCCGCGACCCGGTATCCGCACTACGGGCGGTTCCTGAGGCTGGTGCCCGACCGGCTGGTGGAGCTGACCTGGGTGACGGGCCGGGCCGGCACGGCGGGAGCCGAGACGGTGGTCACCGTCGAGCTCAGCCCCCACCCGATCGGCACCCGGGTCCGGCTGACCCACGCCGGGTTCTACGACGGGGCCGCCCGCGACATGCACGAGGCGGCCTGGCACCAGGTCCTCGCGAACCAGGACGAGGTCCTCGGCGCCTCCTCCTGAGGAGCGGCGCGGACACCGGGCGAACCCGGTCCTCGGTGGACTGCGTCGAAGCGGGGGCCCGGGCGCCGATGAGTTCCGCGGCGCCCGGCGGTCTACCCCTTGACCGGCCGGAGAAGCCGGGCAGCCACCCGGAAGGATGAGGGACATGAAGTACATGATCCAGATGAACGTGCCCGCCGCCCAGTGGGACGCCGTCATGTCGTCCTATTCCAAGGACGACATGGAGGCCATGTTCGCCCACATGAACGCCCTCAACAATGACCTCACTTCCGCTGGGGAGTGGGTGGAAGGGCGGGGCCTCGGCGGCCCCTCACTGGTCAAGACGGTGCGGGCGGGGAGCGACGGGCGGCCGCAGGTGACCGCCGGGCCGGCCGAGGCGGGACACATCCTGGCCGGGTACTGGGTCGTCGACGTCAAGAGCGAGGACCGGGCCCTGGAGATCGCCGCGCGGGCGTCGGCCTGCCCCGGACCGGGCGGGAAGCCCGGCAGCGAGCCGGTCGAAGTGCACCTGATCCCCGGGGAACCGACGGAGGCCTGAGCGGTCGGGCCGCGTCCACGGCTGGCCCCCGAGACGGGGCCTGCCGCCCGGAGCACGCCGCAGCCGCGAACGCAGGCCCGAGCCGGCCCTACCCCTGGACAGGCCTGGCGGCACCTCTGCGGCGGACGGCGACAGCAGCCGGGCGGTGTGGCCGGGCAGCGGTCATGCGGGCGGTGCGGGCCGGCCGCTGTTGAAGATCCGGTCGAGGTGGTGGTGGAGTACCGCGATCGCCGACTCCGGCGTCCGCTGGCCGACGAGGATGCTGGTGCCCATGGTCGCCGTCATCGCCAACAGGCTGATCGCCTCGGTGCGGGCGTCGATGCCGGCATCGGCCAGCCCGGTCTCCTGTGCCTGGAGAAGCAGTCCGGTCAGCGCGTTCTCCGCGGCGTCGGGATTGTCGATGAACGGCTGGGCGGCGAGCGCCTCGTCGGTCACGGACAGGACCGAGTACGAGGTGTAGAGGAGGTGGAAGGTACGGCTCTCCTCGTCGGTCGGCAGGGAGGCCAGCAGCAGCGCCTCGGTCGTGGCCCGCGGGCCCGGGTCCGGGCCCGCGGCGGCGAGACGGGCGCCCACGCGGGCGGTGAAGCGGTCGGTGAGGTGCTGGAGCCCGTAGAAGAGCAGTTTCTCCTTCGTCTGGAAGTAGTACTGCACGAGTCGGAGTGACACTCCGGCCTCTGCGGCCACGTCGCGCATGCCGACCGCGTGCAGTCCGCGCCGGCCGGCGACCTGGATGAGGGCCTCGGCGATCTGGGTGCGCCGTTCCTCGTGGTCCACGCGCTTCGGCATGTGCCGTGCCTCCGCCTGTCGGTGGTGGGTTGCGGTCCGGCTGCCCCGGACCTTCTTCATGGTACCGTCGTATCAACGTCATGATACGTTCGTATCACGAAGAATGGATCTCTCTCCGGAGGTGCCCCGTGCCCCAGAACCTGACCCGAGCACGCCGCGACATCGGCCGCTACGTGAACGACGAGCTGCGCGACCGGTACTTCGCCGCATGTGACGTGCTCTACGCGAAGGGCGCACCCATCAGCTCGGAAACGGACGTCGAGACCAGCTTCGGCACCACTCACGTCTACCGCTACGGGCCCACGGATCCGGCGGCCGAGTCACGTACGCCGGTCGTCCTGATCCACGGCTCCGGCGGCTGCTCGGCGCAGTGGTACCCCAACACCCGCGCGCTCAGCGCGGACCGCCCTGTTTACGCACTCGACACCCCGGGCGACCCCGGGCGCAGCGTGCAGCGCGAGCCCATGTGGCAGCCCGAGCGCGCGGCGCAGTGGATGGACGAGGCCCTCGACGCGCTGGGCCTCGACAAGGTCCACCTGGTCGGCTCCTCCTACGGCGGCTGGCTGGTCATCAACCAGGCCCACCGCCGGCCCGAGCGGCTCGCCTCGGTCACCGCTCTCGACCCGGGGGGCCTGGAGAAGGTGGGCCTGCGCTTCTTCGTCTGGATCTTCGCCAGCCTCTTCGCCACCTACGCCCCCGAGGCGTGGCGCCCCCGCCTCGCCGCCTGGCTGGAGCAGCCCGTGATCATCGTTCCGGAACTCCGGGCCATGATCCAGGCCGGCGTGCGCGCTTTCCGGATCCGCCGCCCCGCCCCGCTGCCGCTGTCCGACGCCGAGCTGGGTTCCATCCGGACGCCGTTCTACCTGATCATGGGCAAGCGCAGCCTGCTCGTGCACCCGAAGCGGCAGCTGGAACGCGTACCGCGGCTGATCCCCGGCGCCCGCGCCGAGATCGTCGCCGCGACCGGCCACGGACCGCAGATCGACCACCCTGAGCTGGTCAACGCCCGGATGCGGTGCTTCATGGACGACATCGAATCCCTCGACCCGGCGGCGACCCGGGGCACCGCGGACGCGTAGTCGCGAGGGGCGGCCGGTGAACACCGCCGACGCGCCCCCCTCACCCCGTGCAGGTTCAGCCCGTGCGCAGGACCGCCGCCAAGGCCCGGCGCAGCGCCGCCTCCGGGTCCGCCGCCGCGCCCTCGGCCCGCCAGGCCACGAACCCGTCGGGGCGCACCAGGACCGCACCCTCGGCCGTGGTGCCGTGGACCTGCGCCCAGTCGGCGGGCTCGTCGGCGCCCGGCGCGCCGGGGCCGTCGTACACCAGGTCGGCGTCGGGGCCCGCACCGATCCGGTAGGCCTCCAGCCGCACCCCGCCGGCGTCCGCGATGCGGCGCGCGGCCGCATGCCAGCCCGCGGCATCGCCCGCCCCGCTGAGCAGCACCATCGAACGCTCGTAGAGGTCGACCGTGGACAGCCGCCGCTCCCCGTGCCGCAGCCACATGTGCGGGGCCCGGCTGCCCGGCTGCCCCGTCAGCCGCACCCCCTCGGGCACCACGTCCTGCTCCGGGTCGGCCCCGACGACCGCGCCCTGCGGGTAGCGGTAGGCGAGCACGACGTTCAGGATGCCGCCCTGCCGGCCGCCGCCCATCCCCGGCGGCGGCGCGAAGCCGGGGTGGCTGTGCTCCACCGAACGCGCCGAAGCGCGGGCGCTGGTCGCCAGCGCCACCGGCCGCCGCTCCGCGTCGTACGTCTCCAGCAGCCCCGGCCCGGCCCAGCCGCCCAGCACGGCGGCCAGCTTCCAGGCCAGGTTGTGGGCGTCCTGGATGCCGGTGTTCGAGCCGAACGCCCCCGTCGGGGACATCTCGTGCGCGGAGTCGCCGGCGAGGAACACCCGCCCGGCGCCGTACCTGTCGGCGACCCGCTCCGCCGCGTGCCACGACGCCTTGCCGGTCACCTCCACGTCGAGGTCGGCGACACCGACGGCCCGGCGGATGTGATCCTGGCACCGCTCGTGGGTGAACTCCTCCAGGGTCTCGCCGTCCTCCGGGTGCCAGGGCGCGTGGAAGACCCAGTTCTCCTTGTTGTCGACGGGCAGCAGCGCACCGTCGGCGTCCGGGGAGGTCAGGTAGCACACGATGAACCGCCGGTCGCCCACCACGTCGGCGAGCCGGCGCGACCGGAAGGTGATGCTCACGTTGTGGAAGAGGTCGCCGGGGCCGCTCTGCCCGATGCCCAGCCGTTCCCGGACCGGGCTGCGCGGGCCGTCCGCGGCGACGAGGTAGTCGGCGCGGACGGTGTGGCGCTCTTCGGTGATCCGGTCGCGCACGACGGCGGTCACGCCCTCCGCGTCCTCCTCGAACGACACCAGCTCGTGCGAGTACCACAGGTCCCCGCCCTGCTCGCGGGCGCCGTCGAGCAGCACGGGCTCCAGGTCGTTCTGGCTGCACAGGCACCAGGAGGTCGGGCTGAACTTCGCCAGCCCGCCGCCGGGGTCGATGTCCTTGAACAGCCACTCGCCCGCGTCGCCCACGAGGGTCGGCGTCTGCAGGATGCCGTGGTTGTCCGCCAGCAGCGACGCCGCGGTCTTGATGTCCGGCTCGACGCCGGCCACCCGGAAGAGCTCCATGGTCCGGACGTTGTTGCCGCGTCCGCGCGGGTGGATCGAGGTCCCGGCGTGCCGCTCGACCAGGGTGTGCCGTACCCCGTGGCGCCCCAGGAACAGGGACGTGGACAGGCCCACCAGGGAGCCGCCCACGATGAGGACCGGAACCCGGTGGTCGACTTCGTGCTGCATCGATGCCTCCAGAGGCAGGCGTTCGGGATGGGGCGCGGGCAGTTCCGCGCCTTCTGGACAGCGGGTCCGCGGGCCCGTCACCCGCGTGGTTCATGCGGGTCGCGCACTTCCCCGGGCGGGCACAGGATCGAGACACGCTGACGTCGCGACACCGCGGCCGGCGTCCACCTCTGCCCTCGAAGGAGATGTGCGCAGGATGACCACCACGTCTGAACGTGTTTCAGAACCGCAGAAGCGACAGATGCCGAAACGTGTCTCCCAGTCCGTGTTCGACGGCTCCAGGCTCCGCGTCGTCCTGCTGGTGGATGTGTACGACGGCGCCCAACAGCAGTTCCTGGAGGCGTACGAACAACTCTGCACCCAGGTCTCGTCGGTTCCGGGACACGTCAGCGACCAGCTGTGCCAGTCGATCGAAAATCCATCCCAATGGCTCATCACCAGCGAATGGGAGAGCGCCCCGCCCTTCCTCGCCTGGGTGAACAGCGAAGAACACGTACGGATGGTCTCGCCGCTGCACGGCTGCGTCCGGGACACCAGGTCGCTGCGCTTCCACGTCGTACGGGAGACCGGCGGCCCGGCCGTCGACACCAAGCCCGACCAGCGCCGCCTGCAGACCTCCCCCCGCATCGGCGACGGTGTGGTCCGCCACGCCCTCACCTTCACCGTCAAGCCGGGCAGCGAGGAGGCCGTCGCCGAAATCCTCGCCGGATACGCCTCGCCCGAGCCGCAGGTCGACGACACCACCCGGCTGTGCCGCACCTCCCTGTTCATGTACGGCAACCGGGTGGTGCGGGCCGTCGAAGTCAAGGGCGACCTGCTCGCGGCGCTGCGCCACGTCGCCCGGCAGCCCGAGGTACGGGCCGTCGAGGAGGCCATCAACCCCTACCTGGAACAGGACCGGGACCTCAACGACCCCGAGTCGGCACGGGTCTTCTTCACCCGAGCGGCCCTGCCCGCCCTGCACCACGTCACGGCCGGGCACGAGCACCCCGAGGCCGAACGGCACGCCCTGTACTACGAGGCCCGCCCGGACTGCGGCATGCGGCTGGCCGAGCTGCTCGCCCAGCACGACGAGGCGGCGGCCGACGACCCGCGCAGCCCCGTGCTGCGCAGCACGATCTTCCAGCGCGACGAGGTCGTGGTGCGCCTGGTCGACGTACGCGGCGACCTCGACGACGCCGACCCGGCGCTCTGCCTGGGCCTGGCCGACCCCGCCGAGGCGGCGGAGCTGACCACGCTCTTCGAGGGCGCCCCCGGGGCCGACCTGTCCGCACTGCGGAGCGAGGACTTCGCGCGCCTGCTGGGGCTCGCGCGCATGCGACTCATCACTGACCGCCGGTCGCCTGAGGCCTGACCGGACCACGCGGACCGCGGCCCAACCCGCCCGGCGCGGCACACAACGGAGGAACGTCGTGATCACATCCAAGCCCCGAATCGTCGGACTCGGCGACGTCGAGCCCAACTGCCGGCGCGGCGGCGATCTGCGCGCCCTGCTCACCCCCGCCACCGTCGGCTCGACCAGCGGTTTCATGGGCGTCGCCATGGTGCAGCCCGGCGACCGCATCGCCGAGCACTACCACCCGTATTCCGAGGAGTTCGTGTACGTCGTCTGCGGGCGGCTGGAAGTGGACCTGGACGGTGTGGCGCATCCGCTGCGGCCCGAGCAGGGGCTCCTGATCCCCATCAACGTGCGCCACCGGTTCCGCAACGTCGGCGACACCGAGGCCCGCATCGTCTTCCACCTGGGCCCGCTGGCCCCGACCCCGCCGCTCGGCCACGTCGACACCGAGGGCACCGACGCCGTCGCGGACGGCGCCTCGCCGGCCGACCTCTCCCAGGTCCGTTCATGACCCGGCGGGTGGCCGTCACGGGCCTCGGCATAGTCGCGCCCGGCGGCATCGGAGTACCGGCGTTCTGGGACCTGCTCGCCGCCGGGCGCACCGCGACGCGCGGCATCACCTTCTTCGACCCGGCAGGTCTGCGGTCGCGGATCGCCGCCGAGTGCGACTTCGACCCGGCCGCCCACGGCCTGGACGCCGAGCAGGTCGCCCGCGCCGACCGGTACATCCAGTTCGCGCTGGCCGCCGGTGACGAAGCGGTCCGCGACGCGGGCATCGACCTCGCCAGGGAGGACCCCTGGCGGGTCGGGGTCTCCCTCGGCACCGCCGTCGGCGGCACCACCCGCCTGGAACAGGACTACGTACTGGTCAGCCACGGCGGCCGGCGCTGGGACGTCGACCCGGGCGAGGCGCAGCCGCACCTGCACCGGGCGTTCTCGCCCAGCACCCTGGCCTCCACGGTCGCCGAGCGCTTCGGTGCCTGCGGCCCGGTCCAGACCGTCTCCACGGGCTGCACCTCCGGACTGGACGCCGTCGGGTACGCCTTCCACACGGTCGAGGAGGGCCGGGCCGACATCTGCATCGCCGGCGCGTCCGACTCCCCGATCTCGCCCATCACCATGGCCTGCTTCGACGCCATCAAGGCCACGTCGCCCAACAACGACGACCCCGCCCACGCCTCCCGGCCCTTCGACAACGACCGCGACGGGTTCGTGATGGGCGAGGGCGCGGCGGTCCTGGTGCTGGAGGAGCTGGAGCACGCCCGGGCCCGCGGAGCGCAGGTGTACTGCGAAGTCGGCGGGTACGCCACCTTCGGAAACGCCTACCACATGACCGGGCTGACCGGTGAGGGCCTGGAGATGGCCCGGGCCATCGAGAACGCCCTCGACCACGCCCGCATGGACCGCTCGGCCATCGACTACGTGAACGCCCACGGCTCGGGCACCCGGCAGAACGACCGCCACGAGACCGCGGCCGTCAAACGGGCCCTGGGCCACCACGCCTATGCCACGCCCATGAGCTCCATCAAGTCCATGGTCGGGCACTCCCTCGGCGCGATCGGGGCGATCGAGCTGGTGGCCTGCGTCCTGGCCATGCGACACCAGGTCGTACCCCCGACCGCGAACTACGAGACGCCGGACCCCGAGTGCGACCTGGACTACGTCCCCCGCGTCGCCCGCGAACGCAAGCTGGACGGCGTGCTGTCCGTGGGCAGCGGGTTCGGCGGCTTCCAGTCCGCGGTGGTCCTGAACCGGAAGGGTTAGAGGACACGATGAGCCAACCGAACCCACGGCGCGCCGCCGTCACCGGAATCGGCGTGATCGCGCCCAACGGACTCAGCACGGACGCGTTCTGGAAGGCCACCCGGGAAGGCATCAACGTCCTCGGCCGCATCACCCGCGAGGGCTGCGACCACCTGCCGCTGCGGGTGGCCGGCGAGGTGCGCGCCTTCGAACCGGCGACGGCGGTCGAGGAGCGCTTCCTCGTCCAGACCGACCGGTTCACGCACTTCGCCATGGCGGCGGCCGACTCCGCCCTGGAGGACGCCCAGCTCGGACAGGCCGCCACCGGCGATGAGCCCTTCTCCGTGGGCGTGGTCACCGCCGCCGGCTCCGGCGGCGGCGAGTTCGGCCAGCGCGAGTTGCAGCAGCTGTGGGGCAAGGGCAGCCGGTTCGTCGGCCCCTATCAGTCCATCGCCTGGTTCTACGCCGCCAGCACCGGCCAGATCTCCATCCGCCGGGGCTTCAAGGGGCCCTGCTCGGTCGTCGCCGCCGATGAGGCCGGCGGCCTGGACGCCCTCGCGCACGCCGCGCGGGCCGTGCGGCGCGGCACCGACGTGATCGTGGCCGGCTCGACCGAGGCGCCCCTGGCCCCGTACTCGATGGTCTGCCAGCTCGGCTACCCGGAGCTGAGCACCGAACCGGACCCCGACCGGGCCTACCGCCCCTTCACCTCCGCGGCCTGCGGCTTCGTACCCGCCGAGGGCGGCGCGATGCTCGTGGTGGAGGCGGAGGACAGCGCGCGCGAGCGCGGCGCCGCGGTGCGCGCCATCGTCGCGGGGCACGCCGCGACGTTCACCGGCGCCTCTTGCTGGGAGGCGTCCCGAGAAGGGCTCGCCCGGGCCATCGAAGGGGCCCTGGCGGAGGCCGGCTGCGCCGCCGAGGAGGTCGACGTGGTCTTCGCCGACGCCCTCGGCGTCCCCGAGGCCGACCGCGCCGAGGCACTCGCCATCGCCGACGCCCTGGGACGGCACGGCAGGCGCGTGCCCGTCACCGCACCCAAGACCGGCATCGGCCGCGGCTACTGCGCGGCGCCCGTGCTGGACGCCGCTGCCGCGGTGCTGGCCATGGAGTACGGCGTCATCCCGCCCACTCCCAACATCTTCGACATCTGCCATGACCTCGACCTCGTGACCACCCGCGCCCGCGCCGCCGAGCTGCGCACCGCGCTGGTCCTGAGCCGGGGCCTGATGGGGTCGAACTCGGCGCTCGTGCTCCGGCGCGGCGCCACGGATGCCCCGTAGCGGGGCACCCCGTACCCAAGGAGAGGAATCCCATGAGTGACCGCATCACCGTGGAAGAACTGGCCGAACTCATGAAGAAGGCCGCCGGGGTCACCGTCGACCCCGCCGAGCTCGAAAAGCGCAGCGACTCCGGCTTCGACACCTTCGGCCTCGACTCGCTCGGGCTGCTCGGCATCGTCGGCGAGCTGGAGAACCGGCACGGTACGCCGATGCCGACCGACGCCGAGCGCTGCAAGACCCCCCGGCAGTTCCTCGACCTGGTCAACAGCAGCCTCGTGGCAGGAGCGTGACGTGGCCGGCCACACGCAGAACGAGATCACCATCGCCGCGCCCGTCGACCTGGTCTGGGACATGACCAACGACGTGGCGAACTGGCCGCAGCTGTTCAGCGAGTACGCGTCCGCCGACATCCTCTCCGTCGAGGGGAACAAGACGACCTTCCGGCTGACCATGCACCCGGACGAGAACGGCACGGTGTGGAGCTGGGTGTCCGAGCGCGAGACCGACCGCGACCGGCTCAGCGTCACCGCCCGCCGCGTCGAGACCGGACCCTTCGCCCACATGAACATCCGCTGGCAGTACCAGGAGGTGCCGAAGGGCACCCGGATGGTGTGGACGCAGGACTTCGCCATGAAGCCGGAGGCGCCCGTCGACGACGACTGGATGACGGACAACATCAACCGGAACTCCAAGGTCCAGATGGCCCTGATCCGCGAGCGCATCGAGCAGGCCGCCGCCGAGCGCCGGCCCGCGCAGGTGCTCACCGACTGAGCCGGACGGAGAACCCGATGCACCAGTCACTGATCGTCGCCCGTATGGCCCCCGGGTCGGCCCCCGGCATCGCCGAGGTCTTCGGGGCCTCGGACCGCGGCGAGCTGCCGCAGCTCGTCGGGGTCGCCCGGCGCAGCCTCTTCCAGTTCGGCGACGTGTACCTGCACCTCATCGAGTCCGAGCAGGACCCGGGCCCCGCCATCGCCAAGGTGACCGGGCACCCCGAGTTCGTCGACGTCAGCCGGCGGCTGTCCGCGTACGTCAGCGCGTACGATCCCGACACCTGGCGCTCGCCGAAGGACGCCATGGCGCACTGCTTCTACCGCTGGGAGCGCGACTCCCGGTCCTGAAGCACGCCGCTCCGCCACCGGTCGCCGGGCCCGCACCTCGCGGACCCGGCGACCGGCGTCGTACGGCAACCGGCCGACTGGTCTCAGCCCGCCACGGTGCAGTCGAAGGCGTGCAGGTACGGGTTGACCGGACGGATGTCGTTCACGGCCAGGCCCGCCTCCTTCAGCCTGCCGACCATGCTCTCGGTCGTGTGCTTGGCCCCGCCGACGTTGAGCAGGAGCAGCAGGTCCATGGCGGTGCTGAACTGCATGGACGGGGTGTCGTCCACGAGGTTCTCGATCACCACGACCCTCGCCCGCGCGCCGCCGGCCGCGATGACGTTGCGCAGGGTGCGGGCGGTGCTGGCGTCGTCCCACTCCAGGATGTTCTTGATGATGTACACGTCGGCCTGCACCGGGATGTCCACCCGGCAGTCGCCGGGCACGATGCGCACCCGGTCGGCCAAAGCCCCTCCCGGCCGCAGCCGCGGATCGGCGTTCTCCACCACGCGCGGCAGATCGAGCAGGGTGCCCCGCATGGCCGGGTACTTCTCCAGCAGGCTCGCCACCACGTACCCCTGGCCGCCGCCGATGTCGGCGACCGACGAGGCCCCCGACAGGTCGAGGAACTCCGCCACGTCCTGCGCCGACTGCCGGCTGGAGGTGGTCATGGCGCGGTTGAAGACGTCGGCCGACTCGGGGGCGTCCTCGTTCAGATACGTGAAGAACTCCTTGCCGAAGAGGTCCTCGACGACGTTGCGGTTGGTGCGCACCGCCTCGTCCAGCTTCGGCCAGGCGGCCCAGGTCCAGGGCTCCGTGCACCACAGGGTGATGGCGCGCAGGCTGTGCGGGTCGTCCTCGCGCAGCAGCCGGGACGTGCCGGTGTGCGCGAACGTCCCGTCCGGCTGCTCGGCGAAGACCCCGTAGCAGGACAGCGCCCGCAGCAGCCGCCGCAGCGGCTTGGGCTCGGTCTTCACGGCGGCGGCGAGGTCCGCCACGCTCATCGGGCCGTCCCCGAGGGCGTCGGGTACGCCCAGCCGGACGGCCGCGCGGAGGGCGGCGGTGCATGCCGCCCCGAAGACGAGTTCGCGCAGCCGCATGGACGGCGGGGGCACCGGCCTCGTGGCGGGGTCGGAAATGGGTGCGGTCGTCATGTGCCGCCCTTCCCTTTCTCGTGCGTGCGGTACGGGCGGTAGGTCAGCACAGTCCCGTGGGCTTCGAGGCCCCGCAGGAGTTGCCCTTGAAGACGTTGCTCCGGCCGAGGTTGGCGTCGACGAGGTCCGCCGGGGCGTTGCCCCGCAGCGTGTTGCCGGTGATCCGGTTCCGCTCGTTCGTGGCGCCCACGAAGCTCTTGAAGAGGACGACGCCGCCGGACAGCGGGGAAGCGCCGCTGTTGTCCGTGATCGTGTTCCCGGTCACCTCGGTGTCCTCGGCGCCGGTCAGTACGATCCCGGAGCCCTGGAGGAAGGGCAGCCGGGCCGTCTTCGGACAGAGCTTGTTGTTCGCCACCACCCGGTTGTCGTGCAGGGTCATGTGGCCGGTGCGCGGGAGGTTCTCGTCACCGACGACGAACAACCCGGCGCAGTTCGCGGTGATGTCGTTGTGCCCGACGCCGAGGTTGCGCAGGCGGCGCACGGTGAGGCCGATGCGGTTGTCCCGCAGGCGGTTGTGCTCCACCACCGTTCCCAGGGTGTCCGCGGCGCCCGCCTCGGTAGCGACGGTGTTGGCGAGGAACAGGCCCGCGTCGCCGTTGCCGCGTGCGGTGTTGCCGGTGAAGACGCCGTGCGTGGAGCGCTCCTGGGCGATGCCCCACTGGCCGTTCTTCTCGGCGGTGACGTTCCGTACGGTCAGGTGGTCGGTCCGGGAGGCCCAGAGCCCGTTCTTGGCGAAGCCGGACAGGGTGAGCGAGGCGACGGTGGTGCCTTCGACGGGCCGGCCGTCGGCGCCCTCGACGCAGATCCCGCTCCCGGCCTGGGCGCAGGCGTCGGCGGCTCTTCCGGCGGCCGGTGTGAGGACGGTGCGGGGGCCCGTGCCGCGCAGGGTGAGCCCGGAGGTGGTCACCCGTACGCTCTGGCGGAACGTCCCTGAGGTCAGCAGGACGGTGTCGCCCGGGCGCGCCGCGTCCACCGCACGCTGGATCGAGTCGCCGGGCCGTACGACGTGGACCGTAGGTCCAGCGGTGGCCGGCGCGGCGCCGAGCCCCGTCGCGCAGAGCACCGCGGCGCCCGCGCAGTAAAGAATATGACGCTTCTTCATATTCGTACGTTATGACCTGATGCGCCGCCGAGGGCCGGGATGGGCCATCCGGTGGCGTGTCATCGCGGGCATCCGGCGGCCGGCAGGCATCGGGCGCTGGGACCCCCGCGAGAGCGTCCGGCAAGGAGGCCACCTTCCAGGAGTTCGCGGACACCGCCTTCAAGAAGGCCGGAGAACGGTTCGGGCCGGCAGCGCCGAGCAGTCGACCGTGCTGGCGGCGTGGCAGGAAGTGGAGATCCGGATCAGCCAACGGGAACGGTGGCATGGGCCGGCGGCACAGTCCGGCGGACCTGACCAGGCAGGTCGGCGAGCTGGGCGCCCGGATGACGGGGCTGGCCAAGGACCTGGCCGCCTTGAAGAGGAGCAGGTGACCACTGCCGGACACGGCCGCCGACCGACCCGGCCGCGCTGCCCGGCCCGCCCGGGAAGCGGGCGGGGGGACCGTGGGAGCGGATCGGCGCGCGGCGCGGGCGCAACGCGGACGACACGTGCCCTCATGACGCACCTGCGGCGCCGGTGCCCGGCACTGTGTCCGGCTCCGTCCGCGACGGTCCTACGGGGTGGTGCGGGCCGGGAAGGTGAAGGTGTAGCCCCGCGCGGTGAGCCACGGCAGGTACTCCTTCAGCGCCGCGACCGTCTCGCTGCGGTCGCCGCCCCCGTCGTGGAAGAGGACGGTCGGCTGCTGCGGCAGCTCGCCCTCCACGGCGGCGAAGATGGCCGGCAGGCCCGGACGGCTCCAGTCCTTGGGGTCCACGCTCCAGCCCAGGGGACGCATCCCGCTCGCCGCGGCGATCGCCCGGCTGTCGGGGGTGAAGGCACCGCCCGGCGCCCGGTAGTAGTTGACGGCGACGCCCGGCACGGCCGCCTCGATCATGGCCTTGCCGTCGAGTATCTGCCGGCGCTGGTACGCCACGGGCTTGTGGTCCATCGTCACGTCGTGGTCGACGGAGTGGTCGCACAGCTGGTGCCCGTCCGCGGCGACCGCCCGCACCAGCGCCGGGTACTTCTGCGCCTGGGTCCCGATCATGCAGAAGGTGGCCTTGACGTGGTTCTTCCGCAGCACCTGGAGCACCTGCGGGGTCCAGCGGGGGTCCGGGCCGTCGTCGATGGTGATGGCGACGTCACGGCCCGGGCCCTGGGCCAGCCGGGAGATCTCCAGCGGGACCCGGGAGGCGCTCCGGTCCGGTTCCGCGTGATGCGCGCCCGGGTGCCGGCCGGCGGTGCCGTCGGCGGCCGCGGCTGCCGGCGCGACCGCCGCCGTCAGAAGACCGAGGACGGCCGCCGCCACCGCGGAGCCCGCCCGCCGACGACGTGCGGAACTGCTGGTGGTGGTGCCCATGGACGCGCCCTTCCGTTGCGCTCGGCTCCCCGGCCTCGCGTAGCTGCCCGATCCAGGCTAGGTCATCCCTCGCCGCCCCTTCCTCCGCCGAACGGCCCGCGGAACGGCCCCTCGCCTGGCCGGCCACCGGTGGAGGGCCATGGCAGGCGTTCCAAGGTGAGATGCGTCACGGCCGCCGGCGCGGACCCACCGCCCTGCGGCCCCAGCCCCGGGCCTTGGCGACCGCGCGGCCGGCACCGGACGGGGCACGACCATCGGTCGACGACCTGGAAGCCGCCGGAACATCTGCGTCCTGATGCTCCGGCCCGGCCGGTACCCGTCGCATTCCCCGGGACCCGGACGGCCTGGGTTCAGCCCACGCGCTCGTGCGGCCGTCCCGCAGCCACAGGTCGGACACGTACCGGCCGACCGGCCTCGGGCCCGCGTCCAGTCCGGCACCCAGGCGCCGAGACCTTCCCCCGCACCGCCCGCCACGCGGCCGAGCTCACCTCCGGCGCGGGCCACGACCGGTTCGACTTCACCCTCGCCCTGATGACCGACGGCCTCGCAGACCGCTGCACCCGTCGGCGTGGAACCGGTTGACCTTGACACAGTGACAAGGCCTTCACTGTGGCCGAGGAGGTGGTCCGCATGACCATGTTGCAAGAGGACGCGAACACCGCGCGCGTTCTCCAAGGGCTGGAGAACGACAGCGCGTCGGTCCGGCTGCGGGCAGCGCTGGTGGCCGGCACGAGCCCCGACCCCGGGTTCATCGGCAAGCTCATCGAGCGGTGCGCGAGCGAACCCGACTTCCAGGTAAGGGAAATGCTGACCTGGGCACTCACCCGCCACGCGACATCGAGGACGGTCCCGCTGCTCATCGACGGACTTCGGTCGGATCATGGGCAGGCGCGGAGCCAGGCGTTGCACACCCTCTCCAAGATCGGGGATCGCAACGCGTGGCCCGCGATCACACCGGCGCTGCTGTCCGACGCCGACGACGACGTGGCCCGGAGTGCCTGGCGGGCCGCGGTGGTGCTCGTACCCGAAGGTGACGAGCCCGAGTTGGCCGTAGTGTTGGCGACGCAGCTCGGGCGCGGCCCCCGCGAGACGCAGCTGAGCCTCAGCCGGGCGCTGATCGCGCTCGGGGAGGTGATGTTGCCCGCACTGGGCGCCGCGATGACGGACCCGGACCCTCGGGTGCGTGCGCACGCGATCGCCACGGAACAGCTGTGGCGCGACCCGGATGCCGGCTTCGAGTTCGCGATCGAGGAGGCGAAGCGCACCGCAGCCCTCGGCGGGGCCGGCCAGGAGGGGCAGTAGGCAGTGTTGATCGGCGATGTCGCGCGACGGTCCGGGGTCAGCGCCCGCATGCTCCGGCACTACGAATCGCTCGGCCTGGTGCGGCCGACGGGTCGTACCGGTTCCGGCTACCGGGAGTACTCCGACGAGGACATCCGGCGGATCTTCCACATCGAGAGCCTGCGGTCGTTGGGGCTGCCGCTGCGCGACGTCGGACGCGCGCTCGATGATCCCGGCTTCGCGCCCGCGGAGCTCGTGGGCGACCTCGTCCGCCAGACGCGAGAGCGGATCGCGGCGGAGACGGAGCTGCTCACGCGACTGCGCCGGATCGGGGCCGCGGCACCCGCCGACTGGGGGGACGTCCTCCAGATCGTCGCGCTCCTCCAGGCGTTGGGGTCCAAGAGCGCGGCGGCGCGGCAGCGCGCGGCCCTGTCCGCGGCCGGGGAAGTTCCCGTGCCGGTGGAAGCACTGGTCGAGGCCGTGCTGAGCGAGTCGGACCCGAACGTCGCCGGAGCCCTTCGCTGGGCCCTGGCGCAATCGGGTGGGGACGGGCTGGAACTGCTGGCGGAGGGCCTCGGCTCACCCGCCGCCGACGTGCGCAAACGTGCCGTCCGCTCCATCGCCGAGATCGACAACGGTGCGGCGACCGCATTGCTGCGGGACGCCCTCACGCACCCCGACATCGTGGTCCGCGGGTACGCGGCTCTGGCGCTCGGGGCACGTGGAGTGGCCGAGGCGGTCCCGACACTCATCGGCATGGTCGTCGAGGAGCGGAACGACGCCGACGCGGCCGATGCGCTGAGCGCGCTGGCCGGTGATCCCGCGTTGGCGGATCGGATCGCTGCGGGACTGGTAGCCCGCCTCACCCGCGGCGCCGTGCAACCGGCCACGCGTCAACGGCTGACCCAGGCGCTCGCGGACATCCCGGGGAGCAGGGCGTCACGTGCCCTCGCAGATCTGACGCAGGACGAAGACCGGGCCGTCGCGCTCACCGCGGCGTACGTTCTCAAGCTGCGCACCCCGAACTAGCGACTGTGCTTCCTACCGGCGGGCGCAGGACCAAGCGCCCATGCCCTGCATGGCGGCCAGCCTCTTGGCAGTGGCGATCTGCTCGTTCTTCGTGGCCAAGTCGGCCCGTGCGGCGTACCGGCGGCCACCAGCGGCTTTCCAGCTCGAGTGGGTGAACTGGAGACCGCCGTAGTGTCCGTTGCCCGTGTTGGCTCGCCAGTTGCCCCCCGACTCGCACTGGGCGATCGCATCCCAGTTGACGCCAGGTTTATAGGAGCCGGTGGCCGCATGGGCGCTGGGATCGGTGAGTGCTGCCCGGTACAGGAGCACGGCGCAGAGCAGGGCCAGGACGGTGCTTCCGGTGCGCCGGCTGTCTGGGAAACGAGACATCGGTCTTCCTCCACGGTCTGATGGGCCGGCCCACGAACGCGGCCGGCACCGATTGCGGCCGTACGGCCATGGCCGCAGCACAACACGCCCCGTGCCGACCGCCGCTCGTTTCGAGCGGGCGAACGGGCGACGCCACCCGGACGGCGTCCCCCTCGGGCGCGGCGGTGCGGCGATGCAGTACCCATGGCCAAGGGCCGCGCCGCACCGCAGGTTCGGCCCGGTCCGGCACATCGCCGGGGAGGGCGCCGCGCAGAAATCGGTAGGGATGGCGGTATGCCGCTCGACGCCGGAGCCCTCCAGGAGGGTCGGCCGGCACCCCTGGTGAGCAGCAGCGGATCGCGGCCCTGCGCAGAATAATGGCGAGTACGACCGCCCTGGCCGGAAATCCTTGCCCAATTTGGTGAGAAGCGCACTGATGTTTCATCATCGTGACTGCACGTCAGTTCTTGCCGTGCGTCGAGGAGGCGGGGCGCCGGGGGCCCCCGCTCACACCGGTTGATCACGCAGGCGAATCAGTGCTCTCGCCGCGGACTGCCGTGGTTCCCTCGATCCCGTTCCCGTCACCTAGGCAAAGGCCCATGTCCGCCCAGCAACTTCCGGACCTCATACGTTTCGCCCGTCACAACTCGCCCTTCTACCGCGACCTCTACGCTTCCCTGCCGTCCGACGTCGACCGCCTCACCGACCTGCCGGTGGTCGACCAGCAGGAGTTCTGGGCGGCCAACACCCTGCCCGACAGCCGCGTACTGACCGGACCGCTCAGCGAGGCCACGCTCTACAAGACCGGCGGTACCACCGGATCGCCCAAGTTCTCCGTCTACACCCGCGACGAGTGGCGCACGTTCGTCACCTCCTTCGGCCAAGGACTCGTGGACACCGGGCTGCGCCCGGGACACCGCGTCGCCGACCTCTTCTACGCAGGGGAGCTGTACGCCAGCTTCCTCTTCGTCCTGGACTCGCTCGCCCACGCGCCCGTGGACAACGTGCGCCTCCCCATCGGCGGCGGCGCGCCGCTGGAGTCCACGATCCCCACGCTGCGCGACCTCGCCGCCCAGGTACTGGCCGGCACACCCACCACCCTGTGCCGGCTCGCCGAACAGGCCGTCTCGACGGGCGTCCCGCTCGAAGAGGTGGAGTTGCTGCTCTTCGGCGGCGAGGCCCTCTTCGACGATCAGCGGCGCCTGCTGGCCACCGCCTTCCCGCGCGCCGAGGTCCGCTCCGTCGGGTACGCCAGCGTCGACGCCGGCCTGCTCGGCCGCCCCGTACCGGGCGGCGACGCCCGGGTGCACCGGGCCTTCACCCCGTACTCGGCCGTCGAGATCCTCGACGACTCCACCGATGAGCCCATCACCGAACCGGGGCGGCCCGGCCGGGTCGTCGTCACCAGCCTCTTCCGCCGCCTCATGCCGATCATCCGCTACCCCGCCGGCGACCGGGCGGAGTGGACCGGAACCGGGCCCGGGCACTTCCGGATCCTCGGCCGCGCCGAGGAGGGCGTACGGGTGGGCCCGGTGTCCCTGTACACGCAGGACGCCCAGGACGCCGTGGCCACGGCCGACACCACGGGGTACGTGGTCGGCATGCAGCTCGTCGTCCGCCGCTGGGACGGCCGCGACGGTCTCGTCCTGCGGCTGGCCACGGCTCCCGGTGGCGCCGCCTCAGACGACGTGACCGCCCACCGGGAGGCGCTCGCCAAGGCCGTCGTCGCCGAGCTGGAGACCGTACGGCCGCTGTACCCGGACAGCGTGCGCGCCGGGTTCGTGCATCCGCTGTCCGTCGAGTGGGCGCGCCACCGCGACCTGGCCGTCAACCCGCGCTCGGGCAAGCTCGTCCGCGTCCTCGACGAGAGGCCGACCGCATGACCGCCACAGCCGTCACCGCGGACGAGACCGGAGGGAGCGGCCCGGCCGGCCCCGGCCGCCGACGCGTCCCGCTGATACTGCGCAACCGCGCCTTCGGCGCCGTCTGGCTCGGCCAGGTCCTCACCCAGGCCGCCGTGCGCATGTTCCAGGTCGGCGTGTCGTGGTGGATCGTCGCCTACGCCGTGCGCGATGCCCGTGGCCTGGCCTCCGGGCTGTTCATGGCGGCCTGCACGCTGCCCGCCGTAGCGCTGGCTCCCCTCGTGGCCGCGGCCGTCGCCCGCTTCGCCCACCGTTCGGTCCTGCGGACCGCCGCCGGTCTGGCCGGCGCCGCGTCGGGCGCCCTCGCCCTGTGGGCGCACGGCGACGGCCCGCCGCTCGCCGCCGTGTACGCCGCTGCTCTCGCCCTGGCCACCTGCCAGGCGTTCTTCGACCCTTGTCTGACCACCTCCGTGCCCGAACTGGTGGCCGATGCCGACATCGAGACGGCCACCGGCTTCGAGCTGTCCACCCAGTCCCTGGCCGGCCTCGGCGGTGCCCTGCTGGGCGCCCTGATCGTCGACCGGGCCGGCGTGGCGGCGCTGGCCGCCGGCTGCGCGGCCGCCTACCTCGGCGCCGCCCTGCTGGTCACGAGCGCACGCTTTCGCACCGCCGCGCCCACCACGAACGCCGGTGCGGCCGTGCCCGGGCGGCGCCCGCTCCGCCGCATCCTCGGCGAACTGCCCTACGTACGGCGGATCCTGTTCTGCTTCACGGCGGCGAACCTCTTCACCACCGCCGTGTTCGTCGTCATCCCCCTCTATACCCGCTCGGTCCTCCTGGGCGGTGGCGGCACCGTGGCACTGCTGGAGGCCTCCCTCGGAGCCGGCGCGCTGGTCGGCGCCTTCACCGGCACCCGTGTGCCGGGGCGCCCCACCATCGCAGGCGCCTGCTGCCTGAGCCTGATGGCCCTCGCCCTGGCGCTGCCCGGGCTGGTCGCGCACCGCCTGGTCTTCGCGGGCTGCCTGGCCGTGGCCGGCTGGTGTGCCGGGGCCGTCAGCGTCCGCTTCGTGGCCCTCTTCCAGCGGCTGGTGCCGGCGGCGGACAAGCCCGGCTTCTTCGCCGTGATGCAGGCCGTGCTGGGCGCCTCGCTGCCGGTGGCGTCCCTGGTGTTCGGCACCGCAGGCGACTTCCTTTCGCCCCGGACCCTGTGCCTGGCGCAGGGCGTCGGCCTGGTCCCCGCCGCCTGCGCGCTGGCCCTGCTCGGGTCCCGCACACCTGCGCCGTCCGCAGCCGGTCCGGGTACGGATCCGGATGCGGAGCCGGGCCGAGGCGCCGAACTCGTCGGAGGCCACCGGTGACCCCCCTCATTACCCCGGCCGCCTGTGCGGACATCGCGGAACTGCGCCAGCTCTACTACGCCGTCTACGGGCCGCACTACCCCGTGGCCCTCGGCACCGACCCGGCCGAGATGGCCCGGCTCATCGAGGACCCGCACTCCCTGTGGCTCGTCGGCCGGTGCGCCGACACCGGGGCGCTGACCGCGTCCGCCGCCATCCACGGCGAGGCGGGCAGCCGCATCGGCCGCCTGGAGGGCATCGCAGTCCACCCGGGGCACCGCTCGGCCGGCCTGGCCGCCGCCCTCACCGGGGCGCTGTGCGCCGCGATGCTGGACACGGGTCGGCTGGACTCGGTGTACGCGACCGTACGCACCGTCAGCGCCGGTCCGCAGCGCGTCGTCGCGCGCAACGGCTTCCGCCCGTTGGGCATCCTGCCCAACGCCGTAGACCTGCGCAGCCGCGAGAGCCTCGCACTCTACGCGCGTCACTCCTCCGGTGTGCTCGACCGCCGGGTCCCCGTCACCGAAGTGCCCTCCCCGCTGCTGCCGTTGCTGCGCACCGCCGAGGCCGCGCTCGGCATCGGCTACCCCGGGGTCCGCACTGCCGACGGCCCTCCACCGGCTCCCGCGCGCCAAGCGGCCGTCGAACGGCTGGAGATGATCGAGGCACCGGCCTTCGTCCGCCGCCGCTTCCGCGAGCGGTTCCCCGGCGCGGGGAGCTGGTTCTACCCGCTGCACACCCCGAACGTGCTGCTCACCCCCGAAGACGGCCGGTTCGAGGTATACGCCTACCTCAACCGGGCCGGCGGCTACGGCGCCCTGCTGACCGCCCACCCCGACCCGGCCGCCGCGGCCGCGTACCTCGAACCCGTCACCCGGGCCCTCGCCCGAGCCGGCGCCGGCTACGTCGAGGCCCTGGTACCGCTCGCCCACCAGGAGGCCCTCTCCACCTTCCTGGCCCAGGGCTTCGTCGCCGGGGCCCTCTACCCGGCGATGCGCGCGGACGGCGACGGCTTCCACGACTACGCCGTCCTGTCCCGCTCCAGCGAACGGATCGACTTCCGCGGCGTCGCCGTCGAACCGCCCCTCCAGCCCTACCTGGACTGCTACGCGTCGGCCTGGGCGTCGACCCACCTGCCCACACCATCCGAGGTTGCCTCATGAACCCCCATCTCGCGCCGGTCGCCGTACCGGACCCGGCCCAACTGGCCCACGTACAACGGCTGTGCGATCTGACCGATCCGTACGCCTGCGGGCCTGCGGAAGACGAACTGTTCGCCGCCGCCATGGCGGAGACCAACGCCTGGCACACCGAGCGCTCCGAGTTCTTCCGTTCCCTGTACGAGGACACTTCGCCGGCGGAGCCCTACCGCGCGCCGCTCGTCCACGCGAACTTCTTCAAGCGGCACGAGGTGCTCTCCGTCCCGCGCGAGGAGATCGAGCTGCACCTGACCTCCTCCGGCACCACCGGCCAGAAGTCGCAGATGTTCTTCGACAACTGGACCATCCGCTCCGCCCAGCGCATGGTCGCCAGGATCTTCGAGCGCAACGGCTGGATCACCCCCGACCAGGAGGTCAACTACCTGCTCTACAGCTACGAGCCGTCCCCCTCACTGAACCTCGGGACCGCCTTCACCGACAACTACCTGTGCGACTTCGCCCCGGCGCGCAGTGTCGAGTACGCCCTGCGCCACACCGGCGGCGACCACGAGTTCGACCCCTTCGGCTGCATCGCCGCACTGCGCCGCTTCGAACGGGAGGACGCCCCGGTCCGCATCCTCGGCTTCCCGGCCTTCCTCTTCTTCACCCTGGAGCGCATGCGGGCCATGGGGCTGCCGCCGCTGCGCCTGCCCGAGGGCTCCCTCGTCGTGCTCGGCGGCGGCTGGAAGGGCCACGCCGACCGGCGCATCGGCAAGGAGGAGCTGTACGCCCGCGTCACCGAGCAGCTCGGCATCCCGGCGGAGCGGATCCGGGACACCTTCGGGTCGGTGGAGCACTGCATCCCGTACATCGAGTGCGACCACCACCGGCTGCACGCGCCCGTCTGGTCCCGGGTGACGATCCGCTCCACCCGCACGCTCGAACCCCTGCCGTACGGGGAGCGGGGCTACCTGCACCTCGTGTCTCCGTACATCACCTCGGTACCGGCGCAGAGCGTGGTGATGGGCGACCTCGCCTCCCTCCAGCCGGGCGCGGCCTGCGGGTGCGAGCTGCGGACCCCCTGGTTCACCGTCCACGGCCGTGCCGGAGTGAGCCGCAACCGAAGCTGCGCGGTGGCCGCAGCGGAACTGATGAAGGGAATGGCGTGACCGTGGCCCAGACCGAGAAGCAGAACTACTGGCAGGGTGCCTTCATCGGAGACGAGGAGACCGGGCGCCGGCTCGCCGACCTGCCGGCCACGGTCGAGGCCGCGCTGGCCACGGTGCTGGAGACCGAGACCGTGCTGGCCGCCTGTGACGCCCTCGCCACCGCCCTGCGCGATCCGGTGCATCCGGTACGCGCCCGGCTCGCCGCACACCTGCCCGACGGGGAGGACCCGGCCGTACTGGGCGAGCTCGGCCGCCTCCTCAGCAGGCGCGAGCTGACCCGCAAGCTCCGCCGGGAACTCGGCAGCGCCACTCCCGGCCGGCTGAACCGGCCCGATCCGCGCGAGACGGTCTACGAGGCATGGGCGCCCGTCGGCCTGGTCGCCCACATCGCCCCGGGCAACGCCGCGACGGTCGCGCCGCTGAGCCTCGTCGAGGGCCTGCTCGCCGGAAACGTCAACATCCTCAAGACCAGCAGCGCCGACACCCTGCTGAGCCAGCACCTGATGGCCGAGCTCGCGGCCCTGGACCCCAGCGGCGCGCTGGCCGCGCGGATCGTCGTCCTGCGCTTCCCCTCCACCCGGCAGGAGTGGCTGCGCCTGATGTGCGCGCCCGCCGACGCCGTCGCCGTGTGGGGCGGGGAAGGCGCCGTCGAGGGTGTGAGGAGCCATGTTCCGGCCGGCTGCAGGCTGGTGGAATGGGGGCACCGGATCTCCTTCGCCTACCTGACGGGCGACGCCTGGTCGGACACGGACACCCTCGACGCCCTCGCGGCTGATGTGTGCCTGCACGAGCAGCAGGCGTGTTCCAGCCCTCAGGTGGTCTACCTCGACACGGCGGACGAGGGCGAGGTGTTCGCCTTCGCCGAGCGGTTCGCGGCGGTCCTCGCCGCCCGGCCGCCGGCCGCGCCCGCCGCTGCGGCGGGCGAGCCGGATCCCGCGGAGGAGGCCGAGCTGACCACCACCGAGCTGGTGGCCCGGCTGGAGCAACACCTCGGACTGACCCGCGTGTTCGCCGCCCCCGACGGCTCGTGGCGGGTCATGGCGGACACCCGGTCCCCGCTCACCGCCTCGCCGCTGAACCGCAGCGTGTGGGTCAAGCCGCTTCCCCGCGAGCGGCTGATCGCCACCCTGCGCCCGATGCGCCGCTATCTGCAGACGGCGGGCCTGGCAGGCAGCCGTACCGACATCGCCGAACTCTCCCGTACCGTCCTGGCCGCGGGCGCGACCCGGGTCACGCCGGTCGGCGCCATGCTCGACAGCTACGCGGGCGAGCCGCACGACGGCGTCTACGCCCTGCAGCGCTACAGCCGCCGCGTCGCCGTCCAGGCCGACCCGGCCCGCTTCGCCACCACCGCCTGCCTGGACGACCTGGCCCGGCCCGTGGTCCTGCCGCGGCCCGCGGGCCCCCTGCTGGCCAAGGAGGACGTGCAGGAGCAGGGCCGGCAGGTCACCCGGGCCGATGCCGAACTCTTCTTCCGTAGTGGCGGCAGCACCGGCGCACCGGCGCTGTCGATCTTCAGCTACGACGACTACGACACCCAGATGCACGCCGCCGCCCGCGGCCTGCTCGCCGCGGGCTACGACCCGGTCGGGGACCGCACCGCCAACCTGTTCTACTGCGGCGGCATGTACGGCAGCTTCATCAGCTTCTTCTCCGTGCTGGAACGGCTCGGCGGAGTGCAGCTGCCGCTGTCCGCCGGCCCCGACCACCGGGCGACGGCCCGCGCCGTCATCGAGCACGGCGCCGACACGCTCTTCGGAATGCCCTCCTACCTCTGGCAGCTGCTCCACGCGGAGGCGGACGCGCTGCGCGCGTACGGGGGCCTGCGCAAGGTCTTCTACGGCGGCGAGCACTTCACGCAGGAGCAGCAGCGCACCCTCAAGGCCAGGTTCGGCATCACGGCCGTCCGCTCGATCACCTACGGCAGCACCGACCTCGGCCCGCTGGGCTACCAGTGCACCGAGAGCTCCGGCGGCGTCCACCACCTGCACGCCGACCTGCACACGATGGAGATCCTGGACCTGGCCGAGGACCGGCCGGTGGCCCCGGGCGAGACGGGCCGGCTGGTCTTCACCACGCACGCGCGGCGCGGCCAGCAGCTGGGCCGGTACGTGATCGGCGACCTCGGCCGGGAGATCCCCGGCCGCTGCGCCTGCGGCCGGCACGCACCGCGCTTCGAGCTGAGGGGGCGCACCGGCGACGTCATGCGGGTGGCGACGTACTTCCTCAACCACCGCCGGTTCCTGGACCTGGCCGAGGATCGCGGCGGCCACCGGGGCGAGCTGCAGATCCGGCTCGACGCCGCGCGGGCGCGCGAGCGGCTGACCGTACGGGTGGAGCAGGGCGCAGCCACGGACCCGGAGCGGCTGCGGGAGGTGTTCCTGGCCGGCTACCCGGAGCTCCGCTCGGCGGTGACGGAGCGGCTGCTGGACCTGGTGGTCGAGGCGGTCGACGGCGCCTCGCTGGACCGCAGCCCGACCAGCGGAAAGCTCCTCGCGGTGGTGGACACGCGCGGCTAGGGGGAGGGCGCGGGTGGGCCTTATAGCCCGCTTCGTCCGGCCTGACAAGTCCCGACATCCCGGAACATGACCGGGGTGTGCCGCTCGGCGCTTACTTGTGGTGCGGGCCTCACCGAGAAAGGAACGAGGCGACAGGGAAGGAACGAATTCCTCTCAGAGGATTCTTTCTCTCTCCGATGTCACCGCATCCGTCCCGGATTTACGGGTCGGTCAACCACCCATCGACACAAGTAGGAGAAAGCCATGACTCGCAAGATTCGCACCAACAACGTCGCCCGTGCCAACCGCCGGGGTTTCCGCCTCGCGACGCTGTTCGCCTCGGCTGCGGTGATCACAGGAGGGATCGCCCTTCCGGCCTCCTCCGCGATGGCCGCTCCGATGCCCGCCCACGTGGCTGCGGCCTTCCCGACCGCCGGTGGCGCCGGCGGGGACGGTGGTGACGGCGGGGGCGGCCTGGTCGGCGGCGGTGGTGGCTCCGGCGGCTCCGGCGGCGGCAGCGTCCTGGGTACCGGCGGCACCGGCGGCAACGGCGGCAAGGGCGGGAACGGTGTCCTCTCCGGCGGCGGTGGCGGTGGCGGCGGTGGCGGCGGCGACGGCGTGATCGGCGGCAACGGCGGCAAGGGCGGCGACGGCGGCGGCGGCCTGTTCGGCGGCAACGCCGGTGGCGGCGGTGGCGGCGGCGACGGTGTCCTGGTCGGCGGCAACGGCGGCAAGGGCGGCAAGGGCGGCGACGGCGTCTTCCAGGGCGGCAACGGCGGCAAGGGCGGCAAGGGCGGCGGTGGCATCTTCGGAGGCCTCGGCGGCGGCGGTGGCGCAGGAGGCCACAGCATCTTCTGAGCCGGCCCGGTTCCCAGGGGTGGAGGCCCCCGAGGCCTCCACCCCCCACACCCCCCGTCCCATCCCTCCCTCTGATCGGTCCCGACCGCCGGCCGGCGACTCCGGGACGCAGCGCCCGTAAGTAAACACCCGTGCCTCACGGAAATGGAGAACCCCCATGTTCAGAAGTACCTGGCAGCGTCCGCTCATCCTGGCGGCGGCCTCCCTGGCTCTCTTCACCGGCACGGCGTGCGCCGCGCAAGCGTCCGTGCCCCGCAGCCCGGCCGGCATCAGCTCCCAGGCCGTCGCCGACCACCCGAAGCCCTGCGCCGCGGTCGGCAGGGGCGGAGAGGGCGGGGAGGGCGGGGAGGGTGGCAAGGGCGGCCGGCCCGGTCAGCCGGGTGAGCCCGGCAAGCCCGGCCGCTCGGGATGCCTCCGGTTCGACGACCTGCCCGACAAGTCGAAGTCGAAGCTGACGGTCGTGGACAAGGTCTACATCGTCATGGTGCTCCTCGCCGACGACTCGGACGCGACCAAGGAGAAGATCGCCAAGAAGTACGACGTCTCGCACGACCAGCTCGACATCTGGAAGAAGGACTATCTGGACGGCAACTGGTTCGCCCTCATGAACGGCGATTCCTGAACCCGTACGGAGCGGGGGCGGTAAGCAGGGCGAGCAGGGGCGGAAATCCCCGAGGAAGAAGCGAGGCCGGCGGGTCGAACCGCCGGCCTCCGCTGCAAAGGCGCGGGCGGCGCACGCGCGGAACCGCGTAACGGAAAAGCGATCTCTAAGACAAGGGTGAAAGTCATGCGTGTGCGTTCTTGGAACTTCCGTCTCGGCCTGGTCATCTCCTCGACCCTGATCGGCGCCGGTGCGATGGCGCCGGCCGCCACGGCAGCGCCGGCGCAGCCGTACCAGCCGGCCGCGGCATCCGTCGGCCACTCCCACGGCCCCCCGTCCGGCACCGGTGACGGCCGCCCGGGCGGGAGCCGGCTCCAGGCCGGCGGCCCGGTGCTCGGCAACGTCAAACTGGGCAAGGGCAGCGTCCAGGTGGGCAACGGCAGCGTGCGCATCGGTGACCGGGTCTGCGCGGGCAACTGCACGGGATCGGTCAACGGCACCAACGGCGGCAGTGGCGGGATCTGCGCCGGGCTCTGCACCGGCAGCGCCAACGGCGGCAACGGCACCGGTGGCGGCCCGGGCGGCAACGGTACGAACGGCGGCAACGGCGGGATCTGCGCCGGCGTGTGCACCGGCAGCGCCAACGGTGGCAACGGCGGCAACGGCGGGGCAGCGCCCCCCGGTGGCGACGGCGGCAACGGCGGCCGCGGCGGCAACGGCGGGATCTGCGTCGGCGTCGGCTGCGAGACCAGCGGCCAAGGCGGCCGCGGCGGCAACGGCGGCGCCGGCTGATGACCGCCCGGGTGGCACGGTGACGGCGACGGCTCCACGCCCCGTACCACCCGGCACACGGATGGACCACTGGATAGACTTCGGTTAGGCAGCGTCGTCCGCTGGGCGGCGCTCGCGACCGGCGGCGCGAGGCGGAGTGTGCGTGCCGGGCCGGTCACGGACCATCGAGGACGGGGTCGGCATGATCGGCACCTTCACCCACGGGCACCGCGGCGGTGCCGGGCCCCGTCGGTCCGACCGGGTGGCGGGGGCATCCCCATGGCTTCGGGATCTGGCGTGAGCATGTACACGGATCGGGCCTCCGGCCTGATCGGCAAGCAGATCGCGGGCTACCGGGTCGATCGGATGATCGGCCGCGGGGGCATGGCAGTCGTCTACTGCGCGAAGGACCTGCGCCTGGACCGCACGGTCGCGCTCAAGCTGATCGCCCCGGAGCGCGCCCGTGACGACACGTTCCGGCGCCGCTTCACCCACGAATCGAGGGTGGCCGCGCAGATCGACCACCCGCACATCGTGCCGATCTACGAAGCCGGCGAGACCGACGGCGTCCTCTACATCGCCATGCGCTACGTAGCCGGTCTGGACCTGAGGGCTCTGCTGGACCGGGACGGCCCGCTCCCCGTCGCGACCGCCCTGCGCATCGGCACCCAGGTGGCATCCGCACTCGACGCGGCCCATCAGCACGACCTGGTGCACCGGGACGTCAAGCCCGGCAACATCCTGGTCACCGCGGGCACCGACAGCGACCACCCCGAACACGTCTACCTCACGGACTTCGGGCTGACCAAGAGGTCACTGGCGCTCACCGGGTTCACCACCGCGGGGGAGTTCGTCGGCACGGTCGACTACATGGCGCCGGAACAGATCTCCGGCCGGCCGGTGGAAGGCAGGTGCGATCTCTACAGCCTCGCCTGTGTCGTCTACGAGTCCCTCGTCGGCGCGCCGCCCTTCGAGCGTGACGGTGACGTGATGGCGCTGCTGTGGGCCCACCAGTACGACCCGCCTCCGCCCCTGACCGAGCGGCGGCCCGGGATCGCGCCGGCCGCCGATGACGTCATGGCGAAGGCTCTGGCGAAGATCCCCGAGGACCGGTACGGCTCGTGTCTGGAATTCCTCGCGGCCCTGCGTGCCGCAACGGGAGTCGGCGCCGCCAAGGGTGCGGACGTGTCGTCCCCGGCCCGGCCCCGGCCCGGCGGGACGGCGCGGAACGTGCCGCCGCCCGTGCCGCCCCCTTGGGCCCGGCCGGTCTTCCGCTGAGTTCCGGGCCGGCCGTGGTGGTACTGCGCTCGCACGAACGTCCCCGCCCCACCCGGATGCGGGTGGGGCGGGGACGTGTGCGGGTGCCGGGGCGCCGGCCGGCGATCGTCACAAGGGCGTCGGCGCCGGGGTCACAGGCCCAGGGAGATGGCCATTCGGGTCATCTCCGCCGTGCTGGTGATGCCCAGCTTGGCCCGGATGCGGCGGAGGTAGGCGTCGACCGTGTGCTTCGAGAGTCCCATGTGGCGGGCCGTCTGCAGGTAGGTGCGCCCGGCGGCGATGTGCCGCAGCGCCTCCTGCTCACGCGGGGCCAGCGCAGGTGCAGGGGTTCGGGTGTCCGGCGTGGCGAGTGTGAGGCTCATGGGATTTCCTCCGACGGATCGGGTCGGTCATCGCTGCTCGCGCCCTCGGAAGCAGGGGACATATAGCGGAATGTTGCTTTTTGTCCCTGTTAAAGAGCTTGCTCGCGCGACGTCATGAGGCTGTCCGTCGACTGTCACAGGCGTGTCACAGGGAACGTTTCTCCCAACCGTGAGACGCGTGGCCGTGGCGTTCTTCCCGTCTGCCGTGGCCTCAGTAGCCGACGAGGGACTGCTCGGCCCAGATGGTCTTGCCGACGGGGGCGTGCCGGGTGCCCCAGCGCTGCGCGAGCTGGGCGACCAGCAGCAGGCCCCGGCCGCCCTCGTCGAAGATGCGGGCCCGCCTCATGTGCGGGGCGGTACTGCTCGCGTCCGAGACTTCGCAGATCAGGGTGCTGTTCTCGTGGATCAGCCGCAGCTGGATGGGCGGCTCTCCGTAACGGATCGCATTGGTGACCAGTTCGCTGACCACGAGCTCGGTGACGAAGCCGGCCTCCTCCAGCCCCCAGGCCGCCAGCTGGTCGTTGGTGTACCGGCGGGCCTGGGCGACGACGGCGGGGTCGGAGTCCAGGTCCCAGACGACGACCTGGTCGGCGTGGAGGGCTCGGGTGCGGGCGATGAGCAGCGCGACGTCGTCCTCGGGTGGGTGGGTCAGCATGGCCGTGAGAACGCGGTCACAGACCGTCTCCAGGGTGGAGGCGGGACGGATGAGGGCCTCGAACATGCTGTCCAGGGCGTCGTCGATGTCGTGGTCGCGGGCCCGGAGCAGACCATCGGTGTACAGGGCGAGGGTGCTGCCTTCGGCGAGCTCCACCTCGGCCGCCTCGAAGGGCATGCCCCCGAGGCCGAGCGGCGGGCCGGCCGGGACGTCGAGGAGGTAGACCGAGCCCTCGGGGGAGACCACGACGGGCGGGGGGTGCCCGGCCCGGGCGACGGTGCAACGGCGGGTGACCGGGTCGTAGACCACGTACAGGCAGGTGGTGCCGATGCCACCGGCGGCCTCCCGGGAAGCGTCCTGGCCTGCCTCGTCGGCGGACAGGTGGATGATGAGGTCGTCGAGGTAGGTGAGCAGTTCGTCGGGGGGCAGGTCGACGTCGGCCAGGGTCCGTACCGCGGTGCGCAACCGGCCCATCGTGGCGGTGGCACGGATGCCGTGGCCGACGACGTCGCCGACGACCAGCGCCACCCGTGCGCCGGACAGCGGGATGACGTCGAACCAGTCGCCGCCCACGCCGGCCCCGGTACCGGCGGGCAGATAGCGGGAGGCGATCTCCAGTGCGGCCTGCGTCGGCATCGTGTGGGGGAGCAGGCTGCGCTGCAGCGTCATGGTGGTCGTGTGCTCCCGGGAGAACCGGCGTGAGTTGTGGATGCTGACGGCCGCTCTGGTCGTCAGCTCCTCGGCCAGCCACAGGTCTTCGGGCTGGAACGGCTCCCGGTGCTGGTGACGGCTGAAGATGGCCAGGCCGAACGTGACGCCGTCGGCACGCAACGGCAGGACCATCACCGAGTGGGTCCCGTCCCCGCTGATCCGGGCGGCCCCCGCGTCCTGGGCCGCCCACCGGGCGATCCCGGGGTCGGCTCTCCCGTACACGGCGCCCCGGCCCGCGGCCAGGCACTCCACGGGAGGGGACAGCGGCGGGTAGACGGCCGTCTCGCCGACCGGGACCTGGGTGCCGGCGGTTCCGGCGAGAATCGAGCGCACGGCCGTACGGCGCACGGCGACGGGGCCTGCCATGGGGCGGGAGGACGGATCGTCCCCGCGCGGGGCCGGCTCCAACAGGTCCACGACTGCGAAGTCGGCGAGCCGGGGAACGGCGATGTCCGCCAGTTCCTGCGCGGTACGGGCACTGTCCAGGGTGGTGCCGATGACGGCGTCCGCATGGTCCGGCAGGAGCATCACCGGACGGTCGGCTTCGATGGCGGTCCGGTCGTGCGCGGCCAGGTACACGGCGAGGATCCGGCCGTCCGGGTCCCGTAGCGGGGTCAGCGAGGTGGCCCAGCCGCGCTTCTCGGTGCCCCCGCCGGGGAGACGGATGAAGGCATCCACGTACTGCGGTTCACCCGTCTCCAGCGTCAGGCGCATACAGCGTTCGGTTTCGTCGCTCGCGGGATCCGGCGCGATCTCGGGCAGCCGCAGCCCGCGCATCTCGGCCTCCGTGAGGGAGAGCGTCTGCTCCGTGCCGGCGTTCGCCCGTACCAGCCGCAGCTCCGCGTCGAAGATCGCCAGGAGGCAGGGGGACTGGGTGAACGCCCATTCCTTCAATGCCTCGTCCGAGGGGGTGCGGAGCCCGCCCGGTACGGCGGACACCACGGACCACTTGGCGGTCCCGCCGGTGGACGTCCAACGGTGCGCGAGCAGCCCCTGTTCCAGCCGCCCGCCGTTACGGTGCCGCAGCGCCACGGTGCCGCTCCACCGTTCCTGTCCGGGCGGCATCCGCCACGGCGCACCGCTGACGTCGTCGGCGAGCAGGCGGGCAGCGGGCAGGCCCACTACCTCGGAGGGGGCGTAACCGAGCAGTCGGCGGGCGCCCTCACTCCACTCGGTGACGGTGCCCTGGTCGTTGATGCCGGCCGTGGCCGAGTACGCCGGTTCGGGGGAGGAGTCCGTCTTCTCCGGGCGCTCACCGGGAAAGGTGGGAAGTCGCTCCATCGCCGCTCATCTCGCCCTCGTCAGTCCTGCCGGCTGCCCCCGGGCACCTGCACGGGGCTCCACTGACAAGCATCATCCGGCCGGGCGAGGAGCACCAACGCAGCGCGACGGCGAGGACTGCGGCCTGATGGCGCGCCTCTTGGGCCGGGCTCCTGAGCGAGACTCCGGCAGGCGTGGGCAAGCTGCCGGAACGGCTGGACGCGCCTGAGAAGACCTCGGATCCTTTCCGAGGTCTTTTTCGTCAGGCCGCGAAAATCGACAGTCCGGCTGGGTGGCTCAACCAACGGTCTCGCCATCAGCCGGACTGCTGATCGCTGTCGGCGTCATCGGGCCGCAGCCCTCGCCGTCGCGCTCGTCAGTGGTGCTTGTTGTGGTGGTGGTGGTGATGGTGGTGGTGCTTGTGATGCTTGTCGTGGTCGTGCTCGTGGTCGTCGTGGTGCCTGTCGTGGGCCTGGACGGCGTTCACCACCGGTGTGGCGGGCATCGCGGACACCGTCGCGGCGGTGGCCGGGAGGATGGCGGCACCGGACAGCAGGGCGCCCGAGGCCAGAATCGTCGCGAGGCGGAAACCCCGCCTGTTGGGACGGGCGTCGTCGTTGCGGACTGTGTTGCGGATCATGAGTTTCTCCTAGCGGTGAGTGTGCGATTTCGGGTGAATCAATGGACCGTCTCCGGGGTGGCGATTCGATGAGGAAGAACGTCCCCGGTGAGGAATTCCGTCCTGTCGTTCTGCCTTTAGCCTTCCTGGCGAGGTCCGTGCTTCAAGTAAGCCCGCCGCGGCCCGGCAGGGTCATGTTCCGAGGACTCGGGACTTGACGCCGCAAAAAGGCTCGGGTAAACGCGGCGTGAAACCCGCGACCAGCGGTGTGCCTCCTCGACCGGCCTCCTGCCGAGACGGCCCCACCGGCGCCTGTCAAGTCCCGAGAAGTCGCGCCATGACGCGACCCGGGGCCACCGGCTTACTCAAAGACATGGGTCACCGCAGCGAGTGACCCCTCCGCGTCAGCCCGCTCCGGGACGCGGAGCCAATATGACCGAAGGAGTAGGCAATGCGGACGACCATCGTTTCCCCGACGTCCCACGACGAGGGGGGAGTGTCATGACCTCCCTGCCCCCTTCGTCGGATCGCCCCACCGGCCCCCCGTCCGGTCCGTTGTCCGCCCGGCCGACGATCGAGCAGCCACCTCCGCCCGGCCTTCCGCCACCAGCGGGACCACCCACGCCGCCAGCAGGGCCTCCGGGGCCGCCGACCGGCAGCGGCGCCCCGGCCCCCCGGTGGCGCTCGCGCAGAACCGTACTGAGTGCCGGCGCAGCGGTGGTGATGGCGACGGCGGTGGTCCTCGCCTTCACCGTCATGGGCGGCGACAAGGCGAGCGGGGGCGAGGTCTTCCTCCAGGCCACCTCGGCGGCCGGCCCCGATCCGTTCACTCCCTCGACGGCCACGCGGGCCGAGGAGAGCGAAGCCACGCCCGTTGTGGCCGGGGAGCCGAAGAGCGGCCGGAACGGTGTGCGAACCCTTGAGGTCAATGGCGCGCAACCGGGGCTGTACGGAGGAACACGGAACGTGGCGAGCTGCGACGTCGAGAGGCAGGTCCAGTTCCTGACGCAGCACACGGACAAGCGGAAGGCTTTCGCCGAACCCCTGGGCATCCGGCAGTCCGACGTCCCGTCCTACCTCCGGTCACTGACGCCCGTTCGGCTGGGCTGGGACACCCGGGTCACCAATCACGGGTACCGGAACGGCGCGACCACCAGATACCAGGCGGTCCTGCAGGCCGGCACCCCCGTCCTGGTGGACGACCGTGGCGTACCCCGTGTCCGCTGCGCCTGCGGCAACCCCCTGGCTCCCCCGGTCGCCGTCAAGGGCAAGCAGACGTACAGCGGCAGACAATGGTCGTCGTTCCGGTCCACCGACATCGTTGCGGTCAGGCCCGCCGAGAAGCCGGTGAAGACCGTCACGATGTTCGATCCGGACCGCAAGGGCTGGTACGAGCGCCCGAGCGGCGACGTGCAGGGCATGCATGACCACGAGACCGCCGGCCCCAAGGGCCAAAGGCCCGAGTCGCCGCACCCGCTCCTGCCCGCGCCGCATCGGGAACCAGTGGAGAAGTCCCCCGACGCGCACCGGGAGAAGGACCCGGGCAACGAGCCGGACCGGGGCCACAGCCCCGCGAAGGATCCGGGCAAGGACCAGGAGAACCGTCCTGGCAAGGAGGCGGGCCAGCGCCCCGCCCCGGAACCCGGCAAGGATTCCGGGAACCGGCCGGACGAGGAGCATCCCTCCGGCAGGAACCCCGGATACCAGCCGGACAAAGGTGAAAGCCCGGCGAAGGAGCCGACGAAGGACCGGGGGGACCGTCCCGGCACCGACCCCGGCCAGAGCCCTGCCCCGGAACCCGGCAAGGCCCCCGGAAATGAGCCCGGCAAGAACCAGGGCCCCGACCAGGAGCCGAACAAGGACCAGCGGGGCCGGCCGCGCCGGCCGGACAACGACAAGGGCCTGAGCCCTGCCCCGGAACCCGGCAAGGCCCCCGGGTACCAGCCCGACAAGAGCCAGCGCCCCGACAACAACCGGGGCTCCGACCCCGTCCAGGGCGGCGACAACAGCCAGAGCCCCGGCAAGAACCAGGGCCCCGGCAAGAACGAGAGTCCCGGCAAGGAGCCGGACAAGGCCCCGGGGAACCAGCCCGACAAGGACCCGGGCCAGAAGACCGGCGGTCAGCCCGGCCACGAGGAGCCGTCCGGCTGATCCTCGTTCGCGACGTCTTCCCGGAGGGCGTCCGTCGTCTCCGATGGGGTGAGGGCCATCCGGCGCAACGGCGCGCACCGGAGCGTAGGGGGCGTTGGACGGCACGTGTGACGTGTACGGCTGCGTCGGGTCGAACCGCACGCTCCCTGTGCCGATGCCCACTGCCGGGGCAGGGTGGGCGGTTGGCGTTGTCGGGGCAAGGAGGCCGCTCCGGCGCGTCGTCGGGGAGGGGCGGGGTGGACGAGGTCCGTTTCGATGACCGCGTTGTCGTGGTGACCGGTGGGGGCCGCGGGCTGGGCAGGGAGTACGCCGTGCTGCTCGCGGCGCGGGGCGTGAAGGTGGTCGTCAATGACCTGGGGACCGGGACCGACGGACGCGGGGCGTCGCCGTCGCCAGCGCACGCGGTGGCCGAGGAGATCAGGGCGGCGGGCGGGGAAGCGGTGGCCGACGTGCACGACGTCGCCACCACGGCCGGCGCCGAGGCGCTGGCAGGAGCCGCGCTGGAGCAGTGGGGCCGACTGGACGCCCTGATCAACAACGCGGGGATTTCGATCCTGCGCCCGTTGGGCGAACTCTCCGACGCGGAGTGCCGACGGGTGCTGGACACGCGTGTGGGCGGGACGCTGAGCATGCTGCGGGCCGTCTGGCCGCACATGGCCGCGGCCGGTTACGGGCGGATCGTCAACACGTGCTCCGACGCCCTGTGCGGCGACGGCGGGCTGAGCGTCTACGCCGCGGGGAAGGGCGCCATACTGGGGCTGACCACGTCGTCGGTCGCCGAGGGAGCCGCCGTCGGCATCAAGGTCAACGCGGTCGTTCCGATCGCCGCCACGCGCATGTCCCTGGAGGTGGTCCAGGGCGACGAACAGATGACCGCGCTCCTCGCGGACCTGTTCCCCGCCCGGCACGTCGCGTCCGTGGTCGCGGTCCTGGCCCACGAGACGGCTCCGTGCAGCGGGGAGCTCCTGCACGCGGCCGGCCGCCGTGCCGGCCGGATCTTCCTGGGTGCCACCGAAGGCGTCGTGTGGAAGGAGGACCCCACACCGGAGATGGTCCGCGACGACTTGCCGCGGATCCGCAGCACCGAGTCGTTCCGCACGCCGGGGAGCGTCAGCGAGTCCACCCTCAGGTCCTGCACACTTGCCCGGGCGCCGGGCCGCCGGGCCGGTCGGCGGTACTGAGCGCGGCCCCCGCCGCAGGCGGAATGCCGCGCGGACCACAGCGGGGTGATCATGTCAGCGCTGGGTATGCGCCTTGCGGAGGACGGAGCGCTGGGGCGGGGGAGCACTCCTGAACTGAAACCGTGACCCCACTAAATTGGAGGGCACCATGATCGTCCTCGGCGTCATCCTGCTCATCATCGGCTTCCTCACCAGCATCAGCATCCTGTGGACGATCGGCATCGTCCTCGTCGTCATCGGCATCGTCCTTTGGATCGTGGGCGCTCTCGGACACGCTGTCGGTGGCCGCAAGCACTACTGGTGAAGCTGGACTTCGGCGAGAACCTGTCGTCGGCTCGGTTCGGCCCGGGACCGGGCCGCGCCGAGCAGTCGCCGATCTTCTCCCGCTCCTGTGCAGGGGGCTCCAGGGCTCCGTCATGTCGGCGCATTCTCCTGCCCGCCCGGTGAAGTAAGAAACGCATAAGAATCGAATGCATGGGCGAGGTGCGGTCGGGCAGAAGGCGCTTCGGAGGTTGATAATCATGGTTCCCCTGCTTCTTGTTCTTCTGCTCGCCCTGATCCTCTTCGGCGCCGGTTTCGCGGTGAAGGTTCTCTGGTGGGTCGCCATCGCCGTGCTGGTCCTGTGGCTGATCGGCTTCGTGGCCCGCCCGAAGGGGGGGAGTGGCCGCTGGTACCGCTGGTAGCCGCAGGGCGGCTAGGCGGTGGCGAGAGGCAGGGCGGTGGCCCGCCGTTCCCCATTTCCGAGGGGCGGCGGGCCACCGCCCTTTCGTCGTCCCGGAGTCGCAGACACCGGCCGGTAACGGGTGAAAACGGATACGAGGGGTATCCGGCGCTAGCCGGGGCGGTCGTCGTGACGCAGCAGGGGGCCTGCTCACCTCCAATGATCGACGGCCGCCCCGGTCCGGCTGCCCAGTACGACGCCGGTGGCCGCGCGGACCGTCAGGCCGGAAGGCCGTCTGCGCTGGAGGCCGGCTCCGCTTCCTCCGCCGCGCCTTCGAGCCCCTCCAGAGGTCCCCGTTCTGACGTCACGCGGGATCTGAGTCGGCTCTCGAACGTCGATCACGTGCTCGTTGGCGTGTCGGCCCTCGGGTGGCGACGTCCGCACACCCGGCCGGCCCCTGGCGGCGCCCGGCCGAACGCGGCCACGGCTCCGCGCGCTCCCCGGGAATAGCCCGATCGAGCCGCTCGTTGGCGGGTGTAGTTGAAACATGAACAATCTTGGAAGGGGAGCCATGCAGTTCGGGATCTTCACCGTCGGCGACGTCACGGCCGATCCGACGACCGGACGTACACCCGGGGAGCACGAGCGCATCAAGGCGATGCTCGCCATCGCGCAGAAGGCAGAGGAGGTCGGCCTCGACGTCTTCGCCACCGGTGAGCACCACAACCCGCCGTTCGTCCCGTCCTCACCAACGACGATGCTCGGCTACATCGCCGCACGCACCGAGAACCTGATCCTCTCCACGTCGACGACGCTGATCACCACGAACGACCCGGTGAAGATCGCCGAGGACTTCGCGATGCTCCAGCACGTCGCGGACGGCCGCGTCGACGTGATGACGGGCCGCGGCAACACCGGTCCGGTCTACCCCTGGTTCGGCAAGGACATCCGCGACGGCATCGACCTCGCCATTGAGAACTACGCGCTGCTGCGCCGCCTGTGGGACGAGGACGTCGTCACCTGGAAGGGCAAGTTCCGCACGCCGCTGCAGTCCTTCACTTCGACCCCGCGCCCGCTGGACGGTGTCGCGCCCTTCGTGTGGCACGGTTCCATCCGCTCGCCCGAGATCGCCGAGCAGGCCGCGTACTACGGCGACGGCTTCTTCCACAACAACATCTTCTGGCCGTCCTCCCACACCGGGCAGATGGTGAACCTGTACCGGGAGCGGTACGCCCACTACGGGCACGGCACCCCCGAGCAAGCCATCGTCGGGCTCGGCGGTCAGGTGTTCATGCGCAAGAACTCGCAGGACGCGGTGCGCGAGTTCCGCCCGTACTTCGACAACGCGCCGGTGTACGGCCACGGCCCGTCCCTGGAGGAGTTCACCTCCCAGACGCCGCTGACCGTCGGCTCGCCCCAGGAGGTCATCGAGCGGACCCTGTCCTTCCGGGAGTACGCCGGTGACTACCAGCGCCAACTGTTCCTGATGGACCACGCGGGCCTGCCCCTGAAGACCGTGCTGGAGCAGCTCGACCTGCTCGGCGAGGAGGTCGTGCCGGTGCTGCGCAAGGAGTTCGCGAACCTGCGGCCGGCGGGAGTGCCGGACGCGCCGACGCACCCGGCCCGTGTGGCGGCGGCGCGGGAAACCTCGAAGGAGGAGATGCAGGCATGAAACTCGTGGTCGTTTCGGCGGGGCTCAGCTCGCCTTCCTCGACACGGCTGCTCGCCGACCGGCTGGCGGCCGCGACCCTGGGGCACGTGGACGCCGAGCCCGAAGTGATCGAACTGCGGGACCTGGCGACGGAGATCGCCCAGCACTTCGTCACCGGGTTCCCGCCCGCCCGACTGGCCGCAGCGCTCGACTCGGTGGCGGCCGCGGACGGCCTGATCGCCGTGACACCCGTCTTCGCGGCGTCCTACAGCGGCCTGTTCAAGTCGTTCTTCGACGTCATCGACAACGACGCCCTCACCGGGAAGCCGGTGCTCCTCGGCGCGACCGGCGGCACCGCCCGGCACTCCCTGGTCACCGAACACGCTCTGCGCCCGTTGTTCTCCTACCTCCGCGCGCTCGTCCTGCCGACGGCGGTGTACGCGGCCTCGGAGGACTGGGGCGAGGAAGGACTGGCGCAGCGGATCGCCCGTGCGGGCGCGGAACTGGCTCGCTTCATGGGACGCGCCGCTCGGGACGCCGCTCCCGATGCCGACACCGCTGCCGCGGTCGCACCCCGTTCGCTGACCGGGGCGATCACCTCGGTGGATCCGGCAGCCGGCTTCCCGACGACGTCATTCGAACGGCGGCTGGCAGCGCTGGGGGCCGAGTAGCCACGGTCTGTCTGCTGCGACAGGCCCGACGGCCCGGGCGGAGGCGATACTGGTTGTGACAGTCACGTCGTCGCCGAACCGGCTCCGGATGCGGGTCCGGCCGGTGGGGACGCGCCTTTGCCGGTGTCTGTGAGGGGAGCCGTTCATGACCACGGCGAAAGACCTGTTCATCACTGCCATGGACACGGGGCCGGAGCATGCCGTGGGACAGGGCGACCTGTCGCTCGCACTCGCGGGAGCCGAGCTGATCGATCTCATCGGTGCGGGAGCCGTCACCGTGGACGGCGACCGCATCGTGCCGGGCGGCCCGCCGATGCCGGGCGATCGGCTCCTCGACGAGGCGGCGGCACGGCTCACTCGGGAACCGCCTTACGAGCGGATCGAGGACTGGCTGTGGCGCCGGGGCCGGGACCTCTCGGCGGCGTACCAGGCCGCACTGGAGGAGGACGGCGAGCTGACGCGGAAGCGAAGCGGGCGGCTGTCCTTCGGCCCCGAACGCGTGGAACCGGTCGACACGCCCAGCCGCCGCCGGGCAGCCGACCGCTGGGCGGAGAAGGAACCCGTCCTCGCCGCCCTTGCCGCGGTCGTGGGCATCGACGGCGGACGATCCGACGACGAGCCCGGCCTCGATGACGAGGCGGTGACGACCGTGGTGGCCGCCGTCCACGACGCGGTGATGGAGCTGGAGGCCGTGTACCAGCGGCGGACCATCGAGAAGGCGGCCTTCGCCAACCTCTGGCGCGGCCCGTGAGCCGGATCCGCGGTCGAGACCGACGGCGGGGATGACCGCCCGCCCGGCCGTCGGGAAGTACCCGCGGACCGACTCGTTTCGGCATTCCCACCCGCGACCTGCCGTGTCGCGGGGTGGCGGTCGAGCGAACTCCCGCCGGTGGCAAGGGGGTACGGCGAGCGGGTCTGCGTCTTCCACGGCACCGTCATCGTCGCCGCGACGTGGCTGCGGCTCTCCCGTCGTCCGTCTTCCGCCCGCCGGGAGCCGGCACTTGGCCTGGCAGCGGAGCTGCTCCAGGATCCGGTCGTGCGGCGCCGCAATCGCATCGCCCTCGACTGGGACGGCGCCTGGCGCCTCGGCACCGCCGGATCGGACCGCCTGGACCGAGAGGTGATCGACGTCTCGGTCCGCTTTGCGGCACCGATCCCCGTCCGGCCGGTACGCCTCATCGCCGAAGGCTGCGGTCTCTCGCGGGCCGAGGTCGAGAGGCTGATCACGGAGGGGAAGCTCGTTTCGGCAGTCCGGCTGAGCGGCAAGCTCTCCGGCGACTTCGCCTTCACGCTCAAGCGCTGAGCCCTCATCAGGCCCCGCGGCCTGTCCGGCGAACAGAAACCGCCGGACAGGCCCCAAGGGCAGCTCCACGACGACCGGCGGCGGGAGCGCCGGAGAGCCGGCAGTCACGGCGAGATCGACTCGGACGCCGGCAGTGGCGTCCGCGGCCGGCCCCCTGTGCAGGTCAGCGTTACCAAGGAGCGTCCGGCACAGGAGCATTGCCTCGGTTCGCTCCACGTTGAGGATCTCTCGCACAGCGTGCCAAGTCGACTCGGATCCAGAGGGGCTGATCTCGGCTGACCCTGGACCGGGTTCGCTGTCAAACGCCCCGAATGGCTGGCACAGCGACTGCGGCCACTCGCGCAGAATGCCTGTTCAGGGCCTGATGACATGATCGAGGCGTGATCAGTGAACCCGGCCGTTCCCGTGCGATGAGGTATGTCCTGTTCGATGTCGATGGCACGTTGATCGATGCGGTGGCCAATCAGCGCCTGGTTTGGCGCGCGTGGGCTGAGCGGTACGGGCTGGACCCTGATGAGGTCTACCGTGTGGCGCTGCGGACGCGGCCGCTGGAGACGTTCGCGCAGGTTGCCCCGGACCGGGACCCTCGGAAGTGCCTCGCGGTACTGCACGAGCTGGAGGACGAGGACGTCCGTGCCGGCGCATATACGGCCTTCGACGGTGCCTCGGAGTTGCTGGATGCCCTGCAGCTCGGGGCCTGGGCGCTGGTGACCTCGAACTACGAGCACCGGGTACGGGGACGTTTCGCGAGGACAGGATTGCCGGTCCCGGAGGTTGTCGTGGATGCGGCCGCGGTGGAGGAAGGCAAGCCGTCGCCGGTGCCGTATCTGGAGGCCGCCGCGCGACTTGGTGCCCGACCGGAGGACTGCCTGGTCATCGAGGACGCCCCCGCCGGGGTGCAGTCCGGGTTGCGTGCCGGGATGACGGTGTGGGGCGTCAACACTCCCGCGGCCGTCGATGGCACGCATCGTCACTTCGCCAGCCTGCGCGAAGCAGTCCCTGGCATTCTCGCCTTCGCGTCCGAGTCCCGCCCTCACCGGCTGCCGGAAGCAACCACATCGGAATGATCCTGCTGTGGCTGGGGTGGTCACGGTGCTGGAGCCGTCCTGGATGGTCCCGTTCACCCTGTCGGCCGCTGTGTGCTCAGAGGCGGAGGATGACCAGGGCGGTGTCGTCGGTGATGCCGGCGGGCGGGATCAGGTCTCTCAGGAGGGCATCGGCGAGCTGGTCGGGGTCGGCGGTGCGGTGGCGGATGAGGGAGTCGGCGAGCCGGTGGAGGCCTGTGTCGATGTCCTCGTGGCGGCGCTCGATGAGTCCGTCGGTGTAGAGGGCGAGAGTGGAGCCGGTGGTGAAGGCGGCCCGGCACTGGGGGCGGGGTACGTGTTCGGGGCGGGCTCCGAGTGGGGGGTCGGTAGCCTGGTCCAGGAACGTCACGGTGCCGTCCGGGTGGCAGAGCAGGGGCGGCGGGTGACCGGCGCTGCTGTACGTGAGCGTGTGGCCGGCCCAGTCGACGAAGACCGAAACGGCGGTGGCGGACTCCGCGCCGTCGACATGGCGGGCGTACAGACCGAGAACTTCAAGGGCCTGGGCGGGCCCGGCTGCCACCCGGGAGGCGGCGGACAGGGCGCTGCGGAGCTGGCCCATGACGCCGGCGGCTTGCAGGCCGTGGCCGACGACGTCACCGACGGCGACGGCGGTGTGGTCGCGGTGGGGCAGGTCGGTCAGGTCGATCAGGTCGTACCAGTCCCCGCACACGTTGAGGGAGCCGGTGGCGGGCCGGTAGCGCACCGCTGCGCGGTGGCCGAGCGGGCCGGGCGCGGGCAGCATCGCCTGCTGGAGGTGGAGTGCGACTTCGCGTTCGCGTGCGTGGGCCTCGCGCAGGCGCTGGTTGAGGTCCTGGAGTTCCCGGGCGCGGGTGTAGAGCTCCGCCTCCAGGACACGGGTACCGTCGCTCCCGCTCCGGGTGCTGCGGGCGCGGATGAGTTCGGTGACCTCCTCCACCCGGTGGAGGATCAGTGCCACGGCGCCGTCCGGAGCGAGCACGGGGACGTTGACCGGACTCCAGTACCGCTCCTGCCATTCCCCCGGCCGGTCGGTGCCCTCGACGTCGTAGCGCTGGAGCGCCATGCTGTCGCTCTCACCGGTGGCGGCGACCCTGCGCAGGGAGGCGTGCAGGTTGTGCATGCCGCTCGCGGCCGGGTCGCCGGGATTGTCGGGGAAGACGTCGAACATGTAGCGGCCGATCACCTGCTCCCGAGTGCGGCCCGACAGCGACAAGTAGGCCTCGTTGGCGTCGGCGAACACCAGGTCCGTGCTGAGCAGGGCGACGGCGCCCGGCAAGGCGTGAAAGACCGCCTCGTAGTCGATGTCGGAGGCGCTCACACTCCACCTTCCCGGCGTGGGGCGTCGTGGTCCGCGAGTGCGTTCTCCCGCAGGTCCGGTGTGGCGCGGAGGGTGCTGGTGAACCGTGCGCCGTGGCGGTTGCCCAGGAAGGGCGCCGAGGCTCCGTGGGGTCCCGAGAGCGCCGAGGCCGACGAGCGCCGTGAGGGCGCCCCGTATCCGACGACCACAACCCCGGCGACCACGACGGCGCAGCCGTTCATCAGCACTCCTCACAGCGGGCACTCGTCGTCGCCGGAGCGATCGCGCCACGGGAGGCAGCAGGGTGCCGGGTGTCCCGGCGATGCCGTCCTGCCTCGCCCGGGGATGCGGAGTACGACCTTATGGCGCCGGCGGCCAGGCCCACGGTAACCCCGCTCCGAACGCGCTCAGCTCGGCCCGGTCGGCCCAACGAGCGGCGGTCGCACCGGGCAGGGCGAGGACGCCGGCGCGGGAGGCGCATGGCCCCCACGCCCGGGGCTCAACCCAAGGCCCCACGACCGTGCGTCTGACGTGCTGGGGAACCCAGGTATGTGACCCCAACGGCTGTACCGATGGGCCCACCGACGCCAATTGCACCGGATGCGAATAGACGATTCGAGCCGACTTGAGGTCAAGGTCCTCCCGTGCCTGCCTGCGGACGCGCGGGCATCGATCTCCCGCTCTACGTCTTGAGCGGCTCATGTGCTTGCCGGGGAGGTCGAACTCGTCGACGATGCTCCAAGGCCCCGGCCGTCCGGATTCCACCGGTCCCGGTCAGGGCATCGGAGAACAGGGGAGACAGTGACAAGGAACAGCAATCCAGTGAAGCGCTCCACAGCGGCGGCGGCACTCATACCGCTGCTCGTACTCGTCGGGCTGCTGCTGGGCCCTGCGGCAACCGCTACGGCGGCCGTTGCGGCCACCGCCCGGCAGGCTCCCGCCGCAGCGGCCCTCCCGCAGCACGGTCTCTCCGCCGGCGCCGGCGCCAGTATGGCGAGCGGTCTCCACGCGCCGACGTCGTCCCAGGTCAAGGCCACCACCGGGAACAAGAAGAGCAAGAAGAGCAAGAAGAAGGGCGGGCTCTTCAAGAAGCTCCTGATCGTCGTGGTCGTCGTCATCGTGCTGCTCGTGGTCCTGTACGGGGTCCGCCGAGCTCTGAGCCGCAGGTCCGGCTAAGAGGGCAGCCGCGCTGGCTTGATCAGGCGGCTGGCGCCTCTCGGCTATGGCTGACCGCTGACCCAGCTCAGCTTGTGTGCGTAGAGCACCCGCTGGCAGTAGTCCGTCCCCGCCGGGTCGGCGGGGTCGCGGTTCGCCGTACAGTCGGACGCCTCGCCGGGGCGGTGTTCGGAGAGGGACCACAACCGCCCCGTGCCCCGCTCGACGTACAGGTCCTCGGCGCCCCGGGCGGTCTTCACGGCCCGTCCGTCCTGGACCAGTTGGCCGTTGCTCCACTTGTAGCGCCACAGGTTGCCCGGTTCGTCCGTGCCCCTGGACTCGTTCACGTACAGCGTGCCGTTGTACGCCGCCGCGCCCTGGGCGCCGCCGTTGGGCATCGGCAGGTAGTTGGACCAGCCTTCGGCGGAAACGTCGGCCGAGCGCCCCTCCAAGGCCGAGACCGGGTAGGAGGCGATGCGGCCGGTGGAAGGGTAGCCGCTCTCCGGACGGCAGTACTCGCCCATGACGAGGCGGTCCGGGACGGTGCTGCGGTCCAGCGAGATGTACGAGGCCTTGGGGGCGCCGGTGGAGACGCAGGCGTAGGAGCCCTGCGGGTTGCTCTGCGTCGCCTTGAACTTCCACGCGGCCACCTGCGGCATCACGTACCGGTAACCGAAGCTGTACCAGACGTTGTCGTGCCTGCCGACCTTCGTCTTGTCCTCGGTGTTGGAGGTGGTCCGCACCCCGTCGGTGTCGGCGCCCATCGCGTCGTGCGTGCTCGGGTCGCCGTCCGGGTCCAGGTCCGTGATCTGGCGCATGTCGAAGACGCGCAGTCCGTTGCGGGTGTCCGCGACGTAGAGGTAGTTGCCGTACCAGACGATACCGCCGGCGTGGACGCCCTTCTGGACGGGGTACTCGGACGCGTGCAGGCCGTCGAAGGAGACGTGGTCAGCGGAGTTCACGTACGTCCAGCCCAGAAGGACGTGCCGGTACTTGACCTCGGGGCTGCCGGTGGCCGGGTTGGTCCGGCTCTGCACGAAGGTGATCCGGACGCCCTTCTGGTTGCAGGCGTCGTTGGCCTCCAGTTCGGCGGTGGTGCAGTCGCCGGTCGACGGGTTCGGGTCGTTCTCCCGGCCCGGGTCCCAGCCGTCGTAGGAGGCGAACAGCTGGACGTTCCCGGCGTTGCCCCACAGTTCGTTGTCCTTCGCGTCAGAGACGCCGGTGAAACCCTGGGGCACCCACTCCTGTGAGACGGAGTCGTCGCTCTGCAGGCAGTACTTGATGTCGGGGTCGGGGGCGGTGCCGAAGGAATCACGGGAGCACCACGGCTGCGCGGTGCGGTTGGCGCCGGCCAGCAGGTTCTGCACTCCCGACGTGGGCAGCACGGATTCCAGACGGGTGACCCGCCGGGTGGTCTCGGCGTTCAGTTCGCCCGGGGACACCGTGAAGTCACCGGCCGGGGCCGGGCCGCCCGGAGCGGTCAACGCGTGGGCGGTGAACGGCGTGGGGCTGCTCTCGGCCGCACGGGGCTCCTGGATCCAGGACGCCGGTACGTCGGGCGGAAGGTCGTCCGCCTGTGCCAATGCCTGAGCCGGTGCCGCAAGGCCGCTGAACGCGAGCGCGGCAGCGGCGAACGCCGTTTGCCAGGAGCGACGTGTTCGTCTTGTGGGCATGTGGCGGTTTCCTCCGCTGCTCGTGCGACAGGCAAGTCGAACGGAGGGTTCCAGAACCCCTGTGCGCGACGCAAGCTTGATCGATCCGCCAAGTGGCGGACTCAGCAAGGGGTTTGTTGTCGATTGAGGGAAGCCCCCATGGCCCCAGCGGTCGTCGATGGCCTCTGGCGGGTCAGCTGCCCGAGCCGGGAATCGGCTGCTCGGCCACCATCAGGAGCCGTGCCCACTGCGCCGGGCCGGCGCTGCGCGACGCGCCCTCTACCCGTTCACCAGTCACTGGGCGCTGCGGTTCTCGACCACCGTCCGCCCCAGCCCGCCGTCACCGGACCGGGCCTGACCGCCGGCAGCGACGGCATGTTCGGGGTGGGCCGGGCTTCATCGCTGCGGACCTGGGCCGGTCAGCCCGGCACGAGTGGCCGTTGCACGGGCAGTGCACCTGCCGGCTTCCGGCCCCGGCCCAAGCGACCTCGGCCGATGACGCGGGGGCCGGCGGACCGGGCCTCGTCGTCAGCCTGCGCCCGGGCCTTCGAGAGGGTGCCGGCTTCGCCTGAGGCGCTGCTCCGCCGTCCTGCCGACCGGGCTCTGCCGGTCCTCCTTCCTCCGGCATGCCTTGCCGCGCCTGTCCTCGTGGTACGGCTGCGCTCCGGTCACCGGTCAGCTCGTCGACCCGCTCGGCGATGGCCTCCGGAGCCGAGGGACGCCCCTGCGTCTCCACGGCCGCCAGTACCTCCGCTTCGCCAGGAACGGCGTGCGGCGTACTCACCGCCCGTCCGCACCGCTTGTCCCTTCCCGGCGCCTCGCGGTTTCCAGGAACGGGACGATCGCGTCGAGGAAGTGCTCGTTGCGATCGCCGACCACCATGTGTCCGGCGCCGGCCACATCGACGCGCCGGGCGAGGGGAACCCTGTCGCAGAACTGGTCGGCAACGTCTTCGCGCACCACGTCGCTGATCCCGCCTCGCACGAGCAGGATCGGTACGCCGGCGTGGCGCGCGGCGTCGAGGAGACGTTCCGCCATGCCCGGTGGGTCCATCCGGCCCTCGAAGCTGTCCAGCATCCGGGGGTCCCAGTGCCAGACCCAGCGGTCGCCGTGGCGCCGCAGGTTGTGCCGCATCCCCTCGGGACCGGACGGAGGGGTGCGGTGCGACAGGTACGCGGTCACCACCGCGGCCGCTTCCCGCACGTCGGCGAATCCGTCCGGGTGGCCGCGCATGAACGCGGCGATCCGGTCGGACCCGTGGGGATCCGGCCGATGGGCGACGTCGACGAGCACCAGGGCGCGGATCGCCGCCTCGGGCGTCTCTCCGGCGGCCAGCAGCGAACTCAGGCCGCCGAGCGAGGCACCGATGACCACCGGCCGCTCGCCGAGTTCCGCGACGATCGCCCGGACGTCGTCGGCGAACAGGCCGAGGCCGTAGTCACCATCCGCCGACCACCCGCTGGTGCCGTGCCCCCGTAGGTCCGGGGCGATGACCCGCCACCCCAGCGCGGCCAGCCGCGGTCCGGTCCGGTCCCAGGCGTGCCGCGTCTGGCCGCCGCCGTGCAGCAGGACGAGCGGGGGAGCGGAAGCCTCTCCCCACACGTCCGCCGCGAGCCGGATCCCGCCGTGGCCCGTGAAGTTCCGCGACCGGGGCGGGTCGCCGGCATTCATACCGTGCCCCCGGTCCGCAGGGGCGCCAGCAACCGGTCGCGGTAGGGGTCGGCGGCCGCTGCGGCGAGTACGACGTCCAGCGCGAACAGCGCCCGCGCCAGGAACCGGTCGTCATCGATCAGGGCGGCGACCCACTGGTGCAGTGCGCCCACGCACGAGGCGCCGACCACGGCGGCCAACGCGTCGGTGTCGACGTCGGCCCGCAGGATGCCCTGTGTCCGGGCGTCCGCCATCGCCCGCCGGAGCTGGGCGAGCGGACTGCGGGCGAGTACGAGGCCGCTCTCCTGCCACCCGCGCACCATGCGACGCGACACGATCGGGTCACGCACGAACAACTCGACGGTCGACCTGACGACGTCCCGCGGTTCGCCGGCTCCCAGCGCGGCCAGTTGGTCCTCCAGCTCATCCGTGAACCCGTCGGCGAGCGCCTCCCAGATCTTCTCGCGCGGCCCGAGCAGGTTGTACACGGTGGCGGGGGAGACCTCTGCCCGCTCGGCGATCCGCTCGGTACTGAGAACCGAATCCGGGTGTTCCCGCAGGAGTTCGCGCGTCGCGTCGAGGATCCGCAACCGCCTCCGCGCCTTGTGCCGCTCACGCAGCCCCTCTCCGGCTGTCCGCATGCGACCACGCCCCTCCGCTGGAATTTAGAGATGCCTCTAAAAACAGAGTTGCCTCCATAGTGGGTTCGGCAAACCTCCCCGGATGCGCCCCCGGTGGGTGGCGTCGATGGGACCGGACGGGCAACGCTCGCCGGCCGAGCTGCGAGACGGGCGGCCGCTCATGGCCTCCAGTCATGGACGATCCGCGCTTCTCCGCATGCAAGGGGACTTTTCGGGCACGGGGCGGGTTGCCGTGCCAAAGGATGGAGACCAGCGTGAGGACGCAAGACGGGTGCCGCGAGACCGAGGCCGCCGCGCGGCTGGGGGTGCCGGAGGCGGCATTACGGTGGGCCGTTCACATCGGAGCGGTACCGGCCCCGGACGCGGGACCGGGGGAGTGGTCGCGGGCCGCGGTGGAGGCGATGGACGCCGAAGCGATCCGCGCCCGCCTGCCGTACGCGTTGTCCGGGGCGGAGACCGCCGACCGGCTGGCCCAGGCGCTGGGCACGCCGAATCCGCCCGGCGGCCCGGCCAGGGTGAGTGTGGCGACCGTACGCGAGATGGTGGCGGCCGGATTCCTGGTCGACCTGTCCGACGTCCCGGACCGGCCGCTGTTCCAGCCCGACCAGGTGGCGGACCTGGCCGGACGCGCGGACCTGGACCGGCTGATTGCCGACGCCGCCCTGCTGGGCCCGGAGCAGTGCGCCGCCCGCCTCCGGGTGCGCCGGACGGACTTCGACCACCTGGTACGGCTGGGCTGGATCACCTGTGCCCAGCAGGTGAAAGCGAAGTTCGGTGCGGCCCGGGGCGGCACCGTACGGATCCCGCTCTACCGGAGCGCGGATGTCGACCGGATCCCCACCGACCACCCGGAGGTGGACTGGCCGGCCGTGCGCGCCGTCGGCAAGGGCCGGCGCTCCCCGTTCGCCGAGCTGGCCGCCCCGTCCTCGCCGGCCCCTGACGCGGCCCGTGCGTCCCGGGGAGCTCGATGACCCGTGTCCCCTTCTCCGGGAAGGCCGGTCGGTGCTGTGCTCCGTTCGCACCAGGCCCGATGGCAGTCCGCCGGCCGATGGGCGACGGTGGTCAAGGCGCCGGCCGCTTCGCCGGTGCCTCTTCCGCCTGGGCGAGGGAGCCGTCATGTCCGATCGTCACACGACGCTGCGCAGCCTCCACGAGCTGGGACTCGCCGCCTGGTTCGGCGGATCCCTGATGGGCGCGGTCAGCCTGAACGGCGCCGCCCGCGACGAAGGCGGGACCTGGGCCACCTCCGCGAGGATCGCAAGTGCCGGCTGGGCGAAGTGGACGCCCGTCAACGCCGCGGCGATCGCCGCGCACCTCTTCGGTTCCGGCGGCCTGCTCGCCGCGAACGCGCCGCGCGTCGCCGCCCAGCAGGGCGTCGCCGCCTCCACCCTCGCCAAGACCGTCCTGACCGGCGCCGCCCTCGCGGCCACCGCCTACAGCCGCGTCCTGGGCAAGAAGATCGAACTCGCCGCCTCCGCCGATCCGCACGACGCCGAAAAGGCGGCCAAACACCCCATCGACACCGACAAGGCACAACGCCACCTGGCGTACCTGCAGTGGGCCGTCCCCGCTCTGACCGGCGGCCTGGTCATCCTCAATGCCCTCCACGGCGAACAACAGCGCCCCGCAGAACAACTCCACGGCGTGTGGCAGCGAGCCCGCTCCCTCACCCCGCACCTGCCCAGCACGGACTGGCGCCTCCCCCACTGACCCGACGCTTAAGTAAAGAATCCTTGACACCATGTCGAAGATGGCTGACACTCCGAATGTCTGGTTTTCTTGACATGGGGAGCGGGAGTGGCAGTCGAAGAGAAACGTGCCTGGAGCATGCTGGTGATCGCGGCCGGGTCGTACGCGGCATATCTGTGGGTGGTGTTGGGACGCTCCACGGCAGCCGAACTGTCCCAGGCGCCCTACGTCGCCACCCTGCTGTGGACGATCGGGCTGTCGATCGCCGCGTCGATCGCCGCCCATACCGCCATCGCCGCCTCCACCCCGCACGAGGCACACACCAAAGACCAGCGAGACCGGGAAATCCACCGCTTCGGCGACTACGTGGGCCAGGGGTTCGTCGTCATCGGAGGGATCGCCGGCCTGGTCCTGGCAATGGCCGAGGCCGAGCCCTTCTGGATCGCCAACGCCATCTTCCTCGCCTTCGTCCTGTCGTCGGTGCTCGGCTCGGCGGTCAAGGTCATCTCCTACCGGTTCGGTTTCCACCCGTGGTGAAGCCGACGAGGGTCACCAACACCATTCGGGCCCAGCGGTTCGCCCGCGGTGAGATGACCCAGGCAGAACTCGCCCGCCGGATCGGCGTCAGCCGCCAGACGGTCATCGCGATCGAACAGGGCCGCTACTCACCGTCCTTGGAAATGGCCTTCCAGATCGCCCGGACGTTCGGGGTCCCCCTGGAAAGCGTCTTCCAGTACGCGGCCCGGCCCACCGGCCCGGACGAAGCCGGCAACGAGGGAGACACCCGATGAGAGCCATCGTCCACGACGTCTACGGATCCACCGACGTCCTGCGCCTCGACGAAATCGACCAGCCCGTACCCGGCCGGGGCCAAGTGCTGCTGCGGGTTCACGCGGCCGGCGTGGACCAGGGCGTCTGGCACCTGATGGCCGGCATGCCCTACGCGATCCGCGCCGCGGGCTTCGGCTTGCGCGCGCCGAAGCAGCGCGTGCGCGGCATGGACGTCGCCGGCCGCGTCGAGGCCGTCGGGCCGGGCGTCACCCGCTTCCGCCCGGGTGACGAGGCGTACGGCACCTGTGCCGGCTCCTTCGCGGAATACGCCTGCGCGGACGAGGACGAGCTGGCCCTGCGGCCGGCCCGGCTGACCCCCGAACAGGCGGCGGCCGTCACGGTCTCCGCGCGCACCGCGCTCCAGGCCCTGCGCCTCGGCCGGCTGGAGCCCGGCCACCGGGTCCTGGTCATCGGTGCCGCCGGCGGAGTCGGAACCTATGCACTCCAACTCGCCAAAGCCCTCGGGGCCGCCCACGTCACGGCCGTCTGTAGCGGCCCCAAGGCGGACCTGGTCCGCTCCCTGGGCGCCGACGACGTCATCGACTACACGCACGAGGACCCGACCGACAGCACCCACCGCTACGACCTCGTCCTGGACATCGCGGGAAACCGTCCCCTGGCCCGACTGCGCCGGATCCTGACTCCCCGGGGGAACCTGGTCCTCGTCGGTGGCGAAACCGGCGGCCGCTGGACCGGTGGAACCCAACGCCAGCTCTGGGCCCTCTTGCTGTCCCCCTTCGTCCGCCACCGCCTGCGGGTGCTGGCCTCCGTTCCCCGCCCCGAGGACCTGCACGCACTCCGGGAACTCATCGAATCCGGCGCCCTCACCCCGGCCGTCGACCGCACGTACCCACTGGCGGAAGTCCCGCGGGCTATAGACCGTCTGCGGGCAGGCCAGGCCCGCGGCAAGATCGTCATCCGGGTCCGTCCCGCACCCTCCACCGGCTGAAGGGGAGCAGCACCGCCCGCCCGCCCGGGCACTCCGTGCTACTGCGGGACCGTGCCGGCCCACCTGCCCGGTGCTCGTGCCCGGCCCCTGGCCGGCCACCCGGCGAGTGCCGGGTGGCCCGACTGCTCCCCGTCTCTGTTCGACTCCGATTACCTCTCCGTCGAACAGGCAAAAATCTGCGTCGGTCGGAGTAGACATTGGGCCGTGGTGTGGTTATGGTTTCTCTCGTAACGGGAAGTCAGAAGGGCCTGGCAGAGATGAAACTGCCGGGCAGCAGTACCCGCGAGTGCAGGTACCGCAGTGGAGTCAGTGAGCAGTACCCCTGGTGAAGGCGTCGGCTGCGGGCGCGCGCACCGGGAAGTCCGGCAGTGGGGTTCCAAGCCAGAGCAGACGCAGGACGGGCGACGGGGCTGGCTGCCGGAGAAGTGGCGCTGTCACAGGCCACTGAGCAGTTCGCATCACCAGCAGTAGGCAGTTCCCGTAGGTAGGTAGTTGATCAAGAGGGAAGAACGGAGGAACGAGCGCCATCAGGATCGCCCGGGCGTACGCGTTGAGCCCGGGTACCGCAGGACATCGATAGTGAGGTGGTCTCCGGTCAAGCAACCGCGATCCCCGCGCCCCCGACAGCATCACGGTCGGGCATGCGGAAACAGGGAGCCGGCGCAGTATCAGGGCCGGCAGATGGTGTAGCAGTTCCTTCGGGGCCCTGGTGCCGTACGGCACCAGGGCCCCTCCACGCG